>NVWZ01000019.1 GCA_002746365.1 Thiotrichaceae bacterium
TTGTCTTTTATAAACGCTGGATCCCCGATAAAAACACTCGAGGATGACAAAATGAAAGAAAATTTACTCCTGTTTCGTATCGTGCAAAGGTCTCATTATGTTTCTGCTCAGTGCGGGTGTAGCACGCACTGAGCCATCACTGATTTTTTTATTTGCGTCCTTTGCGTCCTTCGCGGTAAAACGTTTTTAATCTTTCTTAAAGACTAGGAGCCTGTCATACCGGCATGTTTTTATTTAAGGGCACCTCTATTAATTGCTTGTGCCCTTAACCCGCAAGTTCAACATGTTCAGCGAGAACAAATTTCAGTTCAGACTCATCCACTACGATATTTATGATATCGCCAGGCATATAATCCCCTTTCAAAATCATTTGCGCTAAAGGATTTTCCAGATATTGCTGAATCGCTCGCTTCAATGGTCTTGCACCATAAACCGGATCAAATCCTGCTTCAGCTAACACGTCAATGGCTTCATCAGAAATCTGCAAGGTAAAATCCTGTTCCTGTAGTCGAAGATCAAGATGCTGCAACTGAATTTTTGCAATGTCTCGAATCTGGTCTTTCGCTAACGGATGAAACACCACTGTTTCGTCAACACGATTAATAAACTCGGGTCTAAAATGTTGCCTGACAATTTCCATCACCACCTTTTTAACACCWTCATAATCRTTGTTCGCAGACAATTCCTGAATCTGCTGAGAMCCCAGATTAGAGGTCATGATAATGACYGTRTTCCTGAAATCAACSGTACGTCCCTGACTATCTGTRAGGCGACCGTCATCCAGAACTTGTAATAAAATATTAAAKACATCGGGATGTGCTTTTTCAATTTCATCTAAAAGAATAACGGAGTAAGGCTTGCGTCTCACYGCTTCKGTCAGGTAGCCRCCTTCTTCATAACCAACATASCCYGGTGGYGCWCCRATTAAGCGTGATACCGCATGTTTTTCCATGTAYTCAGACATATCGATTCGTACCATGGCGTCTTCTGTATCAAACATGAMTTTAGCCARCGCTTTGGTCAGCTCTGTTTTRCCRACACCGGTCGGACCAAAGAACATGAATGAACCATTGGGTTTACTGGGATCAGATARACCRGCKCGTGARCGACGAATTGCATTAGCAACAGACTCTACGGCTTCATGCTGCCCGACTACCTGCGCACTGAGCTCCTCTTCCATTCGCAATAGTTTTTCCTGCTCACCTTCAAGCATTTTGCTGACTGGAATACCGGTCCATCTGGCAACAACGTCTGCGATTTCCTCACTATTCACTTTATTACGTAATAGTTGTGACTGGTTATCACGCGCTAATTCTGCTTCAGCAACGTGTGCAAGTTTAGATTCAAGCTCGGGAATCAAGCCATACTGTAACTCAGACATACGTGCAAGATCACCTGAACGATGTGCGCTTTCCAATTCCAGTTTTGCTGCTTCCAACTCTTCTTTTAAAGCAGATGAACCTTGTACTACCAGTTTTTCTGCTATCCACTGTTCCTCATAATCACCGTATTCTTTTTCCAGTGTTTTTAGTTCTTCTTGCAGATTTTCAAGTCGTTGCTTTGTGGCTTTGTCTTTATCCTTTTTTAACGCTTCACGCTCAATTTTTAATTGCACAATGCGTCGATCTAGTCGATCCATCACTTCGGGTTTGGAGTCCAGTTCCATACGAATACGACTTGCGGCTTCATCGATTAAATCGATGGCTTTATCCGGCAGCTGACGATCACTGATATAACGATGTGACAAAGTCGCTGCAGCAACAATTGCCGGGTCAGTAATTTCAACACCATGATGAATTTCATAACGTTCTTTTAGACCACGCAATATTGCTACGGTATCTTCAACACTGGGTTCATCAACCTGTACTTTTTGGAAACGACGCTCTAAAGCGGCATCTTTTTCGATGTATTGACGGTATTCATCTAACGTTGTTGCACCCACACAATGTAATTCACCTCTTGCCAACGCAGGCTTCAGCATATTGCCCGCATCCATKGCACCTTCGGCTTTACCTGCRCCCACCATGGTGTGTAACTCATCRATAAATAAAATRACCTGACCTTCCTGATGGGAAAGATCTTTCAGTACCGCTTTTAAACGCTCTTCGAATTCGCCACGAAATTTTGCACCTGCAATCAGCGTRCCCATATCAAGTGATAAAATACGTTTATTTTTTAATCCTTCWGGCACCTCACCGTTTAAGATACGTTGAGCAAGRCCTTCAATGATGGCCGTTTTACCCACACCCGGYTCRCCGATTAAAACAGGATTRTTTTTTGTACGGCGCTGYAAAACTTGTAYAGTACGTCGAATTTCTTCGTCACGCCCAATGACAGGRTCAAGCTTGCCCTGKGCKGCRAGYTCACTTAAATCAATAGTATATTTTTCTAATGCCTGACGATTTTCTTCCGCGTTGGCATCATTGACTGATTCCCCGCCGCGAACATTTTCGATAGCCTGTTCGATCTGATTTTTATCTGCGCCGGCTGATTTTAGTATTTCACTGGCSGATGATTTTGCACCAATGAGCGCTAAYAAGAACAATTCACTTGATATGAATTGATCMTTTTTTTGTTGTGCCAGTTTATCYGTCTGGTTTAAAAGACGAATCAGTTCGTTGGAYAGTTGCACATCGCCATCATGACCCTGTACTTGTGGCAAACGATTCAGGCTCTCATTTAATTTAGTCACAAGTTGATCGACATTCACGCCGGTACTGGCCAGAATTTGGTTTGTAGTACTCGAATCTTGCTCTAATAGAGCCAGCAAGACATGTGTCGCTTCAATAAACTGATTGTCRTGCCCAACCGCCAAAGACTGYGCGTCWGATAATGCAGTCTGGAATCGTGTTGTGAATTTATCTGTTCTCATATTAATTACTCTTAAAATTTGTTACTACACTATATTATGTAATGGATTACTATTTATATGAGGACATAAATTACTGTTTCAAGCCAACAATAATCAATCAAAATATTGGGTTATACAAGGTACTTACATTCATACGTATACGTTTTATAAAACCAGGCAACAGACATACAAACGACAATGTGCACACTGATTTCAGTCAAACTTAAATAATATCAACCCTAACGCTATGATTAATATAGGCTATAATATTAAATGAACCCATCAGTTTCTGGCATACTGAGCCCATCTGAAAGTATGCTGATCAATTAACGAGATATGTTTACTAAATTTACCCGGGAATTTCATCGGAATTCTTGAGGAATGACGAAACGTACCCCCTGATGTTAGATCTCCCCCTATGCTGAACCGAATAAAAACAAATATGAAGAACACATTGCTGGTGACAGGCCTGCTCTCCAGCCTGTTAAGTGCAACGACTGCACTTGCAATCAATCTTGCGGATGTTGCGGGTGGCGTCACGCCTGCGCAGATGGAGACAGTGTTAACAGGTACTGGCGTTACTATTTCAAACCTGACGGTGACCAACCCGGGAAACTGTCCGAATTTTAATAGCGGTGTAGGTATATTTTCAAACGGTACGACATCTATCGGACCCGGGCCGATACTAGGGGAACCTACCGGCGTCATCGTTTCAAACAGTGCCTTTACCAATGTCGCCAATGCGCTCAACACGTCAAATAATGCTCCGGGTGCAACAAACTTGTTATGTAATGGCACAACGAGTGACGCCGACATGGTGGCAATCGAACCGGGTACCGTCAATGGTGAGTATGCAGCTATTGAGTTTGATGTGGTTCCACAGTCAACCACCCTGGCTATTCCTTTTCAGTTCGGCTCAGATGAATTTCCTGAATACGTATGCAGTAATTTTGGTGACCTGGTCGGCATCTTTGTCAGCGGCCCGGGTATTGCCGGTCCTTTTTCTGGCGCACTTAATGCAGAAAACTTCGCCAAAACTACAGCCGGCGATCTGTCCTCTATCAACTGGGTAAATACCGGCATCATCGGTCTGAACGGTAATATATTAAACTGCGGCAGTCTGGCAAATTCTGCTTTTTATTCAGATAATAGCAACGGCAATGCTACGGGTGGCAATGCTGCCGTCGCTCTGACCAATGCCAATCTTGAAGTCGATGGTTTCACCAATACTTTATTTCAGCCGATTACCGTAGTCCCTGGACAGACCTATCATGTGAAAATTGCGGTGGCTGATTCCGCAGATCGGGCATTTGATTCAACCGCATTTATTCATCCATTATTTAGTACCGGCACATTCTCTGGTTTTGATTTTGGTGATGCACCGAACAGTTATCGCACACTGACCTCTAGTGGCGGACCTAACCACGGTATAGATACATCTATTTTTATGGGCACAAGCGTACCCGATAGTGAAGTGACCGGTTTGCCAACGGCTAACGCCGATGGCGATGACCTTAATAATGCCGATGATGAAAACGGTGTCAGTAGCTTCCCTCCACTAGTCACCAATGCAACGTCTTATAGCGTCAATGTAAATGTGACAAACAATTCAGGCAGCTCTGCCCGGCTTGTCGGCTGGATAGATTTCAATCAAAACGGAACGTTTGAGTCGGGTGAAGGTACGCAGACGAATGTCGCTAACGGAACCAACGGCTCGGACGTCGCCTTAAACTGGCCGGCCTTAACTGGTTTGGTTGGTGGCAATACTTACGTACGCATCCGTTTTTCCAGCGACCTGGGACTGTCGATCTTTACTACCGGCAGTGCAATGTCTGATGGCGAAGTCGAAGATTATCCACTGGCAATTCAAAGCCTAAATTTTGATAAATATGTGAGTACCAACGCGACCTGTTCCGACACACTAGATACCCTGGTAGTCACACCGGGAACGAATGTATTTTATTGTTATACCGTATCGAATCCGAATGCGCAGGCATTTGTCATCAGCCCGGGTAATGTATCCGATGATCAGGGGCATGATATTTCTGGGCTGGTACAAAACTATCCGCCTGGCGCTTCACAGACAGTTATTATCGGGCCTGTCGTTGCTGGCGGTGCGCAATTACCGACCGGTGTAACCACTGTCAATAATGCACAGGTCATAGCGACAATCAGTGGTTTAGATGTTCCTGCTAATGAGAGCGCCAGCCTTACGGTAAACATCAACCCACCTGCCAGTGGTGTAAAACAGCTCTACTTTGATTCGGTTAGCGCTGCTCTACCACCACCGAATCTGACCCGTTCACCGCCAGGCGCAAACACAGTATCAAATAATATTACTGCTGGCTCAAGCCTTACCCTGAACCAGGGGATCGTATTTCAGGCACCTTTTACTATTACCGGCAGCAGTGTGACCACTGTACAGCTTCGCATGCGTCGACAAACTGGYGGCGGCGCACGAACAGTRCRGGCTGATTTATTCAATGGCAATACAGCCACACTCATCGGCACGAGTTCRATCACATGGAATACCGGTGGYTGGCAGACCTTACAATTRCCAATCAATRTTGTTGCTGCGACAAAYTTTGCCACCGGTGATTTTATAAGAATCGTATTGACCAATATCAGTGYAAATAACCGGAATATTCAGTTGCGAACGCTACAGGGAGCGATACGCTCTGAAGTGCAGATGCAATCAAGCACGGTAATCAACGTGGACTCAATCAACGTGTTTTCCGCAGCCTTCCCTTCTGTTACACAGTTTACATCCTACGAACCAGGCACCACGGTATTTATCCGTGCCACGGTCAGCGACCCGTTCGGCAATGCAGACATTTCAAGTGCAAATATCACGATTACRGATAGTACRCCRRCAGTACAGGTCAACAATGTGGCGATGACGTCCGTAGCAACACCGACTGGGGCGATACGTGTCTACGAATTCCAGTACACGATTCCTTTGAACCCTGTTGGGTTCTGGAACGTGAGTGTAACGGCAAATGAGGGCAGTGAAGGAACAATCTCACATACTGGACAGAATACTATCATCGTTGGCACCACAATCATCAACATCAGTAAAAACAGTGCCGTATTATCTGACCCTGTAAATCTAACAAATCCTAAGGCTATATTAGGGGCAATTGTCGAATACACCATCGCTGTGGAAAACTCTGGATTTGGTTATGTCGATGCTGATTCACTGGTTATCACCGACCCACTGGCGGCTAATACGACCTTTTATTTTGGTTCACCTTTTAATCCTTCAAATATCATCGATGGCGCAATAGTGAGTGGGCTTACCGTTCCACTTGATTTTAATGATGTCACCTATTCAAATGATGGTGGCTCCACATTTATCGTGCCGGTCATCGATGGTAGTGGTTTTGATATCACCTCTCCGCCTATCAATTTCATCCGCATCAATCCTACGGGCGAATTCAGTGGTAGTGATGGAACCAATCACCCTTCGATGGAATTAAAATTCAGGGTGAGAGTGGACTAGGGCAAACAGTCATAACGTTACACTCAGCTTATTGATTATATAAAGCACGTATACGTATTCGAATCACTGTTTGACTATTACAATCAACATTCTAATCCTACTCATCATCCATGCTGACTAATGGTGGAGAGGTTAACTTTTTTTGACTCTTTTTCTAACCTGATTATTCCAATTAGTGCTTACGACTCAGCAGTCAGAACCATTGAATTTCGACCATCGGGTATTATGAACCCAGGCACCGGCTCAAATACGCCATTCTTTGATTTGGCGTTTAGAGTGCGGGTTACTAGCCCTTAACATAGAGCATATCTGCCAGAACCTACATAAGATTTCACCACAGAGGCGCAGAGAGCACGGAGTTTTTCTTTATTAACTGTGCCTTCGGCACAGTTAATAATAAAAAGGTTTTCTCTGTGTACTCTGTGCCTCTGTGGTGAATATTTTGCAATCCAACCCGCACGCCAAAATATATAAGCATAAAAAAACCCCGCTACGATAAGCGGGGTTTTTAGTATACTTATTTACTATTAACTACTTACTAGCAACACTCATATCTGTAGGCTTCATCGTTGTTAGGCCTAATGATTGCCACATCTGCATGCCGCCACGATAGTAATAAAGTTTTTCAGCAGGATAGCCCGCATTTAATAATGCACGAATCGCACGTGGCGACTGGCCACACCATGGGCCATTACACCAAAGCAATAACTCTTTAGCATTTGAAAAATCCCAGCGCTCTGTCTTTAAATCGCCACCCATTAGTCCAAAGCCTTCAGCCATGAGCAAAAAAGGGTTAACTTCATCACGTTCAACTGCCCCTATACTTTCAAATACTTCAGCCAGTTCAACACCGTTTATATCTTTTTCAAACATTGTAAAGGGGATATTAACTGAACCTGGAATGGTGCCTTTTTTATACCAGCTAGGCGTACGTGCATCGATAATCATGCCATCACCTCGATACATTGATGTTTCCATAAACTTGATTACTTCAAGTTCAGCTACCGTTTCTACACGCTCATCAATACTCATCGGATTAATGCAAAACGGTGGGCAAGGACGAGAGGTTTTTGCAAATGAACCATCGATTACATGCGATGTATCTTGAATACGTGAAATTTTAATTAACTCTTGACCGTCATGCACGGTACTGTAGCTTTTATCTTTTGTTATTTTGACTGCTACATCTCTTGCAGCTTGTGCGTTAAAAGACACAGCGATAGCTGCAGCTATTATTATACTGCTTAGTGATTTTTTCATGGTTATTTACCCTCTTTAATTTTTCAGATGATTCAAAATATCATCACGAATCGATTCAATATCTGCGGTTGAGGATTTTGTATAATGATAATAAACCGTGTCTTTATCCACAGAGTTTAATCTTCGATAGAAAACAAAGGTGCCATAAAAATTTTGTTTGAGAACCGTCGCTAATTCATCTTGAGTCAAACCTGTTGGTAAGTTATCATCGACCAAATCACCTTCCCACTTCCAGTTTGTCTTTGTGATACCGTCCGTAGAGCCCCTGTTAATGGGTTCTTTTTCTTTCAGCTGGCCACTTTGGTCAAGCTTTACATCTTCCGCTTCTGCCTCTAACAAATTTAAATAGTCATCCGCTAATACCACAGAAGTATTTAAACCACACAGTAATACGATGACAGGTATAATTTTAAAAACAGATTGGCTAAAAAATGCCATTATAATAAAACCTTTCGCTATTCTTGAAAGTTAAAAATTTAGGCTCAATTAGGACTCTTTTAAGGAGCTCTCGAATTGGATAGTATCCAAATCATGTTACAGTTATAGCACACGATTTTTACATTGCTCAAAAAAATAGTAATGAATTACTTATTTATTTTTATTCTATAAGCCATTGAAAAATATTATATTTTTAAGCGTAAACACATAACTTAACCTGCCATGTTGGCAGGTTCAGCCCTATTCATGAGCAATCTTTAATCTTACATTACGCAGCTATAAATACTTTACGATTGATTCTTTAAGTGAACTGAATTTGACGGGGGAGACTTTTCTGTACTCATTAAAGACCAGGGATTGCGAACCCGCATCAAGTTTTCGATAGAACACAAATAGACTAAAAGAGCATTGTTTTAAATAAGAAGAGAACTCATCTCGAAGTATGCCAGATAATAAAACGTCTCCAGCATAGTCACAATCTCCCCGCCATTTTTTTTCAACAATGCCAATTTGTTGTTTTCTCTGTTTATTATCAATTACACTCTTTACTCCTTTATCCAACTGCGATGATTTTGCTTCAGCCTCCATCATTAACACATAATCATCCTCCGCTAATAAAGTTAGGGGAGCCAGCAGTATAATAAATAGAGGTAAATTTTTAACAAGATATCGGAAGCATGCATCCATAATAGTTAACGTCCTAATGTGCGTGATAGTATAAAAAAATAAAAAGAAATAATACTAAATAACGGATGGCATATCTTATCCTGATATCCCTGGTACCCTTGGTATCTTTTCAAAATAAACTTTCAGATACTATAAGGAAGCACATATTACCAAGCAATAGGTATGTTTTAGAATTAACAATTGTTTGCAATTAACAATTTAAACGGCGAATCAACTCAACCAAATTAAATTCGCCATACGACCGGTAAGAGGCTGCCGCCTGAATGAATAAAATTGTTGCTTATCGCGAYAAGTACAGAAATCACCGCCGGTGATTTTTGTTATTCCCAAAGACTGTAACTCGATTTTTGCTAAGTGATAGATGTCACATAAGAAATGATTATTATCTGTTACTGCAAATGCAGATTCATTCAATGGGTTACTATTAGTAAAGGCATCAAAAACATCGACACCTACTTCAAATGACTGTGGACCGATGGCCGGTCCTAAATTCACCAGGATTTCATCTACGGATGATTCCATCGCCTGTATTGTTTTTGTGATAATACCGGCATGGAGACCACGCCAGCCGGCATGGGCMACGGCAACTTCTGTTGCCGATAAATTACAGAAAAAAACCGGYAAACAATCTGCTGTGAGCACSGCACACACCACGCCTTTTAYGCGCGAAAAACTAGCGTCTGCCTGAAGCACACGACTATTTWCYGCATCTAYCACCTTATTRCTRTGYACCTGMTCTAACCAGACGGGYTCAGAGGGTARTTGTAAATCTGTACGTAAYTTTTTTCGATTACTGTTTACTGATGCCCGTTCGTCATTGACGTGTGTTGCTAGATTATACTCKGCATAATCACCTGAACTGACKCCGCCTTTTATCAGGGTCGTAATGGCATGAACAYTTTTTAAATTTGCCTGCATGGCTGTTGGCCAGCTTACTGGCAGATAACTTTGYCTATCCATTTTTTTTCAGRTCAGCACTCAATAGTGTAATTAATTGCTGCATATCATCYGGTAGCGGCGCTTCAAATGTCACTTCTTCGCCACYRTCAGGGTGYKCAAATGTTAACTTCCAGGCATGCAGYGCCTGACGTTTAAACTGTTGTAGAAAATGGAGTAATTCAGGYAGCGCACCCGATGGRTTTCGRTGGCGACCAGCATAAACCGGGTCACCGACTATGGGGTGKCGTAGATGGCTCATGTGTACCCGTATTTGATGAGTACGCCCTGTTTCCAGTTGAACTTTCACATGACTGTGTTCACGAAAACGTTGCAKCAAACGATAATGCGTCACTGCTTCTCGACCATTTTTTCTTACTGCCATTTTGATACGATCACGCGGGTGCCGYCCAATGGGCTGATCGACCATRCCGCCTCCRGTCATCACGCCAAATACCACTGCCTGATATTGGCGAATCACGTCATGTTTCTGAATTTGATTGACCAGGTATTTATGTGAGCTCARGTTTCGCGCCACCACCATCAAACCCGTAGTRTCTTTATCCAGACGATGCACAATGCCAGCRCGAGGAATGGCRCCMAGTGATTCATCAAAATGCAGYAGCGCATTTAGCAGGGTGCCAGAATAATGACCGGCAGCCGGATGKACGACTAAACCAGCAGGTTTATTCACAATAATTATCGCTTCATCTTGATGGATGATRTCCAGAGGAATATCTTCAGCAAYAATAYTTTCCTCTGATTCGATACTTTGCACGGTCAATTGAAGCTCTTCATCGCCCGAAACTTTCGTTTTAGGGCGTGAGGTCTGACCGTTTAATAGTACCTGCCCCTGCTCAATCCAGAGCTTTAGACGGCTACGTGAATATTCAGGAAACTGCTGCGCGAGCACGACATCTAGCCGTTTACCCGCGTCTTCTTCGCTTAGCTGCTTAATTATTGGTGCTTCTGACATATGCCCTCGACTGGAACTTCGTTATAATAGGGTATTCTAACGAAAACCCAGTAACTACCTCTGAATTTTTTAATGCATTTACTTTTTCCAGCTTTACTTCCTGTACTATTTTCAATCCTCCTGGCGACCAACCTGGTGGCTTGTGCCGGCGTCGATAAGGACGAAACCGCCAGTTACACAGCTAAAGAGCTTTATGACGAAGCGCAAGCATCGATTGATGCGGCCGAATTTCAAACAGCGGTCAAACATCTGGAATCACTGGAGGCACGTTTTCCCTTCGATCCCTTTGCCAAACAAGCACAACTGGAAATTGCGTATGCCTATTACAAGTTCGATGAACTGGATCAGGCAACCAGCGCAATCGAACGATTTGAACGCCTTCATCCTCGTGATGCTTACCTGGATTACGTGTATTATTTAAAAGGAATAATCAATTTCAATCGCGGCCAGGGGTTGCTAGACGCCTGGTTCCCTCGTGATCCATCACAACATGATCCAGCTGTGTTAGAACAGGCGTTCAATGATTTCTCGATACTGGTTCGTCGTTTTCCCAATAGTCAATATGCGGGTGATGCTCATCAGCGAATGATCTACCTACGCAATCAACTGGCTAAAAAAGAAATCGTTGTCGCAGAGTTTTACATCGAACGAAAAGCATGGCTATCATCGGCGAAACGTGCCAAAACGGTACTAACACGTTTCCCGAATACCATCTGGACCAAACGTGCGCTGGAAATTATGTTGTTGTCTTATCAAAAACTGGAGCTACCTGACCTTGCTGCCGATACTCAGCGCATTATCGACTTTAATGATTTTTCAGATATTGCAACAACAATCGATCCGGATAACTATAAAACATTAGCGCCTGCTTCGTTATAAAGGCACATTATTTTCGACGATACCCCGATGTTATCGGGTAACGTCGATCCCGTCCAAATGCCCGACGTGTAATACGGATGCCCGGTGCAGATTGTCGGCGCTTGTGTTCATTACGTTGCACCAGGGTAATTACCTGTAATACATCGGCGCGATCAATGCCTTCGGCAACAATTTCATCGATGGACATGTCCTGCTCGACAGACAATTCTATAATGCGATCCAGAATATCGTATTCGGGTAGTGAATCCTGATCACATTGATCTTGCCTAAGCTCAGCTGTTGGCGGTCGCGTTAAAACACGCTCCGGTATTACCTCAAAAACACGGTTACGATAACGACACAGTCTATATACCCATGTTTTACATACATCTTTAATGGGTGCAAAACCACCACACATATCGCCGTATAAAGTTGCATAACCCACTGCCATTTCACTTTTATTGCCGGTAGTTAAAACCATTCGACCGGTTTTATTGGAGATAGCCATCAACAACATACCCCGACAACGTGCCTGAAGGTTTTCTTCTGTTGTATCCGTTTCWGCACCATCAAATATAATTGAMAGCGAATCRAYATACTGATTAAAAATGTTTTCKATTTCGATCACATCATATTTAACRCCCAGAATTTTTGCTTSYTCCTGGGCATCATGAAGGCTCATATCTGCAGTATAACGAGAAGGCATCATCACAGCCTGTACATTCTCAGCACCTAGAGCGTCAACAGMRATGGCCAGCGTCAACGCGGARTCCACGCCACCAGAYAARCCTATAATYACGCCACTRAAACCATTTTGCCGTACGAAATCACGTACGCCGGTCACCAACGCTTTATATGTAAYCGCTTCATCCAAAAACGCTTTGCCGGAATCCTCTTCAAGTATGGGGCATTGTGGTGAAATATCGTTGCCATCAAATTGTATGCTTACAATATCTTTTTCAAATARTTTTGCACGTGCAACCAACTCGGCTGTTTTATTTATAGCAAGCGAGTCGCCATCAAATACCAATTCGTCCTGACCACCCGTCATATTAAGATACAATATGGGTAATTCGAACTGCTTAGCGTGACGCTGTAGAATTTCAATTCGCTCGCGATGTTTATTCAGATGAAATGGCGAGGCGTTTAGCACAACGATTACTTGCGCACCGCTGTTTTTTGCTTGCTCAACATACTCTGGCTGCCACACGTCCTCACAAATAAGCAATCCGATTTTATGGCCTTTAACTTCGATGATGCCACTCTCATAGCCTGCTACAAAATAGCGCAACTCATCAAATACAGAATAATTAGGTAGCAATTGTTTGACATAAATCTGTTTGATCTCGCCTTTATGAACATAAACAGCGGCATTATATAAATGATCTTTTTCGACACGTGTCGCTGCTACCGGCAAACCAAATACGACGCCCATTTCGCCGACCTGCTGTGCTAATTGTTGCTGAATCCTTTTACATTCCGCTTTTGTTTGCTTTAAAAAGCCCTGACGATGCAGTAAATCTTCTGGTGGGTAACCCACTAAAGCCAGTTCAGGAAAAATAACAAGATCCGCACCCTGCTGACTAGCCAGAATAGATGCTTCAATTATTTTATCCGCATTGTTTCTAATATCACCGACCTGAAAACTCTCCTGAACCATGACGATATTAATAGGGGCAGGAGAATTAATTTCGGCTGAATGGTCACCGCTCATGATATATTGCTCAAAGATTCTTTAAAAAGTGAGATTTTAACATGTTGAGAACTTTAATAATTATCGTTGCGCTATTCGTTATTGTTGCCGGCCTGGCCTTTATTCTTAAACGAAAAAGACAAAAAAAATAGCGGCGTAGCCATGAACGAAAGCCAAAGGTCTGAATAACACATTTACGCTATACTCAAACTAATAAGTAATAACTCTATAAATAAAATACCGTGCCAAACAGTCAGGTTAAATACGCTAACACCATCTTTCATCATCGCACGCCGGATGCCTGGCATCGGTTGCAGTTGTTCAACTATTTTCGCGGATTATTAGCTCTTTTTTTTATTACACTGTATCTCAATGACTGGTTACCGCAGCTTATACCTGCCGCTTTTTTACATAATACACTGTATATAACCACTTCTATTATTTACCTTGTTGCCAGCATTGTATTTGCCACCAGCATCAGTCTAAAAAAACCCGGGTTAGACAAACAGGTCATCGTCCATGCGCTCACCGATATCAGCTGCATAATCGTCCTAATGCATGCCACCGGTGGTATTCGTTTTGGTTTAGGCATGCTACTGATTATCAGCCCGTCGATGGTCAGTTTATTTTTGCGTAAACGCATCACTATCTTATTTGCATCGATTGCTGCTGTAGCCGTTATCGCCGAGCAAATTTTTTCGCAGCTCACCAATATTCATTTTAGACCCGCTTTTACACAAGCGGGTTTACTCGGCATCCTTATCTTTATTTCTACTTTTCTAACAATATACATTACACGCAAACTCAAAGAATCAGAAAGATTAACAGAACAGGCAAACGCAGAATTAGAAACCATTATTCAAATGAATGAACACATTATCAACAATATGCGAACGGGCATTATTGTTATAAAAAACAATGGACRAATACTTATGGCAAATAATGCCGCATTAGAGCTATTAGGYAATATWACAATAACGACTCAAACAACATTAAATGAAGCATCCCCTAAACTGTGCGAACGTTTTATAGACTGGAATAATAACGCCATACAAAATCATCAACCTATTATGCAAGCGCAGGGACTGCCTGATTTACAGCCCGGTTTYAGCCATATCGATCATAATACTGATGCAACTAGCGGCGCCACAGGACGAACGTTAATTTTTTTAGAAGATGCCACACAAATCACACAACGTTTTCAACAAGTCAAACTCGCCTCGCTTGGAAGATTAACGGCAAGTATTGCGCATGAAATTCGTAATCCACTAGCTGCAATTAATCATGCCGGTCAATTATTAGCTGAAACCYCAATCGATAGCGCTGACAAAAAATTAACCCAGATAATTAACACACAGGCAACGAGACTAAATGGCATAGTTGAAAACGTACTTCAACTATCAAGACAACAAAAAGGCACGCCCGAGTCAATCAACCTTCAGCAGTGGTTGATTCAGTTTAGAGAAGAATTCACTACAACTAACAAGTTACAGGCTTACCAACTTCAGATACAGATTAAACCAACTAACATCAATATACTATTTGATTCCAGTCAATTACATCAAGTCATGTGGAACTTATGCACTAATGCAATCAATCATTCCAATATGGATTCATCCAACATGATGATCCATATCAAAGGAAAAATTGACAGCGAATCTAAGCAACCATTTATCGACATTATTGATAATGGCCCGGGTATAGATGAAGAAACACAATTACATATTTTTGACCCGTTTTTTACCACCAGCTCTGATGGTACCGGGCTAGGTTTATACATTACAAAAGAAGTGATCGAAAGTAACCGTGCTAAGATACGTCACCTTTCCCCGCCTACTGGCGGCACCTGTTTTAGAATTTATTTTCAACAGAGCCCGCAGATTGAAGATAACAAGTAGCCTTTGAGAATGGCATCCAAGGATTTTTTATGACATCAAAAAATGTACTCATCGTTGATGACGAAGCTGATATCTGTGAATTAATAGAGATCACTTTGATGCGCATGGATATTTCATCACAATCTGCACTCAATCTTACTGATGCTAGATTGTTACTTGAAACAGAACATTTTGATTTATGTTTAACCGACATGCGCTTACCTGATGGCAACGGAATAGAACTCGTCGAATACGTACAAGAAAAACATTCGGACCTGCCCATTGCGGTTATAACCGCACATGGCAATATGGAATCTGCCGTCAAAGCACTAAAAGCCGGAGCATTTGATTTTGTATCCAAACCCGTAGACCTGCAAATTTTACGTAATCTGGTTTCATCCGCAACCACACTGCCAGATCATTCTGAAAACACAAAAACGGATTCTAATAAGATAAACATCACCGGCAACTCTCCTGCCGTACAAATTTTATTAAAAAACATCAGCAAATTAGCACGCAATCAAGCCCCTGTKTTTATACACGGTGAATCGGGCTCRGGTAAAGAGCGCGTAGCAAAAATGATTCATCAACAAGGCTCRCGATGTGCAGGGCCTTTCATTCCYGTCAACTGCGGMGCSATTCCCGCTGACCTAATGGAAAGTGAATTTTTTGGTCACTTAAAAGGCAGCTTTACTGGTGCGCATTCTGATAAGCAAGGTTTGTTTACTGCAGCGAATGGCGGCACTTTATTTCTTGATGAGATTGCTGAACTGCCTTTAAATATGCAGGTAAAATTACTACGTGTCATTCAGGAAAAAGCGGTTCGTGCTGTTGGCGCCCAGCAAGAGAGTCCCGTTGACGTAAGAATCCTAAGCGCCAGTCACAAAAATTTGGTCCAGCTTGTCTCCGAAGGTACTTTTAGAGAAGACCTCTACTACCGCGTCAATGTTATCGAACTGACCATACCTAGCCTGCGGGAGAGGCAAGAAGACATCCCTGAATTCGTTGAACTATTACTCACTAACCTCTCAAAAAAAATGGGCATGGAAGTTCCCACCATGGATGATGAAGCATTAAACGAATTAAAAACTTACCACTTCCCTGGCAATGTACGCGAACTAGAAAATATTCTGGAACGTGCCATCGCACTATCGGATGATAATAAAATTACAAAACAGGACTTGCATCTAAAACCACCGCCAGAGCAAATAACTACCGACTCAGAAACACCCCCAATCGACCCCATGGATTTAGTTGGACAAGAACGAAGTAGCATCATGCAAGCATTAGAACAAACCCGCTGGAACAAAACCGCTGCTGCAAAACTACTGGGATTAAGTCTTAGACAACTTCGATATCGCCTGCAAAAACTTAATATCGAATAATACTATGTGGGTTAGCATACTACTCTGGCGCTCCCGCTTGAGTGCCTTCGATTCGGCCAACCAGGCCAGGGCACCTCTGAGCAATAAACAGTCATTACTCTATTCATTCCCACGCAGAGCATAAGAACAAGATAGTAACGTTATATTAATAGATTACCCGAACACATAATAGTCTGCACAAACCTCTTCAACTCGAGGTTTCCCCGAACGCCGTAGTCGTGTCTGCCTGTTAGTTATTTTTTCAATTTTGTCTTTGAAATGCGAGCTTCCCAATACTAATTCATGCTCCAAGGCATCACGTATTTGATGAATGACATCGTTATCTAAATGACGTTGAAATAACTCACGGTACACAAACTGCCGCTCATCAGCTGTATCTCCCAGCGTCATATAGATTGGGTGACTATCTATAATCTTGTCGTCACTCACCTGTGCATTTTCCTGATAACTTGACCATTTATAATCACCAGGATGTACCACCATATTCGCCCTGACTGGATTCAACTCGATATAACACATACAGGTAAGCAAAAAGATATCAGAGTCAATTAGACTGGATTTATATCGCCCTTCCCATAAAGTACCCGATCGGTTATAAGTTTGATTTAAATATTTTACATAACGACAATCCAACGCCTGCATCATTTTCGAAACACCGTTAGCCATCATTGGTGTCACCAACAAATGAACATGATTCGTCATCAACACATAAGCGTGAATTCGACAATGGTATTTAAATGCAGACTCTTTCAAGTCATTGAGATATTGCAGGTAGTCTTTCTCAGAACAAAAGCAAGGTTCGCGATTATTGCCACGTTGAATAATATGCTGTGGCACACCCGGTAGATTAAAACGTGGTTTACGTGGCACGACTTACCTCCTTGTAAGTGGATAATAAAATTGTAGCGACTGATACTAACAAACAACTATATTTCTAACAAACCCATCATCAGACGTTTTACATTAATTTACAACTCTTTTAGACTGTAGATTCATTCAAGATTTACAGGCGGAGGATATTGAAAGCAGGATGTAAATAGTTTTTACACTGACCCGAATGGCACTACTTAAGCTAAAAACCACCTTATTTTCAATAAACACGTCATTGCGAGGTACGAAGCAATCACTTTCAGGTAGGTAGTACACACTAGAAGATTGCCACACTACCGCTCGCAATGACGGAAACTCTGGCTGAAATAAGCACCACTCTACACTGACCCCCGTTTTTTTATCTACAGGTCTAATTTAAATTAGACACATCTAAAACCACATGGAAGCAGGCAATGGAACGACAACCGAAATTTACAATACCAGGTATTCATCAACACATCATACAGCCCGGTAACAACCTTTAGTATATTAGTGGAATCTGTGTTCTGACCCGAATGGCACTCAGTTAAGATATTTTTCCAGCGACAGAAAAACCGGAGACGGGGCTTTAGCCATGTCATGGGCGGGACTAAAGTCCCGCTTCCGAATGGTTTGACGCTTAACTTAGTGCCATTCTGCTCTGACCCCAGTTTTTCAGTTTTTGCGTTAAAGGACTCTGAGGTCTTATAGCTATTTTCTTACACTCTACGGGCTTAACGATCGATAAGGCCGTAGAGTGGTGCACTAAAAGTGCTGAAAATTAAATACAACCTGTGGCGTTGGTGCATGACTTTATAAAAACTGGCGGACCCGTCACTACATTTCCATCAATATCAAAATACCTTATTGAAACATTCGGTGTTGCAGTGAAAGAATAGTTTGAAGCGGCAAAAAATACCGCTACCGTTGTTTCATAATAAGCCATTTTTCCTGTCGGACTAAGATAATTTATAGTTATATCACCACCGTTTCTTGCCCAGCTAACTTGTTTTTGACTCGCTAATGATGTTGGCATCTCATCAACAATAATACGTAACTGACCTGTGACCTGTGACTCCGTTGCAGCTAATGCTGCAGCATTTAGAGTACCACTAATCGTTAACTCAGCCGCTGCATATGTAGGCGCTTGATACCAGGCATTTGGCTCAAAATCAGGCTTTATTCGAAAATGTGGTGCAGCCTCCAACGAAGTGAAATTACCTGCTGTCGCGTTCCCAAACAGACTATATGCAAATGCCGCCGGGGAACCCACACCAGGTACTATTTCTATTGCAACATCCGCGTCGGAAGGGATATCAGAAAAAATTGGATACACTGCGTTATTTTGCACTCTTATAACACCTGTCCCTGGCACTAAACCAGGAGGGAGGTCAAGCACCATAATATCCACGGAGGCACTATGCCCGCTGGTCACAGGAATTCCAGATGCTGCTGAAAAAGACCAAGCCGGTGATGCTCTATCAGGGTATAACTTAAATATAGATCGTACGTTTGATGTTAAATCAACAGCAACGCCACCATCGGGTGTGTAGGTGACGGTAGTATCGGCAATGTTTATCTGGTCAGAAGATCCCAGTGCAAGTGTCACTGTATCACCCGCTCTTGCTACTGTTGGAAAAGATTGAATAGCCACACAACCTTGTAGCAGAATAAGGCTAAAAATTATTAAGCATATAGTTTTGTATTTCATTGTAAACTCCCTCGTCAATTCAATAATGTTTTAGGCGAATCGTGATCCTAATCGCTTTGATTTCTTTCTTTCAATCGAGTCTGACTACATTGTTTCCGTTAAACTGGGGGAGGTTCAGTCTGTCCCGATTGTTCTTTGATTTTTTGAATGCTTAAAAGACTGGTTAAAAATAAACACCTGCGTCACCTTTTTTTGGCTTCCTTATTCTATCGAAACAAAATCATCTAAAGTAGATATTTCATCGACTACAACAAATAATCTATACTTAGGAATTAAAATACGTACACTGTCTAAATCTGATGTGAATAAATCACCATGTAATATCAATAGCTCACCTATAGTATGTTGTTTTACCTGTCGTACTTTATTTTTTAAATTCACATCTAAAAATACGCTTTCACTAATACGTGTAATCTGGATTTTTTTTTCAACTGTGATGCCATTTAAAAAGCTAAGCATTAGAACATCCCTATTATCCTTCACCAATACATTAGAAATACTTCCATAATAGTCCGTATACCAACCTTTCGACATCGTTATGCATAATTCTTCAATTTTAGAACAACCACCCTCAAAAAAGTTGTAATAGAAATAGTTTATCGGGCGAAAAAAGATCACACTTAAGCTAAGCAGAGCTAGAAAAAAAATAATACTGATTTTGGCTTTTAATTTTCTAATCATCTACATTGTCTAGCTAAATCAGTTAGGTTTTTCATACTTTGTGATCTATCAATGCCAGTTAACAAATCAGAGCCTTTTTGGCTTATTTTACTAATATCTGTTATATTTTGCCTTTGTCTGCCCATAAGATCTCCGATCTCAGCATGAGGATTTTCAAGCTTAGATATATCATCATTTAAGCTTAATCTTAATTCCATATTGTCTATTACGCTACTAGCGATATCGTATATAGCGTAAGCAGTGACAGCATAAGTTACGTATGCTAGATATGGTAAAAATGGAATTTCTCCTGTAGGGTCAATATAGTATAAAGGATTATTATAAACGTAGGTGTAAGTGTTAATACCACCCAGCAAGCCTATCGGGTCACTTGTGATGTATCTTCCGAGGTTAGGATCATAGGTTCTGAAGTAGTTATAATGCAGCCCACTCTCTTGGTCATAATACTGACCAGGAAACCGCACATTCATCCCAACACTAACACTGTCCCCATCAACATCCTCATTAACCGTAGCCTTGCCAAACGGATCATACACCGCCGACCAAACAACAAACCCCAACTCATTCGTCATTTTAACCGGTGTACCCAAATGATCATTGTGTATAAAGTAAATATCGCCGTCGCCATTAGCCGCATGGGCTATCGGAATGATGCTTTGATATAACTGAGCAAACATTTCACTTAAACCTTCAGCAGAAATATCAAACCAGCTAACCTGCAAACCCAGTAATACACGCTGCATCAATAATAAATCTTGCACATTTAACACATCATCTTGATTAATATCAGCCTGTTCCTGCTCTGTGGGATTAGGTGAACGTGTACCCAGAACAAATTGCATCAGTACGACGTAATCACCGAGATTAAACTCACCATCCAGATTAATGTCGCCATAGTTGGCATTACCATCAAGTGGGTCGGAATTGAATGCCAGTTCTTCGCTATCACTGATTCCATCACCATCACTGTCATTATTACTAACGGATGTACCATGAATAAACATTTCATCAAGGTCACTTAAACCATCGCCATCCTGATCGGGGGTTATTGGGTTTGTACTTTGTTTACCTTCTTCATAATTACTAATACCATCGATATCCGTGTCCGGGCTATATTTCGCCAGTAGTTGTCCGTTAAGGTAGGTGTATTCAAACAGGATATTCCCGTTGATATCCGTTTCGGCCATGAGTTTGCCGTCGGTATCATAGATAAAATATTTTCCGCTACCATCTGCCAGGGTTTTACTGATACGTTGCCCAAGACCGTTGTATTGATAGGTGGCTTTGAGTACGCCGTTATCAAACACTTCAAATAAACGATTATGTTTTGTATAGCTGTAATTGCGCGCGCCTATACTGAGTGTATTACCATTATTGTCCAGTGTTACTCCTTCCAACCCGCGCATGGTGAGCCTGTTTGACTGAGGCTCATAGGCATTTTTTGTAGTGTTACTCTCTTCCGTTAAACTGATGCGATTGGCATTTGTATCGTAGCTATAGCTGCGCGTACCAAAACCACCGGTTGCTGTATTTAAACGATTATGTTCATCGTAAGTAAATAGGGAGGAAGCATTGGCTACGGCATCATCGCGTTGTTTTAAGTTACCGTTTTCATCGTAATCGACATAACTCAATTCGAATACACTGAGTATATTTTGTGTTAACGGGCGATAGGCCGCATCTTTGCTTTGGTTCAAAGTTAAACCGTTACCGTAGAGCATATTATTAACATCACCAAATGGTTCGTAAGTAATATTTATCGCTAATGGTGTGGTGCTACCATTACGTGCAAGTGATACTTGCTGCACCTGTCCAGCCAGGTCGTAGTCATAATCAACAACGCCACCCGATGGATAGGTAATGGTATCAAGCCGGTTGGCTGTATCGTAGGCATATTGCAATGCCTGTTGCCTGGTGATATTACCGAAAGCGTCATACTGATAGTATTGTGTACTGTTATTACCACTCACTTTACATAATCGCCCAACACCGTTCTTGCAGCCATCATATTCAAACTGATAATCATCTTCTGCATTGCTGGTAGTAATAGAAATTAAACGATTTAATGCATCATAGGTATAGTAAATAACTTCACCTTTCGCATCTATCATGCTTATTAAATTACCTGCGTTGTCATGGCTATACGAAGTTAAGCCGGTATCATCACTGGTTCGGCTTAGTTGATTGCCCAAATCATCGTAACTATAAATAGTCTCGCCATTTACCGGATTTTTTACATAGTTTAAATTGTCCTGCACATCATAATTTAAAACCGTTAAAGCATTGGCCGTTTGTGGCGAGCTACCGCTTTCATCCTGAGTGATAGTGGTCAGACGCTTTAAAGTATCATAATCATAATCTGTGGTGATGCCTTTTCCATCGAGAGTTTTATCTAGCGTGCCATTGGGTGACCATGTTTCGGTGTACTGCTCATTCACCTGAGTTCGAAGTTGCAGGCGGTTGTAATCATCAAATGTTTGTGTCAACTGTTTTTTGAGAAAACCGCCCGTATCACGAATATTTTCCTGTTCTACATTGCCTTCACTATCAAGGATATATTCGATGTAGTTACCCAAACCATCGGTAATACTGGTTAAACGGCGCGCATCATCATAGTTTAATGTAAGTATGGTTTTATCGCTGATATCAAAACCTGTGGTAATGGTTTTTACTTCACCCGTTGCGAGGTAAGTCCATTCTGCGAAACGTTTTTCACCTGTATTTAAATCAAGTTGTTCCTGTGACTTCAGGCGGTCATTACCGTAGTAATAATCCAACGTCACCTGTACATTGTTGCCATCAAGATAGGTTTTAATTTTACCGGTAGCTGTGTAGGTAATATTACTATATAGCGTAATGTTTAATGCTGCAAAAACGTTTTTCATGCGTGCACGGTTATTGCCTTCAGTGGCATTATCAGGGTAATAAGTGATGATATATACATCATTTGCGTCTGTACGTGGCCCATCTATTTGAGACAATTGATTATACGGGCCAGTGTATTGAAAAGTTGAGGTACGTGAAACAGCGGTTCCATCTGGTTTGAAGCCGTCTATTGATATACCGGTATTATTGCCAAAGTCATCATATAGATATGTGGTTACTTTGTTGCTGCCTGCATAGACAGAGGTTTCGGTTATTGTAGCTATTTTGCTGTGATAGCGTGGGTCGTATGTATAATTTAACTGGCGCTGTTCGGCTGTGCCGGTTGCTTCAATTACTATGCCGGGGTTGCCTTTATTATCGTAATTACTGTAGTCGGTTCGTAAACCTTTATCTTCTACATATTCTAAATAGCCGGTATCTGCATTGTGTTCAAATTTGACTGCATTGTGACCTGTTATTTCTGCCACAATAGGGTGACCTTCACCACCTGTGTGCGTTTTAAATGTTGAAACAATATCAACACCAGACCCGCCTGCTAGTCCAGATGTGCGTTTAGTTGTTATTATTCGTGAGCCGTTATTCGAGATATCCTGATAATCTAATTCGACTCGGTCTTTAACCTGATCTGCTCCATGTGCACTTAATGTCACACGACCCTCTGCATCATATGTCCAGGTGGCATAACGCTGCGCTGTTTCATCTGTTATACCGGTTAATAACTGCACATTAGATGCGTATTCATAATGAAATTGACGTTGTGTCCCATCTGGCATATTAATTGATGCCAGGGTGTTCTCAACTGCATTATAGTTAAATATCCAAACACGATTATCGTGATCCGTTATGGTCTTTATTCTTTTATACTGGTTTGTATCACCGTAATTTTCATAACCAAATGTCAGGCTTTCACCTGTTTGGTTGAAAACTTGGACAAGAAGGTCTGTGCCAGCATCATATGTTAAAGATTGAACATGTCCCTGTGCAGACGTAATTGATAGTAACTTGCCGGTGTTTGAGTATTCTTCTGTTTCATCATTAGCTGTATGCAATCGGTAGATTGCGGATGTACCGGTGCCACTTATATCCAGTGTTTCCCCCGTTTTTGAGCGATTTTCTATTCCAAAAAAATTTGAAAAAACTATGACTCGACCATTGGGTCGTGTAAACCTTAAAAAACTATCAACGGGAGCCGAACCATAAGCTGGTGGACGGCCGGCTATTGCATCGTAAATGTCTAATATCATTTTAACTTGACCGTCAGGTTCATCTAAAATGTAACATTGACTTATTGCACCGAATGACGATATTGGCGTTTGCCGGAGCTCAGCAACAGATGTCGGAATCCATGAATAATGATAATACCGCTTTTTATTTGCCCAGCCAGAAACACAGGCCTGTTCTACTGATGAATAAGTGATAGGAACTGAAGGTTCTGTTGGTGCATATATCGCACCATAACTTGTAATTTCGCCACCAAAAAATGAAGGAGATTCCGGGTCTACTACAGGGTCGGTACCAAAAGCAGCACCATTAAAATCAATACGTGGACCATTTGGGTATGAACTGAATGATAGCGTACGGGTAAAAGAATGCCGCCATTTTTCAAGACGATTGCTATTGTAATAAAGGTCAAATGTAATCGGGTGCGGCGAATCTATTTCTATTAGCTGTTCTTTTTGGTGTTTGTTTCCGGTAACCGGGTCTACCGGGTTACCAACGCACATGTTTGGGACGTTAGGGTTCGTTGGAATGGCTAAACTAAAAGCCTCCAAACCTAAAAACAGATAAGACAAAGGTGTTGAATTACAATCAGAACCCATAGAACAAGTGCCGCAAACACCACCATATTGCGGACAATCACCCATCCCTACAATTTCACAATATTCTATTCCCCAGTCATTCGCCTTAGATTCACAAATTTCACTTAAACTATTGAAATACCCCGTTCCGTTATTCCAATTTGACCCATCAGTCCAAAAAACACCTGCTTGGATGGAGTTTGTATAAATTAAAGATATAAAGACTATTACATTCAATACCTGCCGACACATTCTGAGCAGTTGTTTAGGCATGAAGTTAATAAGAAATAGCTTATAGATATGATTTCGCATTAGTAACACTCCTTGTCGCATTGAAACTTTTTGAAAAATAAAAATAGATCTGGTTATTAAAAAGTGGTATTGACTACACCGATATAACATTTTGTTGATAACAGTAACTGATATGCTAAATAACTACAATAACCCTCATTATTTTAGAGTCAATATCGATTTCGTATTGCCAATATATACGCAGGATAAACAAAGTTGTCGAAAACTAACAGGCCATTGTTCTGGCTAAAGATGCATGTTGATAACAGCCTGCGAAAAACTCATACATGTGTTACAAAATTGTCACACTCTGACACTTTTAGCCTCGCTCCTTAACAATAAACAATACCAAAATAATGGATAAGCTATTGATTTAAAATAATTTAATAAAATTTATAGAAATTGGCACAGTCTCTGCTATACCTATTACAGTCTTAGCGTAAAGACACAAATACATAAAAGCAATAACCACTTATTCACTTATCTCGGAGATTTCCATGAAAAAGATTCAACAAGGTTTTACATTAATCGAATTAATGATTGTAATCGCGATTATTGGTATTCTGGCTTCTGTCGCACTGCCAGCTTATTCAAACTACACTAATAAAGCAGCGTTCTCAGAAATTATTCTGGCAACTTCAAGCTTAAAAGCTGATGTCGAAATTTGCTCGCAACGTGGTGACGCTACCCAAGCAAACTATGTTACACGCTGTATTGGCACTGGTGGTTTTGGCGTTAATGATGTGGCAGTAGGTACTGGTCGTTTAACTAGCGCCCTTGTTACATCTCCTGGAGCAGCTCAAATACAAATTCGAGCTACAGGTGATGCAAACTTTACACCAGTAAGTCCAACATACAACACTATTGGAACACGTGCTGCAAATGGTCAAGTTTTATGGGATGATGTAACTACACCAGGCACATGTTTAGCTGCTAACCTTTGTTAATCTAATACAAGGTATCTCATAAGGGCAGAGTTTACTCTGCCCTTTTTTATCGTCTAAAAAAATATTATTACTATTTAAGGTCGTATCTTTATTTCGACCAGATCCACTTTTGAATCCAGGTACACAAGCAAGTTTCTATTTTTCGCCTTACCCAAAAAAACATGATACTCAGTTTTAACTAAATCTTGTTTAAAATAGGTTGTTAACAAATCTTCTGATAGCTGCTGCGATAATACCTCATCCACATTTTCTTTAACTGATTGATATAAATGCACCTGAGCATAAGGTGGAATTTTTTGCTCATTTAGCTTCTGAATTTCTTCCAGTTGCTCAACCGAATGATCTGTTACAGCAATAATAATTAAAGGTTTTTCATTACTATACGTTGCAACGTCTTTTAAACTTAAGCCCTGTTTCCTATAATAATCTTCAGTCACCGTATAAAAAATATCATCCCACATAACCAGTGCCACCGGGCGTTCTGCATAGACTTGCATCCCCCCCCAAATTAAGGCACTGATTTGCACAATTGCGATTAGTGATAAATCAAATACAATTTCTTTTTTTGTTTTCAAGTGGTTAAAAATTATTAAGGTCAGGCTTGGCCCTAATATCAGGTCTACTGCTGCCATCAGCATGATTCCATTCCAGCCGCCTTCAGCTTCAAAAAATACGCCGGGATACCACTCAACCAGTATCAAGTACAAAATGCCAAGAAATATTACGGCACTGATGCCTAAATGTATTGCTGATGCTTTTAATTTTGTTTTTATCAGGTCTCTTGTCATAGTTAATACTCAATTATTCTGTTTACTATTGTTGTTTTGGGATCAGGTGTGTCGCATTTGACTATACAATCTGGCTATTTAGCTACACAATTAGTTGTAATATATACGTACTGGCATCGCGGTTTACAGAACCGCTCCTACGGTTTTTTGGGATAATTGCATGGCATTTTAATTTGCTCAGCTACAAACCAGATAACACCCATTTCAGGCATTTTCCATGAAATTCGTCTATCATAAGTGAAGAATTCTACAATTAATAACAACAAGCCTCAAATAAAATAATAAAAGAAAACCGGGACACTCCATGGCGGCAGAAATAAAATTAAACGGGCTACCTCGCAAGCTTGTTAAAGACGGCTTATTAGATGAAGAGGCAGCAATGAATGCCCTTAAGGCTTCCCTCAAGGAAAAAATCTCATTTACTAACTATTTAGTCAGCAATAATTTACTTTCTGCAACAAAAATAGCCATGGAAGCTTCAAAGGAATTCGGTCTGCCGGTATTTGATCTCGATGCAATCGATCCGGAAGCCATTCCACGTGACGTGGTAGACGATAAGCTCATTCAGAAACATCACGCACTGCCTTTGTTTAAACGCGGCAACCGTCTTTATATCGGTATTTCTGACCCAACCAATCTTGCTGCCATTGATGACATCAAATTTCAAGTAGGTGTCAATACGGAAGCGGTACTGGTTGAAGAAAATAAATTAGCAACCATGGTCGAAAAACTGCTGGAAGAGCAGGAAGACGCTATGGATGGCATGATGGATGAAGATTTGGATGAGCTAGATTTTGAAGATCCAGAGGCAAATCAAGCGGATGATGATGCTGATTCAGGCGTGGACGACACACCGGTGGTGCGATTTGTTAATAAAATATTACTGGATGCCATCAAAAAAGGCGCTTCAGATATTCATTTTGAACCTTACGAAAAAATTTATCGGGTTCGTTTACGTATCGATGGCGTGTTAAGAGAAGTAGCAAGACCGCCAGTGGCAATGAGCCCTAGATTATGTGCCCGTATTAAAGTTATGTCACGTATGGATACTGCTGAAAAACGTGTCCCGCAAGATGGTCGCATTAAATTAAAAATATCTAAATCAAAAGCCATTGATTTTCGTGTAAACACCTGCCCGACTCTTTTTGGAGAAAAAATTGTATTACGTATTTTAGACCCATCAAGCGCATCACTGGGTATTGATGCTCTTGGCTACGAACCCGATCAAAAAGAACTGTATCTTAATGCATTGGCTAATCCGTATGGCATGATCCTGGTTACCGGTCCGACTGGTAGTGGTAAAACTGTCTCATTATATACAGGTTTGAATATTCTAAATACGGTTGATACGAATATCTCAACCGCCGAAGATCCCGTTGAGATTAATCTCGAGGGTATCAATCAGGTTAATGTTAACGATAAAGTAGGTCTAAATTTTGAAGCAGCATTACGCGCTTTTTTGCGACAAGATCCCGATATTATCATGGTTGGTGAGATTCGTGATCTACAGACTGCCGAAATTGCCATCAAGGCCGCACAGACGGGCCATATGGTGATGTCAACCTTGCATACCAACGATGCACCGCTAACACTCGCTCGACTGGTCAATATGGGCGTGCCCCCATTTAATATTTCAACGGCTGTGTCATTAATTATCGCACAGCGACTGGCGCGCCGATTATGTGGTCATTGCAAAGAAAAGGTTGATATTCCGCGACCCGCACTGGAACAAGAAGGGTTTACTGCTGAGCAAATCGAGTCCAATCCAGAATTATTCAAAGCCGTTGGTTGCGACCAATGTAGCGATGGCTATAAAGGTCGTGTTGGTATTTATCAGGTTATGCCTATTTCAGATGAAATTGGTCGTATCATCATGAATAACGGCACCGCCATCGATGTGGCCGATCAAGCTAAAAAGGATGGAATAGCCAACCTTAGGGAGTCTGCAATCAAAAAAGTTGTTGCTGGTTTGACCAGTCTCGAAGAAATTAATCGAGTAACAAAAGATTAATCTGTAAAACTCATAAGAAAAAACTATCGGAACATTTAGCATGGCAAAGGCAAAAAAAATAAAAAAGTTCACCTACAACTACGAATGTACTAACAACAAGGGTGGCGTTATAAAAGGTTCTATGACTGCGGTCAGTGTCGATGTAGTCAAAGCTGAATTACGCAAACAGGGACTAACGCCAAAAAAAGGCAAAATTAAGAAACAAAGCAGCGGTTTATTTTCACCMAGACAACAAGCAATAACAACAAAAGATWTTGCGGTTTTTGCACGGCAACTCGCCACCATGTTGAAAGCAGGTGTGCCTATGGTGCAGGCATTCGACATCGTCGGTCAGGGGCACTCTAATCCTACAATGGCTAAATTAATCATGGACATAAAAGGTGAGATTGAAGCGGGCGGTACGCTAGCAAGTGGTCTGGCCCAACACCCCGCTCATTTCGATGATTTATTTGTTAGCTTGGTTGATGCAGGYGAACAGTCCGGTGCACTTGAAACGCTGCTGGAAAAAGTAGCAACCTACAAGGAAAAATCTGAAGCATTAARAAATAAAATTAAAAAGGCAATGACATACCCAATAAGTGTACTCGTTATCGCCGTTATTGTGTCTGCGATTCTTTTGATATTTGTTGTACCTACATTCGCAGACATGTTTGAAGGCTTTGGCGCTGAACTTCCCGCGTTCACTTTATTCGTCGTTGGCTTGTCCGATACGTTAGTCGATAATATTTGGCTATTTATAGGTGTTATTATTGCAGTCATTTACGGTTTCAAACAGGCAAAAATTAGATCWWRAGCTTTTAGAGATTCATTGGACAAATTAGCTCTTAGATTACCGGCTGTGGGTGTATTAACAACCAATGCTGCTATTGCACGTTTTGCCAGAACGCTTTCCACTATGTTTGCGGCGGGTGTACCACTTGTGGAGGCCATGGTTTCTGTCGCAGGTGCGTCAGGTAATAGCGTTTACCATAAGGCTATCATGCAGGTTAGAGATGATATTTCAGCCGGTACAACTTTGCAGGCCAGTCTCTCTCAGAATAAAAAACTATTTCCTAACATGCTAATACAGATGGTTGGCATTGGCGAAGAATCAGGCGCACTTGATGAGATGTTAGATAAAGTCGCGGAATATTATGAAGAAGCCGTCGATGATGCTGTCGACAATCTCACTGCGATGCTTGAACCATTAATCATGTCTTTCCTTGCTGTGGTTATTGGTGGGCTAGTTATTGCTATGTACTTACCTATTTTCAAAATGGGCGAAGTTGTTTAAAAATTGAGTTAAATAAATATTTTACTAGTCTAATGTTTGAAAACATCATTGTTATTTTACAATCCACCCCTTGGTTGTTCTATTCTACGGTATTATTTTCTGGACTCTGCCTCGGTAGCTTTTTGAATGTAGTCGCCTATCGTCTACCCATGATGATGGAACGAGACTGGAAGCTTGAGTGCCATGAGTTTTTGGAACTAGAGCCACCAAAAATTGAAGGTAAACTGTTATCCCTCAACCTATCGACGCCGGCATCTGCCTGTCCCCATTGCGGTCATAAAATACGATTCTGGGAAAATATCCCCGTTGTTAGTTATATACTTTTAAAAGCTAAATGCTCTTCATGCTCAACACCCATATCTATACAATACCCAGTCGTTGAATTACTCACTGGTTTTGCATCTCTGGCAGTCGCTTACACATTTGGTCCATCGCTACAGACGGTAGCAGGATTAATTTTCACCTGGGTATTAATAGCTCTGACCTTAATCGATTTAAAAAAACAACTTCTGCCAGACGATATAACCCTGCCTCTCCTATGGGCTGGCATATTGCTTAGTTTCTATGATGTATTTACTAATTTAAATGACAGTATAATCGGTGCTATTGCCGGCTACCTTATTCTCTGGTGTGTTTATCAGCTGTTTAAGCTGCTCACAAAAAAAGAAGGTATGGGTTTTGGTGATTTCAAGTTACTCGCCGCACTGGGTGCCTGGGTAGGTTACAGTTACCTTCCGCAAATCATTCTGGTTTCCTCAGTCGTCGGTTCGATTGTAGGCATTACGATGATTGCTGTTGGCAAGAACGAAAAGCAGCAACCCATTCCTTTTGGCCCCTATCTTGCTGCTGCTGGCTGGATAGCGCTACTGTGGGGTGAAACGATTAACACCACTTACCTTTCCTTTTTATAGTGCATGTTAAAAATTGGACTAACAGGCGGAATCGGTAGCGGCAAGACGGCGGTATCAAATATATTTGAAGAACTAGGCATCGACATCATTGATACAGATGTCATCTCACGTAATCTTATCAACCAGGATAAATCAACATTAAAAGCCGTTCTGGAAACTTTTGGCAAAGGTATCCTGACTTCCGATCATTCAATCGATAGAAAAAAACTGGCCAATACTGTTTTTTCTGATAACGATAAAAAACAATTACTCGAGGACATTCTCCATCCTAAAATTCGTGATGAGGTCAATAAACAGATTCTCAGTCTTAGTCAATCATCAGCACCTGACTATATTATAGTAGTCATACCTTTACTGTTAGAAACCGGTTTTAACAATATTATTGATCGTGTCCTTGTTGTGTTGGCTGATGAAGACCGTAGAATTGATAGAGTTTTACAACGAGACAAAAGAAAGCGAGATGAAATTCGTTCAATCATGACTCATCAGGTTGATGATAAACAAAGGCTCGAAGCTGCAGACGATATTATTGATAACAACAGTGATCTCAAACATCTGCAAAGTCAGGTTCGTCAGCTTGATAAAGAATACCGACTAATATGAAATTAGTCACTGTTGTCCCGTTAACTCGTCATTCTGGCGAAGACCAGAATCCATCTATCACAAAATAACAAAATCTGACTAAATACCACTCTAAACAGTGGATACCGGCTAAAAACATGCCGGTATGACAGATGTCATGTAATCGTTTTTTTGCTGACGTCATGTTATTTTCATGTCTATTAGGTAACCTTTCTGTGTTTCATCTGCAGTTATATAACGGCTTAGAAAGGTTAGTAGCATGTTAACGGGACAGCCGTCAAAATTAGTATACGAATTGTCACAACAGATAAGGCGACCTGCAGTAAAAAAAAGTGTAAAATTTGCTGCACGGCAAGATACATCCGAATGTTAACCAATTCATCAACCAAGAAGCACCGCAGTGACTGACTATTACGTTTACGAACAACCACTAAACGAAAAAGTACGCTCTTTCTTGCGTCTGGAAAAACTGTTCCAACAGTACAGTTTCAATTTGAAACATGGCTCTGGCTGGAACAACCGCGTGGCGATTGACTCAATATTAGAATTGCTGGCTTTTACCACTCGCAGCGATATAAAGTTAGAAGTATTAAAAGAACTTGAACGCCAACACACACGTCTTGAACGTTTATCAAAACGCCCTCAGATCGACCAATCTCAATTATCATCTATTTTAAAGAATATAAATAAACGAATAGGCGACTTACAGGCAGTCAGTGGCCAATTGGGTCAGGATACAAAAAATATCGAGCTGCTTACTGCTATCGCGCAGAAGAACTCCGTACCGGGTAGCATATGTGACTTCGATTTACCTGCTCTCAAACACTGGTTAACCCAACCAAAAGCGACCCGCCAGCAACACATTGAAAAATGGTTCCAGCCCTTTGGACGTCTCGATCGCTCAGTTCAATTAATTTTGGACATTCTAAGGCACAGTAACGAAAACACGGATGAAGTCGCCCAGAATGGTTTTTTTCAAAAGTCGATCGATACAAACCAGGCGGTACAATTGTTGCGCATATCCATTCATAAAGATGAAGAATGCTATCCTGAAATCAGCGCTGGGAAACATCGTTTTTCAATACGATTCATGAAAAACAATGACCCGTCATTAAGACCGGAACAATGTAAAGATGATGTAGCGTTTAAAATGATGATGTGTTCGATTTAAATTTTTATCTGCAGCGTATCGATAATTTAATAATAAACACTTTTTACCATGCACAACTATCGCGCTGTGTGTTCACCTACTCATTCAATTCCAGAAGGCACTAATCGCCGCCACGCCCTGTGCACCCTGCTTCCAGGCTGTTTCAATATCGCCTTCAGCTACCCCACCCAGTGCGTAAACAGGCACATTGACAGGTTCAACCATTGCTGAAAATGCTTGCCATCCTAATGCTGGCATTTCAGGATGACTCGCTGTTTTTTGCACTGGCGATAACACGACAAAGTCAGCATTTAACTTAATTGCATTTTGTAATTCTTTCTCATTATGACAGGAAGCCGATAACAACTTGCTGTCATTACGTACAGATGAWGGTTCTGCACTTAAAATGCTGAGCGTTTTRCTATCCAGATGATATCCATCAAACGCTATTTGATTCAAACTCAAAATTTCTAAATACTCATCAGGTAAATTAAGCATTAAYTTTGCAGAAAACTGTCTGCATAGATTTGATGTCTGCGTGAGTATTGTTTGTAATTGTTTTTCATTTTTGCAACCACCCGGCTTTAATCGCAGCTGCACTAGTCTTATATTATGTTCTAACGCATTTTTTAATTTAGCTACGTAATCATTTGCATCGATGAACTTTCCGGTAATRAGATATTTATCAGGAAGCWGTAATGATTTAATRATTGCAATATTMGCTTCAGGAAAATCGTATTGAGARAGTTCTGAGAGCGGGACCCACATTACAGCTTGACCTTCCCTGCCTGAAGCTTCACCCGTGTAATTCATAATTAAATAAACATGCAAGCAAACATTTTTATCCRCATAGGYATGTGTAATAGAGATTAATGAACGAKATTTTTTTATTTCCAGATTAAGCTCTTCTTTAATTTCTCGAACTAGCGCTTGCTCTGCCGTTTCGCCCGGCTCTATCTTTCCACCTGGGAATTCCCACAAATCGCCCTGATGTGCATCTTTATGGCGAAGACTAATACAAACTTGTTGTTTTTGATTGACGATTACCGCGACTGCAACCTGAGTGATTTTAGTCATCAGAAATAGTTGCGTTTTTAGGAACGATACTCGGAATTAATACGGACATATTCATGCGATAAATCAGACGTCCATAATAATGTCGACTCACTCCCTCTGGATAATTCAACTTTGATGCTGATTTCGCTTTTATTCATCACAGCCTGCCCTTGTTCTTCGGTGTAAGCGGCATCAACACCGCCGTTTCTAACGATACATACATCATCGAGAAATATATTAACACCAGCAATATCCAGCTCTTCTACGCCAGCACGACCCACAGCAGCCAGAATTCGTCCCCAATTCGGATCGCTCGCAAATAGTGCTGTTTTGACTAATGGTGAGTGAGCGATAGTGTAAGCCACATCGTTTGCCTCAGCTTTGGACCGCGCCTGCGATACAGAGACCGTAACAAACTTTGTTGCRCCTTCSGCATCACGAATAATYGCCTGAGCGAGYCRTTGGCAAACGTCATCCAGGGCTTCAATAAAATACTTCGATTCTTTTGAATTCGCATTAAGTTGCTTATTTCCAGCCTTATTACTTGCGATCAAAACACAGGCATCATTGGTGGATGTATCACCATCTACGGTAATCGCATTAAAGGACTGASCGACTGCAGCGGATAAACAATGTTGTAAAAAATCATTTTCRATAACCGCATCGGTAGCAATAAAAGCCAGCATGGTTGCCATATTTGGACAGATCATTCCCGATCCTTTGGCAATRCCGCTGATTGTAATGTCCACACCATCGAGTGTTAAAGTTTTAGATACKGCTTTAGCAATCGTATCGGTTGTCATTATGCCCTGCGCCGCAGACAACCAATTATCTTCAGAGAGTCCRTTTATRATTRTCTCTATACCMTTTTKCASMACKGGCATAGGCARTTGCTCRCCTATCACTCCTGTRGAAAAAGGTAAGATTTGWTCRTGAGARCACTGCAACGCTTCAGCTARCCACTGACAACTTTGATTCGCATTTTGCAAGCCAAGGTCACCGGTGCCGGCATTAGCGTTACCAGAATTAATTAATAGAGCGCGCGGAGAAGCCTGGTTTAGATGATTCTTAGCGAGTGTGACCGGTGCGGCACAAAAGGCATTCTGGGTAAAAGTAGCGGCACAATTTGCACCTTCTTCTATAACAAGGATAACCAGATCATCCTGTCCGTTTTTTTTGATACCTGCAGCAATAGCGTTAAGTTTGATTCCCGCTATAGGCAGTATTTTTTCAGGTTCAGATAAGCCGACAGCCATTATAAAAAATAACTACGTTAATTTACCGTGACACTGTTTATACTTTTTACCCGAACCACAATGACAGGGTTCATTTCGGCCTATTTTTTTATGGTCTCGATGGAAGGGCTGCGATGTTTCACCTTCGGCTGAATCATGTTCACTATTCGTTGAACCCTCTCCTTCTGGTTGCTGCATACCTGTACCTGATGCGTCAGCATGCTGGTAATTTACGTTTTCAACTTGTGGGTTTTTATTCGCTTCTAACTCTTTTACTTCTTCATTTGACTGAATTTTAACTTTTGAAAGAATCGTTACCACTTCATATTTAACACGCTCCAGCATCTCAGTAAACATTTCAAAAGCTTCACGTTTGTATTCCTGCTTAGGGTTCTTTTGTGCATATCCACGCAGGCCGATACTCTGACGAAGATAATCCATCGCTGCCAGATGTTCTTTCCAAATTTTGTCCAGCACGTTTAACATGACGTGTTTTTCGTAATTGCGCATGCCTTCGGCACCGACTATTTTCTCTTTGTTTTCGAAGTCAGTAACGATTTCTGCAAGAATTTTTCTTCGCAAGCCAGCTTCACCCAACAGATCATCTTGCTCTAGCCAATCTGATATAGCTAAGCGCAGACCAAACTCCTGCTCCAGACTTTTCTCCAGACCTTCGATATCCCATTGCTCGTCGAGGCTGCCATTTGGAATGCTCGTGGTAATTAAATTATTGATCGTCTCTTCACGAATGGCTTTAATCGTCTCTGATAGATCGTTTTCAGCCATCATGGCATTACGTTGCGCATAAACAACTTTACGCTGATCATTAGCGACGTCATCATATTCCAGTAATTGCTTTCGAGTATCGTAGTTATGACCTTCAACTTTACGTTGTGCATTTTCAATTGCACGATTTACCCAGGGGTGTTCGATTGCCTCACCTTTTTCCATACCCAGTTTTTTCATTAATGATCCCACTTTGTCAGATGCAAATATACGCATCAGATCATCCTGTAAAGACAGATAGAATCGACTGGAACCCGCATCGCCCTGACGACCTGAACGGCCACGCAACTGGTTATCGATACGACGTGACTCATGACGCTCACTGCCGATAACATGCAGACCACCTGCTTCTAATACTTGCTGATGACGTTGCTCCCAATCTTGTCTTATGCTGTTAAGCTTATCTTCACCTGCATCTTTATTTTTAGCCAGCTCGGCTTCCAGGTTACCACCCAACACAATATCGGTTCCACGACCTGCCATATTAGTAGCAATGGTTATCGCAGCAGGCATACCTGCATTTTCAATAATGTGCGCTTCATTTTCATGCTGCTTGGCATTTAGCACGTTATGTTTAATTTTAGCTTGCTTTAGTAATTTTGAAATTAATTCAGAAACTTCAATCGAAGCGGTACCCACTAGAACAGGCTGCTTTCTTTCGGTACAGTCTTTTACATCATTAATAATGGCATCATATTTTTCTTCTGGCGTTAAAAAAACCAGATCAGTATTATCGATACGCGCCATCTGCTTATTGGTTGGAATCAAAACCACTTCAAGACCATAAATTTGCAACAGCTCTTCTGCTTCCGTATCAGCGGTACCGGTCATACCCGACAGTTTTTCATACAGTCTGAAATAATTCTGGAAGGTAATCGACGCTAAAGTCTGATTTTCGTTTTGAATAGAGACATTCTCTTTGGCTTCAATAGCCTGATGCAGACCTTCTGACCAACGACGCCCTTCCATGGTACGACCAGTGAATTCATCAACAATAATCACCTGGTTATCACGCACGATGTAGTGCACGTCTTTCTCAAACAAAACCATGGCACGCAAAGCAGCGTTTAAATAGTGCACCAGGTTAATATTGGCTGCACTGTATAAGGAGTCATTTTCATCAAGAATATTTTCTTCAACGAGAATATCTTCAATTTTTTGATGCCCCGCCTCAGTCATTTGAACACTCTTGTTCTTTTCATCAACCGCGAAGTCGCCTTCCTCATGCTCCTCTTTCGTGGTTAAGCGACCCTCCTCCAGCTTTTTAACTATGTCTTTAAACTTCAGATGAAGATCACTATTTTCACCGACGGAGCCAGAAATAATTAATGGTGTTCTAGCTTCATCAATCAGAATTGAGTCAACTTCATCGACGATAGCAAAGAAAGGCTCACGCTGAACTTTTTCCTCAGCAGTAAAGGCCATGTTATCGCGTAAATAATCAAACCCAAATTCGTTATTGGTACCGTAGGTAATATCAGCTGCATAGGCCTGTTTTTTAGCGACATGATCCATACCTGAAATGCTGACGCCCGTTGTCATGCCGAGGAAGTGATACAACCTTCCCATCCATTCAGCGTCACGCGAAGCAAGGTAATCATTGACAGTAACTACATGTACACCTTTACCWKGYAGYGCATTTAAATAGGCAGCCAATGTYGCCACCAATGTTTTACCTTCACCGGTRCGCATCTCTGCAATTYTTCCATTATGCAAAACYATGCCRCCAATAAGTTGSACATCGAAATGRCGCATATYAAAAACACGMCGYCCGGCTTCTCTTACTGTCGCRAARGCTTCAGGTAATAATTGTTCAAKGGTTTCACCCTGTGGATTTTCGTCACTTTTTAAACGCTGGCGAAATTCYTGAGTTTTTGCWGCSAGTTGTTCATCRCTGAGTRCTTCAAACTCRGGYTCCARYGCATTTATTTGATTGACTGCTTTACGGTGTTTTTTAACCAGTCGATCGTTTCGACTACCGAACACCTTTTTAACGGCATTTAAAATCATTGTGAATATTTAACCTGTAACATTATGGGTTATTAAAAGACATGATRGTCTYTACTAATGGTAAAAAATACGATGTATTATGCCTGAGAACCGCTGGCGGGTCATATAAAATTAATGAGGTACTACCTGAAATAGTGTGACATGGCRATTGYTCGSCCGTTCATTATTTTTTTATTTCTGYGTCCGTTATTTCAACGCAACAAATTTAGCCGGRTTTAYCTGRCGATCATTTTTYAGYACTTCAAAATGGACATGTGGGCCAGTAGATCGACCGGTTGAACCCATTTTGGAAATTGCCTGACCTTTTTCGACKGTATCTCCGACACTAACCAGTAATTCGGCGTTATGACCATAACGTGTGCTGTAACCATTACCATGATTAATTTCAATCAACTCACCATAACCGTATCGYTTACTCGCCCAGATGACTACGCCACTGGCAACAGCGATAATTTCACTGCCTTCTTTACCYGCAAAATCCATTCCCTTATGCATGGCGAGACGACCACTAAATGGATCCGTACGTTTCCCATAATATGATGATGTCCAGCCTTTTGTAATAGGACGACCGCGAGGTTTTGACTCTCTTCGCAGTTGCCTGCTCATAATCACTTCTTCGAGAACATCCAACTGCTCTTCGCGACTGGCTAATTGTTTATCTAAATCGGCAATAACATGATCAAATTGCCTGCTCGCGCCGCCTTCTGATTCAGCTGGGCCACCATAAGCCGGGGTATTTTTAAAATCAAATTCTTTAGAATCGAGCTTAGCCACTTTAACCAAACGTTGGCCTAATGCGTTCAAACGGACGACATTTGCCTGCATCTTACCCAAACGTGCAGCTAACGCATCAAGTTCAGACTCTGCAGATTGTCGGGCTTCATTAATTAATGTTTTCTGCATAGAGATATCATACTCAAGTGCGGCTAACTCATTTGCAGTCGTATTGGTTTTACCATACCAGTAACCACTACTTACCAATAAACCGGCAAAAAGGCTTATAATAGCTGCGCAGGTAAATAACTGTCGCGACCCGTCTACCTGGCAACGCAACGGTTTCCCTCTAAATTTTCCAACAAAGATAATATTCATAGTAAGTTTAATATCGGTCAACAGGCCAATAAGTATAGTCAATATGTCGGTTTTTAGAACACCATGAAGCCAATAAACGAGCAAATTAATCCTGAATTTGTGATACAGGCCAAAAAACTGGCCAAATTTACACACTTATTACACAACATTTTGCCCGCAGAGTGCCGTAATCACGTTGAAGTTGCCAACATTCGCAATCAAAACTTAATGCTTATAACCGACTCCCCAGTGTGGACAACCAGACTTCGCCAGCTTAGCCCACAGATTTTGCAGTATATTCAAAAAAACAGTTCGGATATTGACACCAGAGATGGCAAGAATCAAGTCATTCATCACGTTCAAATTCGGACCCGGTACAGTGCAGCGGGAAATGCCGAGTCGCATGCCTCAAAAGTGGCCAAAAAGCCGGTACCACGAATCAGTGAAAAAACGGCTAAATTATTGTCACAATCTGCTAACAGCATTGATAGTGAAAAACTTAAAACAGCTTTATTGAAAATTGCGAAACATGTAGACCCCGAAAAAGGCTCTCAAACCAATAACAATCGTTAGTTGTATTAACCTCATGGGGTGAGAGAAACAAGCCAAAGCTATAATAATGTCATTCCCGAATGCTTCTGTCTGGGATCCATCGCTTTAGGGACATTTAAACCATTTGGATTATACGCAACAAGGAAACGAGCGGAACAAGGTTTCGCTTCTACAAAAGATGAAAAAAACTTAGAAAGTTTGCAGGGGTTGCGCGTAAGAAATTGGCGACGATGCTTTTTCATCTTCAAAAGTCACTTCTTCCCATGCATCTTTATCAGCACACAATGCTTTTAATAGTTTGTTATTAAGAGCATGGCCTGATCGATAACCCGAGAAAGCACCAATTGAACTGTGACCTAATAAATACAAATCACCAATTGCATCTAATATTTTATGTTTCACAAACTCATCTTCGTAACGTAGGCCGTCTTCGTTTATAACGCGGTATTCATCTACAACTATAGCGTTATCAATACTGCCACCTAATGCTAAATTATTTTTACGTAACGCTTCAATGTCGCTCATAAAACCAAATGTTCGTGCTCGACTGACTTCTTTTACAAATGATGTAGTAGAAAAATCTATTTCTGCCGTGCACGGCGCATCTTTAAATGCAGGATGATCGAAGTCGATTGCAAAACTAACTTTAAATCCATCGAAAGGATCAAAGCGCGCCCACTTACCTTCTTCTTCAACGATGACAGATTTTTTAATACGGATAAAACGCTTAGGTGCGTCTTGTTCAACAATGCCTGCTGATTGAATTAAAAATACAAATGGACCCGAACTGCCATCCATAATCGGAACTTCAGATGCACTAACATCGACGTAAGCATTATCGATTCCCAGACCAGCCATGGCAGAAAGTAAATGCTCTACAGTTGAAACAGTGACGCCGTCCTTCTCTAAAGTTGTCGATAATAATGTCGCACCAACATTTAATGCATTGGCTTTAATTTCCACCGGCTCATTTAAATCTACACGGCGAAAAACGACACCTGTATCTGGCTGAGCCGGACGCAACGTGAGATAAACCTTTTCACCCGAGTGTAAGCCGACGCCTGTCGCCCGGATGACATTTTTTAATGTTCTTTGCCTAATCAAAATCTTAAATCCCATGCAAAATCTCGAAGTCAAATACTAACGTAGCACAGCAATTTCGAGAAAAATCGCCGTATTATCACATATTTACCGACCTAATTGGAAGCCCATCGTTAAACATTAACTTTAACAGTTTGCTTTTCGCTTTAATTTAGACCTATATAATGCCACTTAAAGCACATTAAAAGTTATAAAAATCAATAGCTTGAATAATTATACGCTCACCCATTTACTTTAATCAGCTTGTCGACGTAAGAACGCAGGTATGTCCAACATTTCTTCGTCATACTCTCCACTTGCTGTAACGGGCTTAGCAGCTTCCTTTGCTTGTCGGATAGAAGCCGGTTTATCAAACTCTTTATAGCTTGGCTCATTATTTACCGTGTTTTCTTTTACGACTTTAATTTCTGCGGCGGGTGTTGGGACTGGTACGGTTGCTTTGTGTGAATTACCCAGACCTGTCGCAACAACGGTTACTCTGATTTCTCCATCCAGTGATTCATCAATCGCTGTACCCATCACAACGGTAGCGTCTTCAGAAGCAAAACCATTTATGACTGCGCCGATATCCTGGAATTCACCCAGTGTCATATTTGCACCGGTCACATTGACCAGGATTCCTCGCGCACCTGCTAGATTGACATCTTCCAGTAATGGACTGGCAATGGCTGCTTCTGCCGCTTCTTGTGCTCGGTCATCACCCGTCGCACGACCTGAACCCATCATACCCATACCCATCTTAGACATAACCGTTCTAACATCGGCAAAGTCGACATTGATTACACCAGGGTTGGTAATCAATTCTGTAATACCCTGTACTGCATCACAAAGCACATCGTTCGCGCCACTAAACGCATTCATCAAATCAAAGTCACGACCATAAACATCAAGTAGCTTGTCATTGGGTATGGTAATTAAAGAATCAACATGACTACTTAATTCTTTTATACCCTGCATCGCAATTTTCATTCGAGACGAACCTTCAAACGCGAATGGCTTAGTCACAACACCTACGACCAGTATACCCATTTCACGAGCAATTTGAGCAACCACTGGCGCGGCACCCGTACCTGTTCCGCCACCCATACCTGCCGTAACAAATAACATATCAGTACTGGAAATCGCTTCCTGAATTAATTCACGATCTTCCATTGCTGCTTGTTGACCAATTTCAGGGGTAGCACCCGCGCCCAAACCTTTGGTGATGTTGCTACCAATCTGCAGAGACTTCGCACCTTCAACGCGTCCCAATGCCTGAGCATCAGTATTAGTACAGATAAAATCAACGCCATTGATACCACTGCGCACCATGTGCTGAACAGCGTTACCACCACCGCCACCTACACCGATGACTTTTATTACTGCATCTTGTGCACCGGAATCCATCAATTCAAATATAGCCATGATCCTTCTCCTCTATTAGGTTATTTTTATTTAATTTATTCATTTGCGTTTTTTCACTATTCTGTTATTGCCACTAATATTGCCACTAAAGCATCGTGGGTTAAAAGTTTCCCTGAAACCAGTTTTTCATCCGATTAAAAATTCCTTTAACGCCACCTTCCATCATGATATGACTGGTGCCCATCGTTCTATGCTGATTACCAAACAGTAATAAGCCGACACCGGTTGCATAAATGGGATTTCTCACCACATCAGATAATCCTGAAACATATTGTGGTACACCTAAACGTACGGGAGCATGGAAAATCTCTTCTGCCAGATCGATAACACCTTCCATCTTAGAACTACCACCGGTTAACACCACGCCTGCAGCRATAATTTCTTCAAAACCGCTACGACGTAATTCKGCATGCACCAGACYGAGCAGTTCTTCATAACGTGGCTCAACAACTTCKGCCAAAGTTTGACGTGATAATTTTCGTGGCGGTCGATCACCTACACTGGGCACYTCAATGGTTTCTTCTGGATTGGCTAACTGYCGTAATGCGCAGGCATATTTAATTTTTATTTCGTTCGCATATTGTGTYGGGGTRCGCAGYGCAACAGCRATGTCGTTCGTCACCTGATCGCCGGCAATGGGGATGACCGCAGTGTGGCGAATAGCGCCTTCTGAAAAYACRGCGATRTCTGTTGTGCCACCACCGATATCAACYAGRCAAACGCCTAATTCTTTTTCATCTTCGGTTAGYACAGAGTAACTGGATGCCAGTTGTTCGAGAATAATGTCATCAACTTCTAAACCRCAACGTCGAATACATTTRATGATATTTTGYGCCGCGCCAACYGCACCCGTTACCAGGTGAACCTTTGCTTCKAGGCGAACACCAGACATGCCGATGGGTTCACGAATWCCTTCCTGRTCATCGATGATAAATTCTTGCGGCAGGATWTGCAGCACTCGCTGGTCAGCAGGAATRGCAACCGCACGCGCCGCATCGATTACCCGATCCAGATCACCGTTGGTGACTTCACGTTCACGAATAGCAACGATGCCGTGTGAATTCAGACTACGGATATGACTGCCTGCGATACCGACATAAACCGAATTAATTTCACAACCGGCCATCAGTTCAGCTTCTTCAACCGCATGCTGAATAGATTGCACGGTGGATTCAATATTAACCACCACACCTTTTTTTAGACCGTTTGATGGATGCGACCCCAGGCCGACAATCTCGATACTGCCTTCATCGTTTACTTCACCGACGATGGCGACTACTTTTGAAGTGCCTATATCAAGACCGATCAACATACTTTTATCAGACTTCTTTGTCATTTTAAGCCTCACACCTTTGTGTTTTATCAATACCGTTCGAACACACAAAGTAACGTGAATTATTATTGTTATTGTTATTATTTTTAGCCAGACTCAAAACCTGAGAATGTTTATTTTTTGTTAACGATTTACCATCCATCTGCTTCGCACCGCCATCCATGGCTCTTTGCGAGATACCGTCCATCCTGGACATAACCGCAAATCCATTTGGATAACGCATATCGATAACTTTTATTTTATTGTCGGCAAATCCATCAATGCTCGCACGCCCATACTCTGTGCTTAAGGCGGGTAAAATTCGAACAAACCTCTGAAGACGTTTTTCTGTATCAAACCGACCCAGGCGCACATCAATTCTGTTATTTTTATTTTCGTTTTGTTCGACAATAATAAGTTGCCATGCTCGTCTTTCATCAAGATTAAGATGCACAACTTCATAGTTAAGTAAGGCGGTTTCCCTGTATAAAATATTCATAAATTGCCAAACATGATGGTGCTGTCCCTGCGGACCATTTAGTCCGGGTAAGTTTAACCTTTTATCGATGTCAGCAGGTTTAAAAACATCCCCTTTTTCACTTAAAAAGGCATTTTTATTCCAATAAGCAACCGGCACTTGCTCTTCGACAAACACATTTAAACTGGCTGGCCATTTCTTTCTTAATGAAACATTTTTCACCCACGGTTTTTGCAATAACAAAGCACGAATACCTGCGAGGTCTACGGTAAAGTAACCACCCGTTATATTTTGTTTTACCAAGGTTTCAATTTCATTTTTATCTACAAAATTTAATTTTCCACTCACCCGAATATCGCTTAATGGAAGCACTGTAGGTACGTCTATATTTTTTACTAACACAGCTAAATAAATCACTGCGACACTAGCCATCAACACGGGTAGCGTTCTCATGATGCGTTTTATCAATGATGGTTTATTTTTTCTTTTCATCCGCTTTATTAATCTTTGTTATTAATTTTGCAAACAAAGTTTACAATCTGCTGTTTTTAAAATGGTTAGAACCAGATCATCAAATGACAATCCTGCCTGATTTGCAGCCATCGGTACCAGTGAGTGGCTGGTCATTCCCGGAATCGTATTTATCTCAATCAACCAAGGTTTTTTGTTGGCATCCACCATAAAATCAACACGACCCCATGATTCTGCATCTACTGCATCGAATGCCTTGGTCATCAATGCTGCATACTCTGCTTCACGCGTTTCTGACAAACCGCAAGGGCAAATATACTGGGTATCATCTGCCTCATATTTAGCGTTGTAATCATAGAATTTATGTGCTGTTTTAAGTTTGATCATGGGCAATATTTGGTCAGCCACTATGGCTGCAGTATACTCATCACCCTCTATCCAGCGCTCTGCAATAATGACACCGCCACATTGCTGGGCTTTTTCCCATGCCGGTAWTAATTCTTCACTGCTTTCTACTTTGCTCATACCGATACTGGAACCTTCTAACACCGGTTTAACTATCAACGGTAACCCCAATACTTCCAGCGCCTTTTCACAACTCTGCGCTGAATCAATAATGTGAAATTCAGGGGTCGGCAATCCCATCGCCATCCATATCTGTTTCGTCTTTAACTTATCCATTGATATTGACGACGCCATCACACCTGAACCGGTATACGGTAAGCGCATGGTTTCCAATAGACCCTGTATCGTGCCGTCTTCTCCACCGCGTCCATGCAGCATGATAAAAGCCTGCTGATAATTTCCGTCACTTAATTCACTGATGATATTTTCGCCGGCATCAACACCATGCGCATCAACACCGCTATTCTTTAATGATGCCAATACTGCATTACCACTGAGTAATGAAATTTCACGCTCTGCTGAAAGCCCACCCATCAGTACAGCCACTTTACCTAACGCCTTTTTGCCTGTTTGTATTGCACTTACCATCACACTTGTTCTCCAACTATTCTCACTTCAGGCTGCAAAGTAATACCCTGTTTTTCTTTTACCGTCTGCTGTATTAATTTGATTAATGATTCAATGTCCTGTGCACTCGCATGCTTTTYATTAATAATAAAGTTCGCGTGTTTTTCTGAAACCACGGCTCCGCCAATGCGTTTACCTTTTAAAGCACAGGCTTCAATTAATCTTGCTGCGTAATCACCCTCAGGATTTCTGAACACTGAACCGCAACTTGCCACACCGGTTGGCTGTGAAGCACTGCGTTTAGCTAGCAATTGTTTAATGTCGATAGTATTGTCCTGCTCTTGACCATCCTTCTCCTGCAAGCTAAACGTGGCACTGACAAACCATTCATCCTTAGGCCCATCAACATGACGATAAGAAAAATCAAATTCACTGGCCTGGCGTGTCTGAATTTCACCTAGTCGATTAACTGTCTCAACTTCGACAACCAAAGGCCAGGTCTCACCGCCAAAAGCACCGGCATTCATCGCTAGCGYGCCCCCAACCAACCCGGGTATACCGGCGAAAAACTCTGCGCCCTGCAAACCTTTTTTACTGCAAAAACGTGCAAGTTTTGCACTCGCCACACCGGCACCAACATACACCGTSGTTTTATCCAGCATTTCCAGTTGMGACATCACACCCTGRGTAGCAATAACYGTTCCGTTGAAACCRCCATCACGTACTAATGTATTACTACCCAGYCCCATCCATAATARTTTTTCATCTACAGGCAAAGTGGCAATAAAAGAAATCAACGCATTTAACGAGCTCRCTTCAACGTATTGTTTTGCCACACCACCGGTGCGCCAGCTTGTATGTCTGGACATGGGCTCAYTTTGCTTTATCACTATGTYGTCTACTTTAGTCATAATGTTCATGACCCTGTTTCCAGCGTTGCTTTTAAGTTGGATGCAAYACGTCCGATGCTRCCGGCACCCATCGTTAAYACCARATCACCGTCCTGTAAAATTGATTGAAGATTTTCACCTAACTGYTCGACATCTTCGATAAATATYGGATTCACTTTTCCACGAGCACGAATCGCGGCACACAATGCACGRCCATCCGCRCCGGSWATYRMCKSYTCTCCMGCMGMAWAMACKTCYRTYAGCAMYARYACGTCACATTCAGCCAGTACTTGTGAGAAGTCTTCAAATAAATCACGTGTGCGTGTGTAACGATGTGGTTGAAAAATGGCAACCAGTCTTTTATCAGGCCAGGCATTTTTTGTCGCGCTTAATGATGCAGACACTTCAGTCGGATGATGTGCGTAGTCATCGATTAATGTGACACTGCCCTGCTGCAGTTTAATTTCACCATAAGCATGCATACGACGACTAATGCCTTCAAARCCAGATAATGCCGATTGTATATCTGACACAGAAACACCTAACTCATGCGCAACACATATTGCTGCCAATGCRTTTAAAACATTATGCCGYCCTGGCATATTCAASGTCACYTCAAAGGGTTTATCCGCTTCCGGMAACATCACATCAAAAAYACTYTGYGTACCCTGGTAACGAATGTTTGATGCACAAACATCGGCATCAAACTCRATACCATATCGRATAACMGGRCGTGTTATTTCCGGRAGCAAACTGCGYACTTCTTTATCATCRACACAAACAACCGCTAACCCGTAAAAAGGCAGATGATGCAAGAACTCAACAAAAGCTTGCTTTAAGCGCGAAAAGTCACCGCCGTAWGTGGGYAGGTGATCGGCATCAACATTGGTTACGATTGAGATCATCGGCTGYAGATACAAGAAYGACGCATCACTCTCATCCGCYTCTGCCACCAAATATTTTCCGGTACCTAAACGTGCATGCGTKGCTGAACTRTTTAATTTKCCGCCAATWACATAGGTTGGATCCAGCCCTGCTTGTTCAAGCACRCAAGTTACCAATGAGGTTGTCGTGGTTTTACCATGCGTACCCGCAACAGCAATACCGTGACTGAATCGCATTAATTCWGCTAACATTTCTGCCCGTGGCACAATCGGAATTCTTAGCTTTTTAGCKGCTTTYACTTCAACATTATTGTCTTTAATKGCTGTTGATGTCACGACYACATCGACTTCACTGATATTTTCTGCATCRTGAGAATGGTGKATGGTTACACCCAATTTCTCCAAACGTTGCGTCACTGCATTATCAGCAATATCTGAACCACTCACCTCATAACCTAATGTATTCATCACATCAGCAATGCCACTCATGCCTGCACCACCAATACCAACAAAGTGTACTTTTCGAATTCGGCGCATGAAATTTTCATGACTGCTATCATTATCATTTTGCACGGTAGACATCAGCCAATACCTCCAGCCGCCAGACAGGCATCTGCGATCTTCTTAGCTGAATCAGGTATCGCCAGCTTGCGTGCAGCTACGGCCATGTCGAATAACTTTGTACGGTTGTTATCAAAATCGTTAATAATTTCAACCAGACTATCTGGCGTTAATTCATCTTGTTGCTTAATAATTGCTGCACCGGCAGCTTCCAGGTATTTTGCATTAAACGTTTGGTGGTCATCCACCGCATAAGGATATGGCACTAAAACTGAAGCGATGCCCACTGCGGCTAATTCAAATACAGTCATCGCACCAGAACGACAAATAACCAAATCAGTCCATTCATACACCGACGACATATCATCAATAAATGCTTCCACTTTTGCTTCAACGCCAGCATCACTGTAAAAAGCTTTAGCCGATTCAATATTATTCAAACCGGTTTGATGGATAACATCCGGTCGTCTATCTTTATCTATTTTTTGCAGCGCCTGCGGTATCACTTCATTTAATTTCGCAGCACCTAAACTTCCGCCGATAATTAATAGACGTAATTGATTCTGTTGATTTTTATTCTGATGACTTGCATAACGTATTTCAGGTTTTTCTATTTTACAAATTGACTGCCTAACAGGATTGCCCATGGTTACACCACGTTTAAATACTGACGGAAAAGCCTGTAAAACCACAGTAGAAAGTTTGGCAAGAATTTTATTTGTCATACCGGCAATGGCATTTTGCTCATGAACAATAAGTGGCTTACGCATCAGCCACGCCATCAAACCGCCCGGACCTGAAGCAAACCCACCCATACCGAGAACAACACAGGGCTTGTATTTCAACAATACAACTAACGCTTGCCAGCAAGCTATTACAATTCGTAACGGCGCAAGAAATAAAGTTAAAGTGCTTTTACCACGCAGCCCGGAAATACTCATCCATTCAATAGGATAACCTGCCTGAGGCACCAGCCTTGACTCAATACCTGTACGTGTACCCAACCAGACAACCGGAATACCGCGTGATTGCAATTCATCAGCAACAGCCAAAGCCGGGAAAACATGACCGCCGGTTCCGCCTGCCATTATTAAAACGGGTCGCGCATTTATCATAGTAATGCACCTCGTTTAAATCTGGCTGCTGCCGTTTTTATTGAACTTTTACCACCTCTTTGTTTTCTTCCAGACTGTTTTCTAGCCTGCTTAACTGCGCCACTGGTTTCATAGCTGATACGCAATAACAAGCCCATCGCCATACAGCATACAATCAAACTGCTGCCGCCATAACTCATCAATGGCAGCGTCAAACCTTTCGTTGGTAACAGACCAACATTAACAGCCATGTTAATCACTGCCTGCATAGAAAGCCAAATACCAATACCATAAGCCATATAAGCGGCAAAATAATTACCTACGGCTTCTGCTTGTGCCGCAATTTTAAATGCTCGGAAAAACAGAATACTAAACAGCGCAATCACAATCACCACACCAACAAACCCTAATTCTTCTGAAAGCACCGCAAATAAAAAGTCTGTATGTGACTCAGGCAAATAAAATAATTTCTGCACACTGCCGCCCAAACCCGTACCAAACCAGCCACCTGTGCCAATCGCAATTAACGATTGTGTTAACTGGAAACCGGTATCAAATGGATCCTCCCATGGATTTGCAAACGAAGTTAAGCGCTGCAGCCGATAGGGTGATGTCACAATCAACAACATTGCTGCGCAAGCGAACATAAAAACAAAAGAAATAAATTGTATGAAACGTGCGCCAGCTAAAAACGTCATACCTAATACTGTGCCCATAATAACGACTGTGGCACCAAAATCAGGTTCAAGTAATAATAATAAACCGGCAAGACCAACCATTGCCATTGGTTTCAAAAAACCGATAAGGGTATTACGAACAGCATCACCATGTCGCACAAGGTAACCTGCAACGTAAATCACTAAAAATAGTTTCACCAGCTCTGATACTTGTAAATTAATTATTCCCAAAGGTAACCAGCGAGTACTACCATTTACCGTTTTGCCTACGCCTGGTATCAACACAAGCACTAACAGGAATAAGGCAAATATCAATAATGCCATGCCTGACTTTTCCCATTGCACCAAACGAATTTTGAAGACGACTATTGCCGCTAAAACACCCATTACGATAAAAACCAACTGGCGCTGAAAATAATAAAATGGATTTGAAAAGTTTCTATCGGCAACACTAATAGACGATGACGCCACCATAATGAGCCCGATGGTTAGCAAGGCAACAAATACAATGCTGATTACCGGATCCAAATCATCGAGATCAATTTTAAGATTGATACCGAAATTAAAATCACTAAACAAGCCTTTACTACCTGTAGGCAGTGATTGTATTTTTGAAATCATGCCAGCGGTGACACTCACAACGACACCTCACGCTGAAGTGCTTCAACTGACTCTACAAACACATCACCACGGTGTTCAAAATTTTTAAACATATCAAAACTGGCACAGGCAGGTGCCAGCAAGACATTGTCACCCGCTTGCGCCAGTCTTGCCGCAACACGAACAGCACTTTGCATATCAGCCGCAGTTTCGACATTAAAACCAGCTGGCATTACTTTTTTAATTTTTTTTGCATCTTTACCAATCAATACAACAGCACGACAATAACGCTGCACCGCATCGACCAATTCTGTAAAGTCAGCTCCCTTCGCTTCACCGCCTGCGATTAAAACATGTTTACCGGGTATACCGGTTAGCGCAGCAATGGCAGCGCCAACATTGGTGGCCTTAGAATCATTAATCCAGTTCACACCCTCTATTTCTGCAACAAACTGAGTACGATGAGGCAAACCTTTAAACATTTTCAATGTCTCGATCATATCCTCGATAACCAGGCCACTCGCATAACCCAATGCAAGGGCCGCCAATGCGTTCTGAATATTATGAGAACCTTTTATTTTTAACTGAGAAACTGCGATTAATGCTTCATCACCAAAACATAAACTTTCACTATCACCGTTCACACAGACGCCAAACTCATTTTCTTCTGGCTTGCTTAGAGTAAACTTAATTTGTTTATCCGCTGCGCAAGCGTAATGCTCGGATTCAGAAATATTCGCCAACTCATCATCTTTATTTAATATCAACACTTCAGCATTTTCATAGATCGCCTGCTTACTCATCGCGTAAGCAGTAATATTTTCATATCTATCAAGATGATCCGCACTAATGTTTAAAACCACCGCCGCTTTCATCGGAAGATGCTGCAAACTTTCCAATTGAAAGCTGGATAATTCAAGCACATATAAATCAACATCATCATTTAACGCATCCAGTACCGGCAAACCGATGTTACCGCTGGCAACGACATTTTTTCCGGACTGAGATGCCATTAATGCCAGCAAAGTTGTCACAGTTGATTTCCCGTTTGAACCGGTTATACCGACCACAGGCGCTTTCGCTTCATGTGCAAATAAATCGATATCACCTATGATTTCGATATTATTATTCCTCGCTTCAATAAGAACTGGCTCAGATAAAGCTACACCCGGGCTAACTACGATACGATGCGCACCGGTAAATAATTCAACATCAAAGCCACCCGTAAAACATTCAACATCAGGGTGTTCACGTTTAATAGTAGACAAGCCTGGTGGTAGCTCGCGGCTATCAACGACTATCACAACCTCTCCCAATGCGCGCAAATAACGCACGACAGACAAACCGGTTTTACCTAGCCCTACGACTAATGTATAAACAGCTTGTTCGGATTTAGCAGTCATTGTTTTCAAAGTTCTCATACACTTAAAATAAACTATCTAACCTTCAAAGATGCCAGCCCTATGAGCACTAACACAACCGTAATAATCCAGAAACGCACGATAACGCGAGGTTCCGGCCAACCTTTTAATTCAAAATGGTGATGAATCGGTGCCATTCTGAAAATTCGTTTACCTGTCAATTTATATGAACCAACCTGCAAAATAACTGACAAGGTTTCCATTACAAATATGCCGCCCATAATGACCAACACCAGTTCCTGCCTAACGTAAATGGCAACAATACCCAATGCCGCGCCTAAAGCTAATGCACCGATGTCCCCCATAAAGACCATTGCCGGATAGGTATTGAACCAGAGAAAACCAAGACCGGCTCCGACTAATGCACCGCAAAATATAGTTAATTCACCGACACCAGAAACATAAGGAATACCAAGATAATTGGCGAATGTAGAGTGACCCGTAAGATAAGCAAACACACCTAACGCTCCGGCAACCATAACCGTTGGCATAATCGCAAGACCGTCTAATCCATCAGTCAGGTTAACCGCATTACTACTTCCTACAATAACCAGGTAGGAAAACACCACAAAAGCACCGCCCATAAATATATCACCAAGTGGAATTGACACGCTTTTTAAAAATGGCACTATCATCGTCGTTTCAACTGGCGTTTTTGCACTGATAAATACAAAATAAGCAGCCGCTAGTCCAAAAACTGTTTGCCAAAAAAGTTTTGTTTTTCCAGAAATACCTTTTGAATTACCATAAACCAGTTTTTTATAATCATCGATGCCGCCAATCAAACCAAATGACAGCGTAACGGCTAACACCACCCAGACCTTTTCACTAGAAAGATCGCTCCATAAAAGAGTGCTGATTGCTATCGACACGAGAATAAGCGCACCACCCATAGTAGGCGTGCCTGCTTTTGAAAGATGTGACTTTGGACCATCATCACGTACTTGTTGCCCGATTTTATAACTGGACAATTTACGGATCATATAAGGACCGATCACAAGGGATAAAACCAGTGCGGTAATGGTGCCAAGAATGGCGCGTAAAGTAATATATTGAAAAACGGCAAAACCGCTTTCATATTGTTGTAGATATTCAGCTAATGCTAAAAACATTAAYTCACCCTCTTRTTRTTRTTTTYGTGGGTYAATATCCGTTCAACTACTTCWTCCATAGCCGCACTGCGAGAACCTTTAACTAAAACAACATCGTTTTCTGTTAACTTTTCCTGTAGCGCATTTATTAATTCTTTTTTAGTTTTATAATAAAAACCATTTTCTCCGAACGCCGCAACGGTATTCACACTTAATTCGCCCGTTGCGTACAAACTGTCGACACCCGCCTCCTTACCTTTACAACCCACTTCAGCATGAAAATCTTTTGCGCTTTCGCCAAGTTCAGCCATGTCGCCTAAAACCAAAATTCGATTGCCTGACTGCTCAACTAACACATCAATTGCGGCAGAAACTGAAAACGGGTTGGCATTATAGGTATCATCTATAACACGATAACCTGAGTCCGAAACAGTCACCGTTAATCGACCCTGAATATTTTTGAATTCTGACAATGAAGCAACAATGGACGAAAGCGGAACGCCAACAGATAATGTGGCAGCCGTAGCAGCAAGCGCATTCATCACATTATGCTTGCCGGGCACATTTAGCGATAACTCAGCTTCTGCTTCACCTGTGATAATTAGATACCGATTATCAGCAATGTGTTTTGCATACACATCTGCGCTCAAATCATTCATTGAAAAACTAAAAATATTTTTATTAGCGCAAATCTTCTGCCAAACAGAAGAAAATTTATCATCAAGATTAATCACAGCAATGCCATCATCAGGCAGGCCATTAAAAATTTCTGCTTTAGCATTTGCTGTATTTTCCAACGAACCAAAACCTTCGAGATGCGCAGGACCGACATTATTTACGATAGCAACATCAGGCAGTGCAATGGTCGTCAAATAATCTATTTCACCCAGATGATTCGCACCCATTTCTATCACTGCAAATTGATGCTGTTCCTGTAACTCAAGCAACATCATTGGTAATCCAATATCATTATTTAGATTGCCTTTTGTCGCTAACACGGCAGAATCATCTGCATAATCTGCAAGAATTTTTCCACACATCTCTTTAACTGAAGTTTTACCGTTACTGCCTGTGATGCCAATCATTTTTCCAGTTAATGATTTTTGTCGCCACAACCGGCACCAGTAAGCGGCCAGCTGACCCAGTGCTATACGCGTATCATTAACTTGCACCTGTGGCATTTTCTGTATTTTTTCATCTATTTGAAGATCACTTACCAGCGCACCCACCGCACCGGCTGAATTTGCATTGTCAATAAATTGATGGCCATCAAATCGCTCACCTTTCAATGCCACATAAAGATCACCCGCATGAATATCACGTGTATCTTTTGACACGCCCGTCATCAATACATCATTGCCATGCAATGTTGCATCCAGAGCCTGTGCAATTTGTGACATCATCATCACGCCAGCACCCCGCTTTCTCTGGCAGTTAAAAATTCACGAGCAACACGTCGATCATCAAATGCGATATGCACATCACCCACTATCTGACTGGTCTCATGACCTTTGCCAGCAAGTAATACCACATCGCCAGGCTGGGCATTTGAAATCGCGATATCAATTGCCTGCCTACGATCAAGGATAACTTCAACCCTGTCCATCGATGTGAAACCGGTTACCACTTCATCGATAATACTTTGCGGATCTTCATGACGAGGATTATCAGTAGTAACAATAATTTTTTCGGCAAAGGCTTCCACCGCTTTTGCCATTAGTGGCCGTTTACTGCGATCACGATCACCGCCGCAACCAAAAACACACCAAATTTTACCGTTGAAATGATCGCGCATTGAACGACCGACTGCTGCAATACCCTGCTCAGTATGTGCATAATCGACAACCACAACAGGTTTATTATCTTCAGCGATAATTTCGACTCGACCGTCAACCGAACGAACAGCCGTCAAGCTACTGGTTGCATTTTCTAGTGAAAACTGACTAATTAACAACGTTGACAATACTGCGAGTGCATTTGAAACGTTAAAACGACCGAGTAGTGGAATATCAAAACAGCATTCACCTTTAGGTGTTGATACCGACAAATGAGTACCGCGATCAAAGGGTTTTATTTCCTTCGCGTATACAAAATAATCTGCGCAGTCTGCAAATTTTGAGACATCTTTTTCAAGACTGTAGCCCCAGACACACACGTTCTCACGCACTTCTTTTGCCAACTTTTTACCAAACTCATCATCAAGATTAATAACAGCAGAACTTAAACCTGGTGTGTAAAACAAACGTCTTTTAGCAGCCGCATAATTTTCTAACGTGCCATGATAGTCGAGATGATCTACCGCCAAATTACTTAGCACAGCCGTGGTGAAGGCAACACCATTTACTCGCCCTTGATCTAAACCGTGAGAAGAGACTTCCATTACTACATGTTTTGCACCCGCTTGCTGAATATCAGCCAGTGTTTTTTGTACCAGCCATGCATCAACCGTCGTTAAACCTGTTGGATGCAAATCATTGATAAACCCATTTCCCAATGTACCTAAAATACCACAGTGCACATCATGCGCATCCAGACATTGTGCAAGAAAATGTGCAATCGAAGTTTTACCATCTGTACCTGTCACACCGATTACATTCAAAGATAATGACGGCTGTTCGTAATAACGCGAAGCTATTGACCCCACTTTAAATTTAAGATTGTCACACTGAATACACAACACTTTATTAGAAATTGAATCCAGTATTTCACTTCTGTTTTCTACATCACCATCCCATAAAACAACAGAAACACCTTTTGCCACTGCATCTTGTGCGTATAACAAACCATGCGTGTTATACCCCTGATGCGCAATAAACAAATTACCACTTCGAGCTTTACGATTATCCTGAACAAACGCATTAACCGTAATGCCACGACACTGGTCGATCAACGCATCATCGATAAAACCTTCGAGTAAATAATCTAATGCAATTTCATTTTGCATCATCACGCCCTACCATCTTTCACTGAAGTCGATTTCGGTGGTACCGCATCAGCATTCATTAATTGTTTTTTCGAAATTTCATCGGGTGCGATATCTAACAATCGCATTGCACCTGACATCACCTTACTAAATACGGGCGCTGCAACCTGACCACCGAAATACTCACCATTTCTAGGCTCATCAATCATGACAACCATAACAAGCTCTGGCTTATCAGCTGGCACCATGCCAGCAAAAATTGAAAGATAACGATCTTCCGCATAACCACCGGCAATAAATTTATGCACCGTACCCGTCTTACCCGCCACTGAATAATTCGCAACGTCAGCTCGTTTACCGGTCCCTTTATCTGAAACAACGCGTCTCATCATCTTGCGAACAGCGCGTGCCGTTTCAGCAGACATAACTCTTTGCCCCGCAACAGGATCACCCGTATTTTTTTCGTCGTATAAAAAACTAACTGGTCGTAACACACCATCTGCAGCAATTGCGGTATAGGCATGCGCTAATTGCAAAGGTGWTACCGAAACGCCATAACCAAATGCCAACGAGGCTCTTTCAAAATCATTCTTTAAAGCATTAAGWGATAACTGCCCACTGGCTTCACCAGGAAAACCRCTRCCRGTTACCACACCAAAACCCAGCTTTTGATACATCGACCACTGCTCCTCAGCATCCATMGCCAAAGCAATTTTCGCAATACCGACATTACTGGATTTTTCCAGTACACCACCCACATCCAGATCACCATAATTTTTATGRTCACGAATCATATTGCCTTTAACCGTCATATAMCCCGGCGCCGTCTCAACTTTATAAAAAGGTTTCCAGCGACCACTTTCCAGCGCCGCTGCAATAGTAATRGGCTTCATTGTCGAACCGGGTTCGAACACATCTGTAACCGCGCGGTTTCGAACAGCTAATGGTTGCAACTGACGACGATCATTYACATTGAAAGAAGGCAGGTTTGCCATCGCCAGCACTTCGCCGGTGTGAACATCGAGCACCACAGCAGAACCAGCAACCGCATTATGTTTCAACACCGCWGCTTTCAAYGTGCGATACGTAATRTACTGAATCCTTTTATCGATRCTTAATTTTATTACCTTGCCAGGYTCGGCCGACTTAATACGTTCAACATCATCAAAGGCACGACCCAGACGATCACGAATAACACGTTTTTTACCGGGTATACCTTTCAACCAGTCATCAAATGCTAATTCAATACCTTCCTGACCGTTATCATCAATATCTGAAAAACCGACTATATGCGCAGCCACTTCCCCGCTAGGGTAATAACGACGATACTCATTTAACAGCGCAATACCTGGCACCTGCAATGCCATGGCTTGCTCAGCTAAAGCTGGCGAAGCATGACGTTTAAGATACAAAAATTCACGATGAGTATTTCGTTTAATTTTTTGTTTCAGGCTAATTACATCGATGGATAATAATTTTGCTACCCCAGCCAACTCATCTAGATGATTGATAGCAACTTTAGGATTTAGCCAGACACTATTTACCGGTGCACTGACTGCAAATGGCTCGTCATTTCTATCAACGATATCGCCACGGTTTGCTGAAATAGCAACGGTACGCAGTTGACGTGCATCACCTTGCTTTTCATAAAACTCACTACGCAAGATTTGCATATCAAGTGTTTTACCGATTAATACAGTGATTAACAACACAAAAACCACAACCGCAGATAATCGTCGCCATAGCATCGATGACTCAGAACGCCCGCTGATCGTTTTACGTTGACCTTGTCTGTATGTTTTTATCAATTTATTACTGTCTCACAAAAACCACATCAGAAGAATCTGGCATAACCATAGTCAAGCGCTTTCTCGCCACACGCTCGATTCGCCCATGACCTGACCAGGCACTTTGCTCTAATTGCAATTGACTCCATTCTGTATTCAAAGCATCGACCTCATGTTTTAACTGCTGCAACTCAACAAACATCTTTCGGCTCTGATGCTTGCTATAAACCAGCAAAATTGCCGAGCCCAAAACACAACTAAACAAAAGTGTCACGATTAATAATATACGTTGCCTCTCATTCATAACCGCCTCTCCAGAACGCGTAACCGCGCACTCCTTGCTCGCGGATTGACCTTTAATTCCTGCTCACCTGCAACCACTGGTTTACTAGCCAGTCGATAAGGCACTTCTATATCCGCTTCCATAACGGGTAATCCAGCGGGTAACTTTGGTCGACTGGAAATATCTCGCATAAAACGTTTTACGATTCTGTCTTCTAGCGAATGAAAACTAATAACGGATAAACGTCCGCCTTTCGCCAAAACAGAAACAGCGCCTTGCAAACCTTGCTCTACAGCACGCAACTCCTGATTAATATAAATACGAATCGCCTGAAAACTTCGCGTTGCTGGATGTTTATGTTTTTCTTTTACTGGAATCGCATTTGAAATGATTTCAGCCAAATCACCGGTCTCGGTTATTTCGCGTTCGGCGCGCGTCTCAACAATCGCTGTTGCAATTCGTTTGGCGAATTTTTCTTCGCCGTATCTTTTGAGCACATTTATTAAGTCGGCCGGTTTTACTCTGGCAAGCCATTGTCTGGCTGTTTCTCCCTGACTGGTATCCATACGCATATCCAACGGTCCTGAACGCAAAAAACTAAATCCTCGTTCTGCGTCATCTAGCTGTGGCGATGAAACACCTAAGTCCATCAACACACCATCAATTTTTTCTTTCAAGCCATATTGTTCAATCACATCTGCCACCTGATTAAAGTTACAGTGTTCAATTGTTAAACGCGGCTCACTAGCAAATTGCTGCTCTGCAAAAGTGATTGCTTCAGGGTCCTGATCAAAGGCAATTAATCGACCCTTTTCGCCTAACTGTTGCAATATGGCCCGGCTATGTCCACCGCGACCAAATGTTGCATCAATATAAATACCTGATGGACGAATATTCAGCGACTCCAGCGCCTCATCCAAAAGCACTGACTGGTGATTAAAATCGCCCATTTATTAGAGCGACAGTTCTTCTAATGCTGCTGGAAGGTCACCGTCACCCGCCTGAACAGCTGCCAGCCATTCCTCCTGGCTCTCGTTCCAGGTTTCTTCATCCCAGATTTCAAATTTCTTACCCTGACCTATCAAAATCGCTTTTTTCTTCAATCCAGCAAAGTCACGCAACATGGCAGGTAACAGAACTCTACCCTGCGCATCCATATCTAGCTCGGTTGCATGCCCAATCAATAATCGCTGAAGCAGGCGCGCCTGCAGGTTTAGACTTGGCAACGCGTTTAATTTGGCTTCGATGATTTCCCACTCAGGAAGTGGATAGACCAACAAACAATGATCGCGATCAACGGTAACAACCAAACGCCCACCACAAATTTCAAGCAAACGCTCGCGATAACGCGCAGGCATAGCCATTCTGCCTTTGGCGTCTACTGAAATATTATTGATTCCTCGGAACTGCATTTGTTATTATTGTATCCAGTCGCTATTATTTACTTACTTAACCGGCCTCCTGGGCCAATTCATCCGGAGACAGGGATTGAGCTAATACAAAAAACCACAATTCCCCACTTTTCCCCACTTATAGACACTATAGGTATTTTAACCACCTTATGTCAAGCGTTTTTGCACCTTCAAAGTCAGAAATGTCTATATCTGACAGCAACTTAGCGAATATTTAAGAAAAACAGGACTAYCTAATAAAGGATATGCTTTTTAATTCATTAGCTTGCTCCAGCAAGCTAGAATTCACTTTAAGTTCGGGGTGAGTTTGGGGTTTTTTAGGTAGGCTTTTACTGAGTTTCATTAATAATGGTCGCTTTTTGAGCCTTATTTTGTTGAATTTGAATTCCCAGCTATTGGGCTTAGTGCTTCGTACATTTCTATCTTTTATTTACTTAAGCTTAGCGGGTCTCGCACCGCAGGCGAGTTACTTTTTGGCTGCAGCCCCAAAAAGTAACGAAGAAAAAAAAAAGGGGGGGG
>NVWZ01000020.1 GCA_002746365.1 Thiotrichaceae bacterium
TGTGTTTTGCATAGATAATGGTGTCATTTAGGCATTAAATTACATGTTATTATCTCATGCTACAGGTGCTTAACTTAGTGCCATTCGGGACAGACCACGATTATTACAATCTGATTTGAAGGTCTGCTTTCGCTTAGGATTCTATTGCCTAAATATAACCACGAATGTCGCCATTGAATCCGGAAGTAAAACGCAAGAGCCTGCTTTTGTTTTTTAGTATGATATTTAAATATTTAGTTTTAAGTTATGTTATCGAAAATGATGATTTTGAATTAAAGCGAAGGTTAAAGGCGTACGGTAATCGATCTAATCCATGGTGCCAGATGCTCAAGGTCGCAGGTATTTGTCTCGAATAGTTTCATTAGAAAAGCATGTGCAGTCTTTGATTCAACTTTTATTTTATATCCGTTTAGGCGTAAAAAAATATCTGTTGAAAAGAATGCGACGCGCTTATTTCCGTCAATGAAAGGATGATTATTCATCAATGATTCAAACAGTGCCGCGGCCATTTCAATCAGGTCATTATAGTATCCCGTTCGGGGGCGGTAGAGTGCGCTTTCCAACAGACCTGTATCACGAATACCACTTGCACCACCAAAGCGTATAATCAATGCAGTATGAATTTCCAGCACCTCTTCGAGGCTTAAAAATTGTACCGATTTACCTGGCAAGYAACTTACCTAAGTYTTCRTTTTCATTCRTTGAATCRGCTAGATGATCGAGCACTGCAGGTCTGACACGACGTCGCTGGATGTAGTCACTGATGGCTTCGGTGAGAAGCCCCGAAACATTCTGGTGAGACTCTTTTGCAAGCAACCGCAAGTCCTCCCAAACCTTTTCTTCAACTTTAGAACTAATTTTTATTGTGCTCATACCGACATAGTAGATGACGTATCATGACATGTCAATCTTTACTGTTTGCCACGAGTTATTAGCGCAATAGTGTATGTCCGTTGTTGCGGATATTTTCCATGCTAGAAAAAGTCCCCCAATGTCTCTTTATGATTCAGGCTGTGTGAAAGCTATTTCCGATACTTGAAAGTGGTAAATGATAGTTGTTCGTCATCTAATAACAGCTGTTGAGTGGGAGTCATTTCGTAAATATCACATNAAAACAATGTGTAGTTAGGGATGACATTTCTAAAACAAAAAATATTTTGAGTTTTCACACAGCCTGGATTGGAAGCAGGCCTTARYMAWAYTNTTAAGCMGGTATMACSGCAGCCTGYACACARCGAATSGTATRATAATCAAACATTCCATCAAGCGCRTCRTARGCMGGTTTWATTTTTCTACTGCCATCATCGGTACTTAATAATGTTTCATGAATGATATTGATTTCCTGTTCATTTAAMTCAATAACRTCTTGTAGTTTTAGTTCGCCCTGTTCAATGCARYTGGCAAGGTGTGTGTATACGGTTGTCGGTTTAATGTTTCGTTGTTTGGCAATAGCGTAAGGGTCGAGACCACTACGAAATAATAKTAARCTTTCATTAACGGTATCAGAAACATCYWGAGCTTCGTTGTTTTCRTGTTCACGAATAACKTTAAGAAAAGCAGCAGAATATTTTTCTAGTTTRCTTTCACCGACACCGGTTAGGCGTAAAAATTGTTCTTCATTCGTTGGTTGCCGTTCCATCATTTCAGACAGGGTCGCATCATGAAAGATGACAAAAGGAGGCACATCATTGTCTYCAGCTATTGTCTTACGACAGGCGCGCAGTGCTTCCCATAAAATAYTATTCGATTTRTTTTCAGTATTGTAYGAYTTTCGTCCTTGTCGAGAAGWCTGYGCTGGTTTGCTTTCTTTGCGTAGCAGTAGTGTTTGTTCGCCTTTTAGTATGGCRCGACATTGTTCCGTTAAAAGCAGACTGCCATGGCCTTCGATATCGACCGCTAGTAAGTTCCGACTAATTAACTGGCGAAAWATATTRCGCCATTGTTTTACATCATATTCTTTGCCGATACCGTATACGCTTAAATTATTATGACCGAATTGTTGAATGCGTTTGTTGTCTTTGCCTAGTAACACATCGGCTAAATAAGTMACACCAAAACGTTGTCCGGTACGATGCACGCAGGATAAKGCTTTTTGTGCAGCGACAGTTGCATCCCATGTTTCTGCTGGTGTCAGGCAGTTATCGCAATTTCCACAGGGTTTATCCAGGTCTTCATCGAAGTACTTGAGCAGGGCCTGGCGTCGACAGCTAATGATTTCGGTAAACCCTAACATGGTCTCAAGTTTGTGTTGTTCGACGCGTTTATATTGTTCTTCAGCATTCGATGTTGACATCATCTGTTTCAGTGTAATGACATCCTGTAAGCCATAACTCATCCAGGCGTTAGCAGGCAGGCCATCACGTCCGGCACGACCGGTTTCCTGGTAATAGGCTTCCAGACTTTTCGGTAGATTAAGGTGCGCGACAAAACGCACATCGGGTTTGTCGATGCCCATACCAAAAGCAATGGTGGCGACAATAATGACTGAATCTTCGTTGAGGAATCGGTGTTGATGATCTTGTTTTGTCTGGTTGGGCAAGCCGGCGTGATACGGCAGGGCAGTCAGGCCTTTATCTGTTAACCATTGCGCAATGGTTTCAACTTTTTTTCTGGATAGGCAATAAACGATGCCGGAGTCATTTTCATGTTCATTTTGAATGAAACGTAATAATGCGGATTTAGCATTGCTTTGTGCTTCGGTAATGCGATAACAGATATTAGGCCGATCAAAACTGGATATGTATTCGTTTGCTTCATTTAGAGCTAAACGATGTTTGATCTCGGCGCGGGTTTTTTCATCCGCTGTTGCTGTCAGGGCGATACGAGGTATATCGGGAAATTGCTCGTGTAGGAGTGAAAGCTGTATGTAGTCCGGGCGAAAATCATGGCCCCATTGTGATACACAGTGGGCTTCGTCGATGGCGAACAGTGAAATAGTGGTGCGTGATAATAAGTGCAGGAAGCCACTGGTGGTTAATCGCTCAGGAGCGACATATAACATGTCCAGCTTGCCTTCAATTAAATCCTGTTCAGTCTGTCTTGCTGTTTTTGCATCGAGTGTGGAGTTAAGATAAGCCGCATTGATACCGAGCTGTCGTAAGGCAATAACCTGATCATGCATGAGTGCGATTAATGGCGAGATAATAATGCCAGTACCGTTTCGAACCAGAGAAGGAATTTGATAACACAATGATTTGCCGCCGCCCGTTGGCATKAGCGCAACGGCGTCACCGCCATCGATCAGGGTCTGGATTATGTTGCTTTGTTGTAGACGAAATTCAGCGTAGCCGAAGGTGTTTTGCAGGTAATTGAGAGCAGCATCCATGTCTGTTTCTCCGAGAGAGTCATGTGATTTTGGGTGTTCTATTTTTTATAAATTCTACTCTTWATATGTGGTCATGGGAATGGGTTTTATTGTGTTCTTGCAACYTGTAGGAGCGGATTGTAATCCRCGATTNANTTSTTTKTWKMWTAYTNNGTTTKTGGGATTTGTGTTTGGTACAGTTATCTTTGTATTTTTACTTAGGCATTGCGGTATTCGCACCGCGGGCGAGTCACTTTTTTGCTGCAGCCCAAAAAAGTAACCAAAAAAGGCCGCCACTACGGCTGCGCCCCACAAAAAGACGCGGGGTACCCATTTAGGGTTTAGCATTATCATGCGGTCCAGAACTCGCAAAAGACGCTCAGACAGCTGGACCAGAAGGCCCATGATAATGCTAAACCCTAAATGGCTTGCCTAAGGTGGAAAAGGTCAAAGTCAAAAACGGTGTGTTTATTCTGTTAACTAGCGTTTTATCCTTGAACCCATCTTTTAGTTGTCATTCCCGACAGGAGCATTCGAGGATGACAGGTTTTTTGGTTTTTCTTTTGATTTACACCCCCTTCTTCGTTTGCCATATTCAGGCACCCGTAGGGCAAACGATATGGGGCGAGACCCACAAGGCCTAAATAAAAGTAGAAGTAAATATTAAGAAAAAGAAACCAGGCAAAAATAAATCGTACACAATACAAAAAGCACCATTTAACAATCATCAAATTAAATGATAACTAAAGGTACTAAAATGTGAATACATAGAAAAGCAAAGTGAAAGCCGAGTCAGGAAACCTAACCCGACAAAACACCTGAAAAAAGACTAACTACAGCCTTTAGGGCGAGGTAAGCCCGCAATCTTATTTGCGCACTTGATTAAACCAGTCGGAAATAAAGAGTAGATATATTTCTGATCGCTACGATCTTTACCGTATTTTTTTTTCATGATCTTTGAAAACGCGCGTGGCTCACATACTTTGCCGTTATCGGTAAAGTATTCACGTGCTTCGTTGATGATGTCCCAGTGTTCCTGAGTCAGGCCGTCTACGATTTTTTCGCTTTTGGCGATTTCAGCAGCGAGTTCTTCGCTCCACTCATCTAGATTTTCTAACCAGCCAGCTTCACTGAGCTGGATTGTTTGACCGTTAACTTCTGCTTGCATGGGTGTTCCTATTAATAAAAAAAATAATAACCTAGTAAATTAATCAGGTATTCTAGCTAAAACCAGGATGATTATAAATACCACATTTGATAGGGGTATGTGCTGCGCTAAGCAGTTGAAAAATCTATAATTTATTATTATCTAGCAAGTTGTTGGTCAATTTCATCACGTTTTTCTTTGCCTTCAAGGAGCTCTATCAGGCTTAAAGTAAAATCCATGGCGGTACCAACACTGCGTGATGTCACGATATTGCCGTCTATTTCTACGGCATTTTCAGAGATGGTGATAGTTTCATTTTTGAGCGCTGCAAGTACGCCCGGAAAACTGGTGGCCGTTTTGCCGTCTAATAGGCCGGCTTCGGCCAACGCTTTGGGTGCGGCGCAGATTGCAGCGACATATTTATTACTTGAAACCTGCTTTTTAATTAACGACTGTATTTGTTCGCTATCGCGTAGATGATCAGACCCAGGTAGTCCACCGGGTAGAACGATAAGGTCGAAAGCCGTGTCCAGTACTTTATCTATACTGGTATCGGGAATAAGGGTTGCGCCTCGCGAAGCTTTCACTGGCTGATCATCGAGGCCGCAGGTTGTTACCGTAATGCCGGCGCGCACCAATAAATCGGTGATGGTTATAGCTTCAAGTTCTTCACAGCCTTGAGCAAGTGGGACCAGTACATGCGACATGTTTATTCTCCGGTTTAGTATCACTCTTCATTGAGCGTTTAGCGGTACTAATTAATTTAGAAACAGGTAATAATTTTATGCCGTGCTGCTCTAACTCTTTTAAGTGGCGTTGTAGAAATTGTATGGTTTTAGGGTGTGGATGTGCAATAGCTAATGCGTAACCTTGTTGATTTATTTTATTGATAAAACGATCAAATTGAATACGTAGTGTGTGTTCGCTGTCGTCAGGGTCAAGAAAAAAGTCACGTGACAGGTTAGGAAGGTCGTGTTCGACAGCCATTTTGTGTGCAATCGATTTTTTCGTTGTTTTGCTATCAATAAAATATAAATCGCCGCGCTTTGAAAGCGCATCCATTAACCATGTCATGTGTCCTGGATGACGAGTTAACAAGCTACCCATGTGGTTGTTTACACCACGTATGTAAGGAACAGCATYTAAATTTTGACGTAGCTGTTCATTAAATTSATTTTTTGTCATGTGTAGATTGAGTGTGCCAGGCGAATGCTTATGGTGTTTTATCGACTGCATGGGCAGGTGTAACATGACTTCTTTATTATTTTTTGTTGCCAGGCGCGCCAGSTCTTTTGCATAAGTTGTTTTTGGAAGTATTGCAATGGTTAACGCGGCAGGTATTGCGATGACGTCTCGCCCATGTTCAAGATGGTTRCCAAGGTCATCAWTTATAATGCTGGCAAACTTTTCTGCACTGACCGACGTGATWGTAGATAGGCAGAAYATGAGGACGCCATAAGCGAGTGATTGGGGYGATRTCATTGGTGARATGAAAACSATCGGTGCGWGGGTTTTRGYTAGTTAACATCCTTGTTAATTTACTATTGAYTAACCAGAKCGGCCATAAAATYAACTTTTAGTTAGAATACTTAAGCCTTTTAATAGTACAAGTGCTTCGTATAGAYGRAAATCATCAGAGGCTTTTATTTTAGGGTTTTCCTGCGCATCTTTTTTGCCTTCTTCTTCCGCTTTTCTAATCGCTTCCTGTGATTTAGTTGGGTTGCTGATGCTACCATTCAGGTCAGATTCTTTTATGCGCAAAGAGCTATCTTGCTTCGTATCATTGATGTCATATTTTTCCTGAATAATATCAGGTGTAATGCCTTCACCCTGAATAGAGCGGCCATTAGGTGTGAAGTAACGTGCAGTGGTGATTTTTACGGCACCGCCGCTACGAAGTTCCTGAATGGTTTGAACCGATCCTTTACCGAATGATTTGCTACCCATGACAACAGCGCGTTTGTGGTCTTGCAATGCACCAGCAACAATTTCTGAAGCTGAAGCAGAACCACCATTGATTAGTACGACCAGAGGTAGGCCGTTCAAAATATCACCGGGTTTCGCATTAAATTCAAATTCTGAATTCTCGATTCGACCTTTGGTGTAAACCAGTTTTCCATCATCGATAAAAGCATCAGAAACATCTGCCGCTGCGCTTAAGACGCCGCCGGGGTTGTTTCGTAGATCGAGTACCAGTCCTTTTAACTCGCCCTTATTATCTTTTTTAAGTTTGCTGATTTCGCTGACTAAATCGCGTGCTGTCTTAGATTGAAAGTTGCTGATTCGGATATAACCATAATCCGGTTCAAGAATTCGACTTTTAACACTTTTTACAGAAATGATGTCACGGGTGACGGTGAAGGGTAAGGGTTTATTGGCGCCTTCACGTATGACGGTTAACGTAATATCTGTGCCCGGGTCGCCACGCATGATTTTTACTGCGTCGTTTAATGTCATGCCTTTAACAGATTTTTGATTTAGCCGTATAATCAGGTCGCCAGATTCCAGACCTGCACGATACGCAGGTGTATCGTCGATAGGTGAGATAACTTTTACAAACCCATCTTCCATGCCAACTTGAATACCCAGGCCACCAAATTTGCCAGTGGTGCCAATTTTCAGCTCTTTGTATTCTTCAGGGTTCAGGTAGGCGGAATGAGGATCCAGTCCAGTCAGCATACCGCGGATGGCATATTCTAACAGTGTCTTGTCATCGACTTCTTCAACATAATCCGTTTTGATGCGGGCGAAAATATCAGAAAAATTACGTAATTCATCGAGTGGAAGGCCCGTTGCTGCTTCCGTCTTTTTATCAGCTAATACACTGCTGGTTAGTGAAACTGAAACACCAACAAAAATACCAAAGACCAGAACCAGAACGGTCTTGTAACGATTACTCATAAATAACTCCGGTAAAATACCACTAATAAATAGATAGAAATTTGTGTTTTTTCGGCTGCAAGAAGAACAAACAAATTAATATATATATTAGTTCTTAGAAGGGATTAAAGCCAGCTTGTTCCGTGATAATTAATAGAGGTGCCCTAAAATTATGCTTTTATATTGAGTTTGCCGAGTGTGAGGCTTTAGAATTGCACCATTTTGATGGATTGACGGGTTTTCCACGTGAGCGGATCTCGAAATACACCCCGCTTTGGGGTTGTCCCCCGCTGTCCCCCGCTGTGGCGATGACTTCACCTGCTTGAACCCAATCCCCGGCTTGTTTAAATAAAGATTCGCTATTGCCGTATAAGCTCATATAACCGTCACCGTGGTCGATGATGGTGATGAAGCCAAAACCCTGTAACCAGTCTGAAAAGGCGACACGGCCGTGGCTTACCACCTGAATGGGTGTGCCGTAACTGGCCTTGATTAATACCCCGTTCCACCTGAGGTCGCCGTTGTTTTTCGACTGGCCAAATTTTCCAAGAAAACGCCCTTTGGCTGGCCAGGGAAGTTTGCCTTTTAACGATTTAAATGGCTGCTGCTCAGAAGGGCTGGTGGGAATATCGGCGAGTAATTCGCCCAAYGATTTGAGCAAATTTTCGATTCTTCCCCGACTGCTCTCCAGGCTGGTTARCGTRTTTTCCTGATTTTCAATTTTATTRCTTAATTCAGTGAGTAATTTTTTACGTTTTAGYCGTTGTTGCTGGCGTAGCCTTTTCTTCTTCTTTAATGCTTGTAGTAATTCATTCTGTGTGACAAGTGTTTGTTTTAATTCGATTTCTGACAGTGATTTTTTGTCGATTGTCTGGTTGAATTCGGTAATCTGCTGTGTTCGGGCGCGGTTCAGGTAGTTGAAGTATTCTTGTGTGCGACCCGCTTGTGCCGGATCTTGTTGATTTAATAGCATTTTCAGGTTTTGCTGCTGCCCCATGCTATAAGCCGAGCGTACTTGCTCAGACAGTGCTTGTCGTTGCCTGGTCAGGCGCTTATTGAGTTTAGATATTTCCTGTTCCAGGCGTTGTTTGTGTTGTTTGCTTTTTTGTACTTTATTRGCTAATACATTGAGTTTTAAWGAATTTTTACTGATTTTAAATTCAAGYCTTTTAAGCTCAGTAAGTACATGGCTGCGTTGTTTTTTRCTGCCTTTTAAGTGTTGTTGAATTTTTTTAATACTTTTCTGGAGATTTTCCAGTTTATCCTGATAATGCGCCATATCTTCATTTTTTGACGCATTAACGTTACTTGCGTTGAAAAAAAGGCWKRAWRGYWTRWRYAAWGMWCWMAWKARGCRMKRMKYRKKMWRTKYWGWRWMYRKWSWAAATNYKWRAGTRTTCKGTYAKWDTYYGASCRAWRWSGASWGWTGAGTAAAAATAWTTACNYMAAYTTMKWKATTTWGCTRTTTCAATTCAAAAAAAAGTGTATTAATGTATGCTTTATTAATTATATTATTAAACAACGTTTTTCCAGTAACACATTTGTATCGAGGCAACCATGGCTATAAATCCCAATGATCCAGCTTTAATGACACGTGATGAAGACATTAGTCGCGCGTCACGCTCGCTAAAAGCAATGTCACACCCTTTACGTCTTAAGATATTATGTACACTGGGTGACAAGGAAGTGAGTGTACAGGATATCGTTGATTCTGTGGGGACCTCGCAGAGTAATATCTCTCAGCATCTAGCCATTTTGCGTGATAAAGGTATTTTGGCTTCACGTAAAGATGCCAATAAAGTTTACTATCGCGTTGGCGATACACGGACGCTGCGATTAATCGGCATGATGCAGGACGTATTCTGTTCGGCGGCTCGCTAATTGTTTATGCTTCGATTTAGGTTGCCTGAATTTTCTGGATAGTATTTACAAACTATCCAGTGTTCTGATTACTGTATTTTTTAAGCCTTTTTATTCTTTTCATAGAATAACCCAGATAGCATTTTCAGTGCTATCTGGGTTTGTCGCCAAACTTAGTATTCTCTGAATTTAACTCTCTGAGTGTAATGTTTTATAATGACACTTTTAATCGTCTGAATTAAGACCCAATATAGGTATCGTAGTGGACCAACTCACTGAATTTATAACCAATAATTTAATTTTATTTGCTGCGCTGCTTGGCATATTAATTATGCTGATTAAAGCYGAGCTTGACCATCAGGCTAATAGAGGGCTATTCGTTGCGCCGACTGCGGCTATCCGGATGATGAACAATGAGGATGACACGTTAATCATTGATACTAGAACTGCGGCAGATTTTGATAAAGGCCATATTAAGGGCGCTAAGAATATATCCTTTGCTGATTTAAAGGCAGACTTGGATAAATATTCTGATTACAAAAATAAAGCGGTGTTAATTTATTGCAATAGCGGCTCGACTGCAACGCGTGTTGTCAGGCTACTAAAAACCGCCGGRTTTCAGAAAGTGAATAATCTAGAAGGTGGTCTAGCCGCCTGGAAAGAAGCAAATATGCCCCTATCTAAGAAGTAACCATTAATAGAGATGCCCTTCAACAAAATACATGGCGAAAGCTGAACTTTATAATCGCTATAACAATTATTCAATCAGGAAAAAAATGATGAGCGAAGACAATCAAGAGTTTTCAATACAAAAGATATATCTAAAAGACGTTTCATTTGAATCGCCAAATTCACCGCAGGCATTTACTGCAGGCAATGATTGGCAGCCACAGATTAATGTGCAGATTAATAGTAGCCATAGCGCTATGGGTGAAAATTTATTTGAGGTGGTTTTGGCGGTCACGATTACAGCTACTCATGATGAAAAAACGGCGTTTCTTGCAGAAGTAAAACAGGCGGGTATCTTTAAAATGTCAGGATTTGCGGATGAAAATATAGGGGGTATGTTAGGTGCCTATTGTCCTGAGACCTTGTTYCCATACGCTCGAGARGCAATTTCCACGCTTATAACCAGTGGTGGTTTCCCMCAGCTTTTATTATCACCRGTTAACTTTAATGCCTTGTATACGCAGCAGCTTCAGCAGCAGGCAGAAGCGCAGACAGACCAGGGCGCGGCTCATTAGGTGGGTYATATTATTTGACCGATTAATCYTTTAATTTAGAGCCATTATGACTGAAGTTAAACAATCGCATCCAATAGCTGTTCTGGGTGCGGGTTCCTGGGGAACCGCACTGGCAATTCATTTGGCCCGAGCCGGYCATGATGTCTTGCTATGGGGAAACGAAGAAGCGCATATTAAGCTTCTAACAGAGCAACGCTTTAACCATCAATATTTACCCGATTGCCGGTTTCCCGATTCGTTGCAATTGACCGCGAGTATCGAAAAGGTYCTGGCATCACCCGCCTGGGTTTTACTTGCCATTCCAAGCCATGCATACCGGCCCTTCTTACAAAAAAATGGGCATTTGTTCAAACAGCAAGTGGGTGTTGCCTGGGCAAGYAAAGGGTTAGAGCAGGGAACCGGTAAGTTGATTCATCAGGTTATGGCTGAAGCCTTGCCGCAATGTCATAAATTAGCCGTAATGTCCGGGCCCACTTTTGCAAAAGAAGTAGCAGAAAATTTGCCAACCTCCATTACGGTTGCATCTGAATCTGAACMGTTTTGCGAAGAACTAAGCGAGTATCTTCATAGTGGACGTTTTCGTGTTTATCGTAGTTCAGATATGATTGGTGTTGAGCTGGGTGGTGCGATTAAAAATGTATTAGCTATTGCTGCAGGCGCGGCAGATGGACTGGGCTTTGGTGCTAATACCCGTGCCGCACTCATAACGCGTGGTCTTGCAGAGATGATGCGTTTAGGTGAAGCCATGGGCGGTCACCGCGAAACTTTTATGGGCCTGGCAGGAATGGGGGATCTGATCTTAACCTGTACCGATAACCAGTCTCGTAATCGTCGTACCGGTCTGTTGCTTGCACAAGGCAAAACTTTAGAGCAAGTGAAAAGTGAAATTGGACAGGCGATTGAAGGCATCAAGACGGCGAAAGAAGTGGTGAATCTGGCTCGTAAATACCAGGTTGAAGTGCCTATTTCAGAACAGGTTTATCGCGTACTTTACGAAAATTGTCCCATAGATGAAGCGGTTAAAGCACTATTGAGCCGTAAGTCTTCGTTGGAAACCGCCTAGTCCCTATCAGTCTGTGTAGGGCGATTTTATTTAAATCCATCAAATTGGTTCTGTCGTAAGGCTTCGTAGCAAACGATCGCGACGGTATTTGAAAGGTTCAAACTGCGACTGTGTTCTAGCATGGGTAACCGCAGGACCTGTTCAGTCTTTAGTTGATTGAGGTAYGCATCGGGYAATCCCCGYGTTTCTGGYCCGAACACCAGATARTCCCCTGCTTTGAAATTTGCCTGATGGTAGTTATTTTTGCCTTTGGTTGAAAGTGCGTAGACATTCTTCTCAGGTTTTAAATCCTTAATATCTTTATACGTTTTTACCTCAGCCCATTCGTGATAATCCAGCCCCGCACGACGTAATTGTTTATCTTCCAGTTGAAACCCCAGGGGTTCAATCAAGTGTAACGAGCATCCAGTATTGGCACATAAGCGAATAATATTGCCAGTGTTGGGAGGGATTTCTGGTTGGTAGAGTACGATATTGAACATGGCTGTTATTTAAGCATGCTTTACCTAAAGCGCAGTCAGATTTATCCGTATAAATTAGAAAAATCCTAATTATTCAGTGTTATATGAGCATAACTTGGCAACATTTCTGCTATATAGAGTGTGATTAGCATCATTAAAATTTACTGGGGACATCGATGCCAGAGAATAAGCAACAAAATTTATCGGTTAATGCCAATTTATCTGCAAAAGAAAAAGCCACTTTATTACTGGTGGATGATGATCCGTTGATCATTGAAGGATTGGGTTTTATGTTGCGCAAGCAYTTTAAACTCATTACTGCTGAGTCACGTCAYCAGGCTATTCAAAAAGTAAATGAAGARCCGGGAYTGCCTGCTCTTGCATTAATCGATTTGGGYCTGCCRCCTTATCCACRCAAGCCGGATGAAGGTTTTGCATTAATTCGCGAACTYTTATCAYTGCAGCCGAATATGAAAGTRCTGGTAYTGTCCGGGCARGATAACGACGTCAATATTCAGCATGCACTCACTATCGGTGCGGTTGACTTTATTGCCAAACCSGCTGARCCTGATCTRTTATTGGCGCGYCTGCAACATCATCAGCGCTTACATGAAATAGATCAACAGCGGGATGCGAAAAAGACAGTATCAATCATTGGCGACAGTGTGGTCATGCAAATGGTTGAAAATCAAATAAGTCAATTTGCAGATTCACCCTTCCCAGTACTGATTGAAGGCGCATCAGGAACAGGAAAAGAATTAGTGGCACGCGCGCTACATGAAAACAGTATACGTAGTGCAGAACCATTCCTCGCAATTAACTGCGCAGCGATTGCATCTGACCTGTTGGAAGCACAATTATTTGGCCATGCTAAAGGCGCATTTACAGGCGCTACGCAGGAACATAAAGGGTTCTTTATTGAAGTCGGTAAAGGCACACTGCTACTGGATGAAATCGGTGAGTTACCGCTAACATTGCAAAGTAAATTATTACGTGTCATTGAAAGTGGCGAATTTTACCGTGTCGGTGAAACAAAAGAGCGGCAGTCACAAGCACGAATACTGACGGCGACCAATAAGAATTTGGCCGAAGAAGTGAGAGGTGGTGAGTTCAGAAATGATTTGTATCATCGTTTGAGTATTTTGAATATACAACTCCCCGCTTTAAATTTACGTGGCGCTGACGTATTCCTTCTGCTAAATACCTTTATTGAAGCTTATGCTGATACTGTTTCGCCGTTTGTTCTAGACGAAAGTGCAAGAGAGCTCTGGCAGCAATATGATTATCCGGGAAATGTTAGAGAGCTTCGAAACATTGTTATCCGGTTAGGGACTAAGTACCCCGGTAAGAGTGTCAATAAAGAACAACTAATGGCTGAATTAGAAACCGAGTTGTCTGCCAGTGAGCTGGTCGAAAATGCAACATCGGTTAGCGATGAAATGATCATGCAGAAAATGCGAACAGATGATTTTGACCTAGATGAATTAATTAACGAAATAGAAAGTCGCAGTATTCGTATCGCACTGGAGATGAATGACAACAACGTTAGTAAAGCGGCGAAGGCATTAAAAATAAATAGAACAACATTGTATAGTCGAGTGCAAAAACTGGGAAGCCATTAATGTACCAGGAACATTTTGGTCTAGAACGTCCGCCGTTTAAAATAACCCCGGATACCAGTCTGTTTTTTGAAGGTAGTCAGCGTGGCGCTGCGTTGGATGCATTGCTGTACGCCATAAATAGTGGCGAAGGTATTATCAAGGTTGTCGGTGAAGTGGGTAGTGGCAAAACAATGTTATGCCGCATGCTTGAAATAAAATTGTCTAGCGATATTGATGTCATCTATATCGCGAATCCCAGTTTGTCTCCCGATAATATTTTGCATGTCATCGCACACGAATTACATCTCGATGTAACTAATGAGATGAGTAAAGTTGATGTCATGCATCAGATTCAGGCGCACCTGCTGAAGAAACATGCCAGTAATCGTCAGGTTGTTTTGTTTGTCGAAGAAGCGCAAAGCATGCCGATTGAAACGCTGGAAGAAATTCGCCTGTTAAGTAATCTTGAAACCGATCAAAACAAATTGTTACAAATGGTTCTGTTCGGTCAGCCAGAGCTTGATGAAAAACTGTCGCAGCCTAATATCAGGCAGCTGAAAGAACGCATTACACATAGTTTTAATCTCTCACCTTTTGCGCCTGATGATACGCTGGATTATCTTAATTTTCGATTGCGCGCWGTGGGATATAAAGGGCCAGATGTATTCAATAAAAAAACAGCGGGCGTAGTAAAAAAATACTCTGATGGATTAACTCGCCGAATTAATATTCTTGCTGATAAATCACTTTTAGCTGCCTTTTCAGAAGGTAGCCATACCGTCACGCCGAAACATATTATTACCGCTGCCAAAGACAGTGAATTCAAAAAAGTGGGTAATAATAAAAACCTTATTTACTTTTTTGCGGGAGCTATCTTGATTGTAGGGGCTTTACTTAGCGGTATTTATATTGGCAAGCAAGATAGTTCRGGTCCGATGGCAATAACGAGCGATGACCTACAGGCAGAACCCATTATTGTGACAGAGCTTGTGCCTGAAAAAGTTACAAGCAAGGCTGTGGCGGTGAAAGACGTAACAAAAACTASGCTAAGTCAAAAGCCGATGGCGCTAACCTGGGATCGCATAAAAACTACGCAGCAATGGTTGAGTGTTGCAGATGATAATCATTATAGTATCCAATTATTTATGGCGCGAACAAGTGATGCTGATAAAGTCGAAGCTTTTCTACAGGAGATTCCTGAAGCACTTGATTTTACAAAGATTTACATCTATGAAACGGTTATTAACGGGCGWGCCTGGTATAGCGTTTTATACAATGATTTTACGACTCAGGATTTGGCGATACAAACGCTCGACACATTACCGGGTTCACTTAAAGCGAGTGACCCATACTTGCGCCGAACCAGTGCCTTAAAAAAAGAAGTATTTAAAAGTGGTGTCTATACTAATTAATAATAGATACTGAATAAATTAGAACTTACCTAATTGTATTTTTGTAGATTAAGCTGGATGAATTATTAAAATAATGAAAATAAAAACGATAATGAAACAAACTTTAGTCGCTTGCTTTTCGGCAATAATAACGGTATTCATCGTGGCGTGCGGTGCGACCAATCCGCCGACGATTTCCGAAGGACATATTAAAAGTGACTCTGGAARGAATACTTCGAATAAAGCAGATATTCCGCTACCGGTTACACAGGTGCCTGCATTGCCCAGGCCGGGAAAACGTGAAAAATTAGAAACCTATACCGTGGTCGTTAATCAGGTGCCCATCCGTGAGTTATTGTTTTCAATGGCAAGAGATGCCGATTTAAATCTGGATATAGATAATGATATAACTGGCAAGATCACGATGAATGCCATTGATCAAACTCTGCCAAAAATATTAGAGCGAATAGAGTCGCAAGCAAATATTACTTATATAGTAGAAGGCGACACGATTAAGGTGAAAGCAGATAAACCGTATTTATACACTTACGATATAGATTATTTAAACATATCCAGATCAAGTGAAGGTGAAGTCAGTGTTTCTACAGAAATTGGTGCGACCAGTACCGGTATTCAAGCCACNNGNGGTGGTGGCGGCGGCGGAGCCAGTGCAGGGTCGGGTGGAAAGAATAATGCGAATTCTAAGGTCAAAAATAAAAGCACGAATGAATTTTGGAAGACGATAACTAAAAATATTTCTGCGATATTAAATGAAGAAGTCACAGCGGGCTCGCAAATTAAAACCAGCAATAATGTAATTGTAAATCGTGAAGSTGGCGTTATAGCGATCGTGGCAACATCGAAGAAGCATAAAATAATAAAGAAGTTTATCGATCATGTTGTAGGTAGCGTAAAGCGTCAGGTATTAATAGAAGTAACCATTGCAGAAGTTAGRTTAAGCGACTCTTATCAAGCGGGCATTGATTGGTCAATAATAAGTGATACGGCAGTTGTCGGTGGAAACACGGTTGTAACTAAAGGGGGGTTGCAAAATGTTATTGGTGGTAGCCTCGGTTCAGCACCCTTCTTTCAGCTAGCAACAGCGGGTACGCTTAACGGCAAYCCTTTAAATATCACTCTAAAAGCACTGGAAACTTTTGGCGATGTTAAAGTTTTGTCTAGTCCAAAAGTGATGGCATTGAATAATCAAACAGCAATATTGAAAGTAGTAGACAATGAAGTGTTCTTTACCACYAATGTCGAAGTCGATGCGGGTACCGTCAATCAAAATTCAACCGTTGTTATTGACACCGATATAAACACAGTCCCTATTGGCATAGTGATGGCGGTTACACCCTATATCGATGCTGATAATTTTGTCACTTTAAATGTTCGTCCAACTATTTCACGAATTATTCGTACAGTCAATGATCCTAATCCACTGTTGGCGGAACAAGGTGTGGTGAGTTCTATCCCGGTTATTCAGGTGAGAGAAATTGATACTATGCTGAAAATTAAGAATCGTGAGACGGCTGTTATCGGTGGATTAATGCAAGATCAAATTAATAAAGAAAACCGCGGCGTACCTTTTCTATCAAGCATTCCTTTAATAGGGGCTTTGTTTTCATWCAACGAAGAAGAATTTATAAAATCTGAATTGGTGATATTCATTAGACCGGTAGTAATTGAAAACGCCAGTCTTGATGGTGATCTRGTTGAATATAAAAAATATTTGTTAGAAGATCTTCAGCAGGATACATCTAAAAAACTCTCTGACCAATAGAGCAGACGATAATGAGTTTATTACTAGATGCCCTAAAAAAAGCTGCAGATGATAAGAAAAAAATATCAAATGCGGAGTCAGTAGAAAATGCTGGCAAAGATGAGATTGTTAATGCATCTGAAACGAGCAATGCAGAAGCTGACGTAGCATTATCTCTTGAGGAAGTCGTTGAGACGGCGCCTCTTAATCTTGATGGCGGGCATAGTGAAGATTCTGTGCATGAGACTGAGTTGACATTAGATGAACAAACACCGGATACAAATAAATCACCACAGTATTCAARACWAAATTCGAAAGCAGAAAAATTTGTCATATCTGATGATGGCTTATCCTTGTTGATTCATAAAACCAATCACGATATAAAGAAAAATAAGAAAGTCWTATATATTAGTGTTATAGCTGCAACGATGCTTATATTAGTTGTGGGAGGGTTTTACTATTATTCTGAAATGCAGGCGGAAATTGCTTCGTTAGAGCGAAAGCATCAAATTTCAATGCAATCAATGCGTTCAAAAACAAATACAAATCATTTGCCTGAAAGGTCAGATATTATTCGTAACCTGGTGGGTAACGCAGATTTAGATAAAAAAGTAAAATTTGCTAAAGACACTATAGCAGATGGAAGCCCTACGACGAAAAAGTTACCGAAGACTGACGTGCCTAAAAAAAGACTCAATACCTCTGCAGCAGTATTGTCTATACAAAAAACCAATAAAGTTGATCCGATTGGTGAGATTCTCGATGAAGCGTGGTCGTTGTATGATAAGGGCTTATATGATGTTGCGAAAAAACATTATGAAAAAGTAATATCTATTGAGAAATATAATCGAGACGCATTGCTTGGTTTGGGCGCTATATCCGTACTGCAAAAAGACAATGTTAGAGCAAGAAAAATTTATTCTACTTTGCTTGAGCTGGATCCACGTGATCCGATAGCAACAGCTGCAATTTCGAGTTTACGTAGTGGTGTAGCCACTCTGGATTCAGATGAAAATTATTTATTAGCTATGCTGCAAAAAAATTCTGAAGCGTCACATCTAAATTTTGCGCTTGCTAATATTTATGCGCAGAAAAATAAATGGACGTCGGCGCAACAGTATTATTTTAAAGCCTGGCAAAGGGATAGTAATAATGCCGATTATATATTTAACCTTGCTGTAAGTTTGGATCAGTTAGATAAAAATAAGCAAGCTATAAAATTCTATAAAGATAGTCTGTTGAAAGCGGAGAACAAACAAGTCCGTTTTTCGCGCAAAGCAGCACAAAAACGAATTAACGAATTAACGAATTATTAGAGTTATAAATTAATGAATGCACCGTCAGTCATCGATGTAAAAAAGAAACTAGGCCAGCAACTGTTGGAGAAAGGATTGATCTCGATAGATCAGCTGGATATTGCCCTGACAGAGCAAAAGAAAAATGGCCGCTTACTAGGTGAGGTGCTGGTCAGTCTTGGCTTTGTGTCTGAATCGGTAATGCGCGATGCAATCAGTCAAGTGCTGGGCATTGCAAGTGTTGAATTAGAAACTGTTGTGCCGGATAAAGCAGCATTGGATTTAATAGAAAAAGAAATAGCGGAACGGTATACCATCGTTCCAGTTAGTTTTGATGAAGATCGGCAGCAATTAAGTATCGCGATGAAGAATGCTTCTGATTTAATGATACTTGACAGGGTGCATGCATTAGTTGGCAGAAAGATAGAGCTCGTGCCCATGGTGGCAGGTGAAAGTGAAATTAAAAAAGCGGTTGACCAATTTTATGGTTATGAATTATCAGTTGATGGCATTCTGCATGAAATCGAAACCGGTGAAATTGATTATCGAAGTCTTGATGCTACAGAAGATGAATACAGTCAGCCTTTAGTTCGGCTGGTCGATGCCATCCTGGCGGATGCTGTAAAACGTGCAGCTTCCGATATTCACTTTGAGCCAGAGGAAGGTTTCTTACGTTTGCGTTACCGTATTGACGGCGTTTTACGTCAGATTCGAAGCCTTCATAAAGATTATTGGTCAGCTATTGTAGTACGCCTTAAAGTGATGTGTAACATGAATATTGCGGAAACGCGAATACCACAAGATGGGCGTTTAAGTTTGCAGGTACAAGGTCATCGCGTTGATTTTCGTGTTTCAGCGCAGCCTACAACGCACGGTGAGAATATTGTATTACGTGTGCTTGATAGAGCAAAAGGCATCGTTCCAATGGATGAATTAGGTTTGCACGAAGACACATTGAATGATCTTAAGTTAATGATGGCACGCCCTGAAGGAATAATACTAGTAACAGGCCCTACCGGTAGTGGTAAAACGACAACCTTGTATTCACTACTAAATTATGTGAAGTCAGAACAAGTAAATATTATGACACTAGAGGATCCAGTGGAATACCCAATGGATATGATTAGGCAGACCTCAGTTAATGAAGTGGCAAGAATGGACTTTGCCAACGGTATTCGATCCATGATGCGTCAAGATCCCGATATCATTTTGATCGGTGAGATTCGTGATGAAGATACAGCTGACATGGCTTTTCGTGCGGCGATGACAGGACATCAGGTACTATCAACCCTGCACACAAATTCAGCTATTGGTACTTTCCCTCGGCTTCTGGATATTGGTGTGCTTCCCGATATCATGACAGGCAATATCATCGGCGTGATTAGTCAGCGTTTGATTCGATTATTGTGTCAAAGCTGTAAAACAGAAAAAAAACCAACAGAGTTGGAAAGCCAATTATTAGACATTGAATTTGAAGATAAAAAAATTAAAATCTTTGATCCAGTAGGTTGTAGTCTTTGTGATAACACAGGGTATAAAGGACGATTAGCTATTATTGAAGCATTAAGAATTAATGATGAGCTTGATGAACAAATAGCAAAGCGCGCAACATTGGGTGAGTTAAAGGCGACAGCAAAAACCACAGGCTATAAAACATTAGCAGATGATGCCATTCGTTGTGTACTGGAAGGAAGAACATCTATCGCAGAAGTTTCACGTGTTATTGACCTTACGCAAAGAGTAATGTGATGCAATTTATAAAAGGTAAACAAGGTGCCTGATTATCGATTCAAAACCATCGATGCGATTGGTAAAATTCGTAGCGACACAATGGTAGCAAGCAATCCAATGGAGCTGGAGAAGCGTTTGGGTACCATGGGTTTTGATTTGCTGAGTTATAAAGAGCAGACTAAAGCGGCTAAAAGCGTCTTTAAAAGTAAAACTATAAGTCGTAGAGAGTTAATTAACTTTACTTTTCATATAGAACAATTAATTAAATCAGGCGTGCCATTAATCGATAGCCTAAAAGATATACGCGATAGCATAGATTACAGTCATTTTACCGATGTATTGCAAACAGTGATTGATGATATTGAAGGCGGTAAAACCTTATCACTGGCTTTAGGGCAGCACCCTGCAATTTTTGACAAAGTATATGTTACCTTAGTTCGAGTAGGTGAAGAAACAGGTCAGTTGGCAGAAGTATTAAAAGATTTAGCAGATACAATTCGTTGGCAAGACGAGTTGATATCACAAACAAAAAAAATAATGATTTACCCTGCCATCGTTTCTGTCATAGTGTTACTGGTGGTGTCTTTTTTGATGATGTATTTGATGCCCCAGTTATTGCCCTTTATTAGAAATCTCGGTACTGAAATACCATTACATACAGAGATATTAATTAATATTTCCGAAGTGTTTGTTAATTATTGGTATTTAATATTTAGTGCCCCCATACTTATTGTTATAGGAATAAAGTTTGCCTCTAAAAATAACTATAAATTTAAATATTATTTAGACGGTCTAAAATTAAAAATTTGGATATTCGGGCCAATGATGACAAAAATAAAATTAGCTCGATTTGCTAACTATTTTGCCATGATGTACAGCGCGGGCATTACGGTGCTTGATGCGTTAAAAATATCTGAAGATATGGTTGATAACATGGTATTGGCAGAGTCGATAAAAGAGGCCAGAAAGAGTATTTCAGAAGGCGTGATAATAAGTGAAGCTTTTGAAGCGGTCGGCGTATTTCCTTCAATGATTGTACGCATGTTAAAGGTAGGGGAAGATACTGGTGCGATGGACGATGCACTTTTAAATGTTAGCTATTTTTATAATAGAGAAGTGAAAGAATCTATAGAAAAAATTGAACCAGCAATATTGCCAGTGCTAACCATAATATTAGGCGGCATTATGATGTGGATAATGATGGCCGTGCTCGGCCCCGTTTACGATGCGGTCGCAGGGGTCGGAATATAATGAAACGGCTGTTTTATTTTACCGGTTATCGTCTTAGCGTTTTGTACTGGAAAGGTAAAGAACTGGTTGGCAGTAGTTCTTTTGAGCCAACAAAAGCAGGCTTAGATAACTTCCGTAATTATTTATTGCAAACTGAAAATATCGCCGGTATGTTTCTTGTTGATGTTATAGAAGAAGATTTTAGAAACGAAAAAATTCCTCATGTTAGCAGTAAAGACAGGCGTGCTATTATTGGTCGATTGATCGATCGATATTATCGAGCAAGCCAGGATTATTGTTACAACGAAGTCATTGGTCGAGAAAAAACCGGTAGGAAAGACGACATTGTGCTACTTGGTGCAATGACTAACCCTCAGCTCATGCAGCCCTGGTTGAGTATAATTGATGAGTGTGAGGTTCCGTTATCGGGTATTTGGACCTTGCCTATTGTAAGTAAAAAGCTATTGAAAATATTGAAGGCAACAAGTGGTTGCGTGCTACTTGTTAGTCAACAGGTAAACAGTAATGTAAGGCAAACATTGTTTCGTGATGGCAAGATAGTCTTTAGTCGGCAATCAATCGTTAATCAAGATATAAATGACATATCAAATATTGGTGAATTGGCCGAGCCGGAGGTGAATCGCACCATTGAGTTTATACGAGCACAAAATTTGGTGTCCAGAGATGAAGCTATTAATTTGCATATTCTGGGTAGTGCTGAGCAACTGGGTTCTTTACAACGCTCCTTTAAGCAGAATGATCTTCAGACTGTCACCATTCATTCCATTTCAGAGGTGCAGGAAAAGTTAGGATTAAAAGGCATTGGTGGAAAGTTTTCTGATGTCATCTTTGCCTGGTTGTGTAGTAATCAGGGTATGGCATTTAGTCATTATGGCCCCGCTCAAATATTTAGTCGATATCGAAATAAAATGGTTGCTACGGCACTCTATGTTGCAAGTATCGCTGTTGTCGTTACGGCAATATTGGTTACAGAGTCAAACGTATCAAAAGCACTGGAATATGAAAAATCGGTTACTTTATTAAAACGGGAAGAAAATAATTATAAAAATTTATATTCGAAAAAATTTAAAGATTTTGAAGACGTTTTTCAGAATGCTGGCATAATGAATGCCGCAGTTCAACTTGCAAATAAAATAAAAGTTAATAGTGCAACTTCACCATTAGATTTTCTGATTAAATTAAGCGATATACTAATCCTTGAAAAAGGCGACGAGCTACATATTGATAAGATTGAATGGCAAGCGGTTAACATTAATAAAAAATTTGCTAAAACTAACAGTGCGAATTTTACAGCGAACCTTCCGGTGAAACATGCTGCAATCATAACAGGCAGGATTGATGCTTCTGAGCATAATTACAGAGAGTCGATAGAGCATATTGAAAGCATTGTAAATTCCTTAAAGGCTAACGTATATATTGAAGATGTGGTGGCGATAAAAATGCCGGTAGATTTGCGATCTGAAAGTAAATTTGCGACAGAGTCGGGCGTAGATATTAATCAACGTGCGACAAAAGAGTCATCAGGGGTGTTTACATTAAAGGTAATCATGAAGGCGTCCAATCATGTTTAAAAATATGACGCCAACACTGGTTCGTTCAATCAGCGTATTTTCTGTGATGCTAATATTTAGCCTGATATTCGTTAGTACATCATACATTTATAAAAGTGATTCATTCAAAGAACAGCAAGCATCGGAAAGAGCCATGCGTCTATGGCAAATAAAAATCAATAGCTCTGTAGAGAGCAATCAAATTATTGATGAGTTTGAAGCTAATTTTTTAAAACTGGTGAACCAGGGTGTAGTGGGCGAAGAAAACAGACTGAGTTGGTTTGAAACCATTCAAAGTACCGCAAAAAAACGCGGTATGCCTTCTGTAAAATACAGCATATCAGAACGGAAACCACTTTCAGCAAGTAGTCTGGGCGCGCAGTACCAAGGTATAGATGTTTTCAAGAGTGTGATGACGCTCAATATAAAAATGGCACACGAAGGTGACCTGTTTGCATTATTAAACGATTTAAGAAAAGCAGATGGCTTATTTACTATCGACAGTTGCAATATCGAAAAAATAAGTAAAAAAAGTGTTGACACCGAAAACAATATGAAGGCTTATTGTAAGTTGGGCTGGTATACCTTTAAAGGGTCAAAATCAAATACGGCGCCCAAAACCTAGGATAAAAAACATGGTTAATAAATTTTTGATAACTTGTTTGATGGTTTTAATGAATGCCAGCCCTGCCTATGCTGAATACGATGTAAACGATTTAAACAAACTTTTTACCGATAAAAAACAACGCGCCCAGATTGATGCAGATCGCGCCGGTGATTATTCAGGATCTGAAGTACACAAAGCAACACAGGTAAAGGTTAGTGGATATATGAAGCGCAGCAGTGGTAAATCTGTTGTGTGGGTGAATGGCGCAAATACGTTAGATTCAACAAGGGTCGGTGGTGTAACGGTGAATACACAATTAATCAATAACAATAATAAAGTGCCTGTAAAAATAGATGGGCGTACCGTTTATGTTAGGCCAGGCGAAAGCTGGTCTGAAGCATCGGGAAGCGTAAAAGATAATTATTAATTATCGTTCGTTATTATATATGTCACATAATAATCTTAATAAGCAGAAAGGCATTGTTTTACTGGGTTTCGTTATTTTTATTATTATGGGTGTATTGGCCTATTTCTTGAATACACTATCAGTCGTTGAGATTAAACAGAAACAGTTAGAAGTGACTACCAAAGCATTACAACAAGCCAAGCAAGCGCTTATTGCCTATGCGTTGGTTTATGGTGACATGGACAGTGACGGTGATGGAAATGTTGATTATCCTGGTGAATATGGTTTCCTTCCATGTCCTGATTATAATGATAATGTTGCAGTACCTGAAGGCAGAGAAGATCAGTTTCAGTGTGGTGAGCAAGATGAGCCAAAAATTGGTTTTTTCCCATGGAATAGCCTGGGTGTGAAAGCACTTAAAGACTCAAGTGGCACATGTTTATTATATGCAGTCTCTGGGGCATACAAAAATGAAACAGACCCTGATCCAAAGAAAACCATGATGTTAAATGAAGATACTAATGGAATGTTTCAGATTGTGAATCAAGCGGGCGTAATTCTTCAAGGTGTAAACCCTGAAGATAGAATTGTCGCCATAGTTTTTGCGCCAGGTAAAGCATTAGATGGACAAATTAGAAATAATACCCCCGGTACATTTTGTGGACGTGATTACGTTAACTACAGCGCATATTTAGATTTAGATGTCGTCGGCCTGACAAATAATAGTGATGTATCTGCTGGTGCAGTTAGCATTGATCAGTTCATTCACGCCACCGCACAATCAATTGCTGATACAAATCCAAATCCATATAATGATCGTTTCGTAACGATAACACGTGAAGAAATATGGTCAGCGATTCGGGCAAGGTCAGACTTTTCTCGAAAAATGACTAATTTAACCGAGGCTCTCGCTCTGTGTCTTGAAAGGTATGCGGCAACCAATACTGACAATCAGTTGCCCTGGCCCGCCCCGCTTGAATTAGATGATTATCGTGTCAATGAGAATTATGATGATCATGTTGATGAAACGCCAGGATATGCCGGTCGCTTTCCTTTTATAATCGATCATTCAAGGGCACTGACAGGAAATGCAGGCTCAGACGAGTTATTTGATAATGCAAGCTGCAATAATATATTCGTTTCGTCCGGTGATAATGTTGATTTACAAACAGTCGGTTCTGAATATAGGCGATTATGGGAAAACTGGAAGGACCACTTTTTTTATGTGGTATCAAAAGATTATGCACCAGACTCCTCGGATTCACCTGCGTCATGTGGGACTTGTATAACTGTGGACGAGGAAGAGCAATCTGCCATGGTTATATTTGCTGGAGCTAGACAAGGTAATCAAACTAGAACAGAGCCAATAGAGTTACTTGATGCTGATACAAAATTTGAAATAGACAACTATATGGAAAATGGGAATGAAGATGAGTTCCCTGATGAAGATGGAGAAGGAGAATATTCCATCAACCCTCCGAATGAATATAGTTATTGTTTAAATGATAGTTCGCCGCCCGAAGCAGTCTCATGTGATGAATAAATATTCACAAAAAGGATTTAGTTTAATTGAGCTGGCTGTTGTGCTAGTTATTATTGGAACGTTAGTCGGAAGCTTTATAGGCACGCTTGGCTCAAGGATTGATACCTCTCGACTAAATGATACTAGAGATCAGCTAGAGGAAATAAAAATTGCACTGTATGGTTTTGCGATGTCACAAGCTAACCCGCGTTTGCCGTGTCCTGATGCAGACAATGATGGTCAGGAAGATCCAGCTGGTGGAGGAGTCTGTGCTATACAAAATACGAGAGGTGGTTTGCCCTGGCAAACGCTGGGAATACCGAGAGGTGATGTATGGGGTTCAAATTTCAGTTATTGGGCAAATCGTTTGTATACCGGTATTCCTCCAGCAAATTTTATTCTAACTACGGATGGTACTAATGTTGGGCAAATCCGTACAACTGTAAATGCCGGTGGTAATACCATATCGAATAATGTTGCAGCTGTAATATTTTCACATGGAAAAAACCAGTATGGTAGTACAGATGTTTCAGGTTTTGCTCGACCTGCTGTGCCAGCTGGTGGTGCATATAATGATGAACGTGAAAATCAAGATGTAGATGCAGTAGGGCCAGTAGTATTCGTTAGTCGAGCAATTACAGATGAAAATGCGCCCCTGGTGTTCGATGATATTATAATCTGGATTTCAGAATATGAACTCAAAGGAAAAATGGTACAAGCAGGTGCTTTGCCTAGAGATTAGATAGACTAAAACAGACATTCCCCGCTTCRCCACTTTCAACTTTTAATWGATAACCATGGTTCTTCGCTAATTCGTATGACTGGTACAAGCCTATACCAAAGCCATCCTGTGATGACACAACCTCTTTAAATAATTGTTTGGCTATAAAGCTTTCAATGGCGCTGCCGGTATCCGTTACCGATAAATTTAATTGCCCTTCGTTATCAGAAAGTGTTACAAATATTTTTAAATTAGATTCACGAATGCGTTTGTTGCGTGCATTGTCTAATAAGTTTTCTATGACAGTGGTAAATATATCCAGAGGTATCTCGTGGTCACTTTTTATGTCCGAACTAAATTTAATGTGTCTGCCTGTATAGCGTGATTGAAGTTGGTTCCACCATTGTAGTAAAGAGCCGGTTAAACTTTTTGTTACCAAATCTGTATTTTTAGGTGCGCGTAGTTTTTCTAAAGTGGTGTTTAGACGTTGGGTAAGCAGTGGCATTTGCTTTTTTAATATGTCTATAATTTCCTGCATTTCAGAATCAGCGTCATTGATAATCTGCGTCATAGTATGCGTGGACTGTAAAATGTTTTTCATGTCGTGTGTTAATTTTGAACCGGTTTCGTGAATTGCCTGCATGTGAGCTTGTTTAATGAGTTGTTGTTCTTGTAGTCGTGCGCGATAGTAAAATGTCAGCACGCTTAATAATAACTTAGCATGCAACATTAATGATGGTCCTATTGGCGTATAAGAATGCAGTGCCAACTGTAATTTTTCATCATTTATATTTACCTGGTAGGAAGAAGTTTCACCTTCGACACCTTCATCAGTATTGGTTTTCCAGCTGACACCGCAAATCCAGTGTTGCTGCATAAGATAACGCAGGCTTGCGGAAAGAAAGTTTTCAGCTCTTAAACTTGACTTGGTTTCAAGAGAAGAAACATGGGTGATCCATTGTTCGAATGGTCCGCCAATGTCCAGTATGTACTTTTCCCATAATCGAGCCAAACCTGAAAATCCGCCTCGTGGCACCCATAAGAATGCAGTAATCAGTAAAAATAAACTAAGAATAAAGACGCTGATTGCGAGTGATTGTAAATAGGGTTGTTGCGCGGTTAAACTAATTAAAACACTGCTCATGCTTAAAAATATAACGAGTAATACAACCAGAAAACCACGAATAAAATCAACTTGTTTTGATGTGGTATCGGTTACTGGTATAAACAGTAACAATAAKGGCAGTAGTAACAAAACCGTGCTAAAYGTSGATTGTATCGATGATGAAAGTGCGRCGAGMTGAAATAGTTCAGGCGTGGTGTTTAATATCAATTCAAGAAATAATATGATAACGGCAAATCCATAAGCGGCACGTGATAGYCCCCTTGCAAAAATTCGACCGGTTAATAAGGTAAGCAGTAATAACGACCAGAACACATTTAGCCAGGGATTAAACCAGTAGATAAAAGTAAAAATTAAAATCGATATAAGGAYAAGTTGTTTAGTATTAAAGCTGGATTCTTTTTTTACTACAGGCTGCCAGAGCAGGAAAAAACCAAAGTGCACGATTAAAAAACTTTGCGCAATGGTATCGCTGTTGCCCAGATGGACGGCTGCAAGCAAACTAAAGAGCATCAGTCCAAGTAATCGGTGCTCATTATTGAGTAGTAGTTGGTTGTTAGTAGACATGTGYCGCGGNNNNATTNTATTGTATTTRTTTTCAATTAGTATGATTGTAGAGCATCAACAGAAAATATATCATGTATTTAWATAATCAAGAATGACTTTTAGTCATCAGRAYAACCAATRGACTTTTAGACCATAGTCGTTCWGTTTCGYCATCTCCGAATGYTTGTATYGGAGATCTAGCGTCATTAGGTGCGGTAAAATCACTGGATTACAGCCACATTCCTGTTGGCCACCCTTCGGGAATGACGATAACTTGAAGTTAACGGGGCAGCGGTGTTATGTTATTTATAATAACTGAGCTCGAATAACCGTAACTAAAATTTTAATGTCTATAATCAGTATAAATATCATTGAAGCTAGGTCAGCCCTCTACATGTTTTCTCAAGTTCTAACCATATCTCGATTTACTATTATCGAATCTTTAAGAAATAGACTGCTATTACTTACACTCCTGGTGGTTGCTATTAGTTTTGCATTGGTGGAATTTATTGGTGCTTTAGCCATAACAGAGCATCGTGTGACGCAGGTTGCAATATTGGCTGCATTTTTACGAATGAGTGCAGTTGTTATACTTACCCTGTTTGTTGTATCCAGTACGGTTCGTGAATTGAATGATAAAACACTTGAGATGATACTGGCTATGCCAATTAGAAGAGGCAGCTATTATCTTGGAAAATTATTAGGGTATTTTTATATCGCATTTATGGTGGCTGTTATTTTTTCCGTTTTGTTATTGTTGTATGCGGATTCTGAGCAGGTTTTAATCTGGATGATTTCATTGTTTCTGGAGTTGGTTCTCGTTGTCGCGTTGAGTCTTGTTATGTTATTTACCTTCAACCAGATTCCCTCAGCTTTAACCGGTGTCTTTATCATTTACGGTGCATCTCGTATCGTCACCTCAATTTTCTTAATGGCGAAGTACCCTATTATTTCTCATACTTCGSTAGCGCAACAATTTATGGACGGTTTTATTGAGATGTTAACCTGGTTGTTACCCGATCTTCATCGATTTACACAAACAGAATGGYTGGCTTACAACACAGCAGAATGGTCGATGTTGTTGCCTTTGTTTGGTCAAACGCTAGTCTATCTCACGTTTTTATCGTTTATTGCTTTATTTGATTTCTATAGAAAAAACTTCTAGAGATATAACGTGCACTACTATCACTTCCTGCATAAAGATAGACCTGTTTCTGATGTGCCACGATCTGTAAAAACAGGGTTGTTGATAGCATTGGTCGCACAATTAATCTGGCATAGCTTTCAGGCACCTCTCGTCGCCAAAGCGGAAGATTTACCCGCACCKYTKTCAACKCGTACTTAYGTATTRAGTTCATTRGGTGARCCGATWGCSGCKTCYAAATTTTTAAACCTSTGGYTACAGGCATTTGATAATCAGCCGGGCGCCAGTATTTCATTTCATCAGTTAAATTATCCCCGTATAACACAGTGGCTTGATATCAGTCTGGCGCTGGATGATAGGGGGCATTACCCTATGTTGGTTGCGGCACGCGTTTATGGCAGCGTCAAAAACCCGRAAAAGCAACGCATAATGACGGATTATATTTTTTACAAATTTAATGAAAGTCCACAAAAATACTGGCGTTGGMTGGCACATGCAGTGATTACCGCAAAACATGAAATCAAAGATTTTGATCTGGCATTGAAGTACGCCAATGCGTTGGCCGATGAGGCAACAGGGATAGACGTCCCTTACTGGGCTAAAGATATGAAGATTATTGTATTGGAAGATATGGGAGAAGTAGAGGCCGCTAAGATTTTAGTGGGCGCATTAATAGATAGTAATGAAATAACTGATCCGTATGAATTAAAATTTTTAGTTGAAAAAATTGCGGTTTTAGAAGAGAAATCGTTAAAAAAACGTCAAAGTGTTGAAAAATAGACACATTATTTTAATAAAAAGCCTGTTTTTTTACTGCAAAGCCCCATTTTATGGGCTATAAAAGGTTGGTATAGTAATTGCAAAGTTAGACAATAAATACAATAAATATTATGCAATTTGAACTGAGATGAATGTTATGAAAAAAGTGATAATGAGAAACCCTCCCCTGGCTGGATATACTAATAATAAACAAGGTGGCTTTACCCTTATTGAGATTGCCATTGTTTTAGTGATCATTGGCCTATTACTCGGTGGCGTATTAAAAGGACAGGAGCTGATTAATACAGCCCGGGTTCGTGCATTGAATAATACGGTAGATGGCATCACGGCAGCCTGGTTTAGTTTTCAGGACCGGTATCGCGCCTATCCCGGTGATTATCCTCTTGCGACGACTAACTTACCTGCCCCCGTTGTTGCGATGGTAAATGGCGATGGTAATGGACTTGTTGGTGATGCGGCGGGTGTGGCTAGTCCTGTCGAACGCTCGCAGGCATGGGTGCAATTGCAGGCGGCAGGGTATATTACCGGTAACTTTAATGGCGCCAATGTTGCAGCAGATGCTTATGATTGTGTATTAGCTAGCTGTCCGGATAATGGATTTGGTTCGGGTTTGAATATAGGTTATGGTGCGCAAAATCAAACACAGGTTGCTTTAGGTGGTGGTGGAGTGTCGGCCCATGAGTTAATGAGTGGACGGGGCATACCTGTTGAAGTTCTAGCGGAGCTTGACCGAAAAGTAGATGATGGTAATGCCGGGTCAGGTGCAATGCAATTAGGTGGTGCTGGTTCCGGCTGGACTGCAGCCGAAGCCGTTGCTTGTCAAGCTGCAGGCGCACCAAATTCATACGGCGTATTAACCCCTAGTGCGAACTGTGCTGCTGTATTTAGAAATTTCTAAACGACATACAGTTACTTGTAAACTTTATTTAAAAAAGAGCCTGTAATGGCTCTTTTTTATGTCCAGGGATGGACGGTATGAAGCAAAGAGCCAGGGATGGCGGTGCTGCGATGTCCAGGGATGGACGGTATGAAGCAAAGAGCCAGGGATGGCGGTGCTGCGATGTCCAGGGATGGATGGTATACAGCAAAGAGAAAAATCTAATTTTATAATGTCATCTCGACCAGCGGGAGAGATCTTAAATTCCGCTGTACAAGATCTCTCCCGCTGGTCAAGATGACATCTGTATACATCATTTACCTACATAGATAATGATAGCTTGAAGTGAATGGTACGGCAGTGGGAATATGTATTTAAATAGTTAACCGTATACACAGTGAAAAATGATAATAAATTGTAAAAAAATTGTTAAAAAATATGCCACTAAAACAGTGCTTGATGAAATTGATCTTGAGGTAAAGCAAGGTGAGTTTTTTGGTTTGGTAGGAATGAATGGCAGTGGTAAGTCTACCTTGATAAAAACTATACTGGATTTAGTGGGTATCAATTCGGGCACTATAACCATTCAAGGGCGTTCACATAGGGATGTTAGCTCGCGCGAGAACATTGCCTATTTGCCTGATCGGTTTTCACCGCCAGCCCATTTAAGAGGCCAGGACTTTATTCAATACATGTTGAAACTTCATGGTACTGACTGTGAGAAAAGTAAAATCAACCACATGCTCGAAGGTTTGGATCTGGATAAAGACGTTATGCGTGAATCCGTCAATAAGCTATCTAAAGGTATGACACAAAAATTAGGATTAGCTTCGTGTTTATTAAGCGGCAAACCACTACTTATTTTAGATGAACCCATGAGTGGGCTTGATCCACGTGCAAGAATTTTATTTAAAAAGCAGCTTTTGCAATTAAAGCAGCAAGGTACAACCGTATTTTTTAGTTCACACGTGTTGGTTGATGTAGAAGAGTTGGCGGATACAATGGCTGTTCTACATAACAGTAAAATTTATTTTTCAGGCGCACCGAAAGTTTTTAAGAAACAATTTAACGGTGAGACTGTTGAGCAGGCTTACATGAATTGTATCGAAGATAAAGTTGGCAGTTAGCAGTCATAAGTTAAAAGCTAAAAACTGTTTTAAAAGCAGGTAATATTTTTTAAAATACAACTGACAATTACAGCCCCAGTTCTTTAATCTTCCTGGTCAAGGTGTTTCTTCCCCATCCGAGTAGTTTGGCGGCATCATTTTTTCTGCCATTGGTTTTATTCAGCGCCGCTGTTATTAAAATTTTCTCGATTTCAAAAATTAGTGGTGATGCTATTCCGATATTGCCAGAAATTAATTGTTGTTGAACTTTTACCGAGAGTAATTGTTTCCAGTCATTGCCTGCTTCGAYATTTTCACTTTGTGCATCGGCGAGTAGTTCAGCGGGTAAATCGGATATATGCACCGTTTGTCCGGAAGTCATAACGGCTAACCAATGGCAGGTGTTTTGTAATTGCCGTACATTGCCCGGCCAGTTTAGTGATGTTAGATAAGCCATGGTATCTTCGGCGATAGTTTTCGCTTCTATATCATTGTCATTACTGGCTAATTCTTTTACTGCACGCTGTAAGAACATATTGAGTAAAGCYGGTATGTCTTCTCTACGTTCACGTAAAGCGGGCAGCTGTATCCGTATGACGTTTAAACGATGAAACAAATCTTCACGGAATAAACCCTGTTTARCATGTTGATCAAGATTTTGATGTGTGGCAGCAATGACACGCACATTAACTTTAAGAGGGGTGTGTCCACCTACTCTGTAAAAAACGCCATCAGAAAGTACACGYARYARYCTGGTTTGTAACTCAGCAGGCATGTCGCCAATTTCATCTAAAAATAATGTACCACCATCCGCTTGTTCAAAGCGCCCTTTTCTCAGTGCTTGTGCGCCGGTAAAGGCACCTTTTTCATGACCGAATAATTCTGACTCTAATAATTCTTTTGGTATCGCGGCTGTATTGAGTGCAATAAAAGTATTGTTTGCTCGTGGACTGTGTTTGTGAAGTGACAGGGCAACTAATTCTTTACCGGTGCCGGATTCCCCTGTTATTAAAACACTAATAACGGATTTAGACAGGCGGCCGATGGTTCGAAAGACTTCCTGCATCGCAGGTGCAGCACCAATTATTTCTAACCCGCCTTTATCTATGACCTGTTGTTTTTCATTATTTTTTCTTTGACTGCAYGCGCGTTGTGTGACTGCGACRGCATCATCAATATCAAATGGTTTGGGCAGGTACTCAAATGCACCACCCTGATAAGCTGAGACAGCACTGTCTAAATCCGTGTGAGCCGTCATTACGATGACAGGCAAATCGGGGTAATCCGTTGACAGTTTAGATAACAATTCCAGGCCGTCCATGCCAGGCATGCGTACATCGGTAATGATGGCATCCGGCTCCTGTTGTTTTAGCGATTCGATAATATTGTTAGCATTTTCGAAGCTGGTCACAGTAAAGTCAGCATTCTCTAATGCTTTTTGCAAGACCCAACGAATTGAATCATCATCATCGATAATCCATATATGACTTTGCGTCGTCATAAGTGTTCTCCACTAAGCGAATTATTTTGTAAATGCATCATTTGCTTAGTTTTTGTTAAGGGGTAATAAAAGCGTAAAAATGGTTTTACCCGGCTTGCTGGTAAACTCAATTAAACCATTATGTTGCTGTGCTAATGTTTGCGCGATAGACAAGCCTAATCCGGTACCTTCAGCATGTCCGGTTATCATGGGCATAAATATTTTTTCCTGAAGTTCTTTTGACACGCCGCTGCCGTTATCGCTGATATCAATTTTTGCTGCAAGTGGATAGGTGTGTGAACCAATTTTACAATTTCGTTGTGCCCGTGTTTTGAAAATAATTTTTTTATTACTCGCATCTTCAGTGTTTTTTAAATCTAATGCGGTTACCGCATTACGTGTAATGTTTAAAATTACCTGAACCATCATGGATTCATCAGCATATAAATCAGGCAAGCTCGGGTCATAGTCTGCTGCTATACTGAGTTGATCATTTTCTGCTAACACTAGTTGGCGTACGTGTTCTAAAATTTTATGAATATTGACATCATGTTTAGTCGGAATATCTTTTGGCCCGACCATTCTGTCGAGTAAATTTTTTAAGCGATCCGCTTCATTGATAATAATCTGAGTCAATTGCGTGGTATCACTTTCAGCGGTGTGATTCATTTCTCTTTCGAGTAATTGTGCAGCGCCACGGATGCCACCCAGTGGATTTTTTATCTCGTGTGCTAAGCCGCGTAACAGACTTTTACTTGCTTCGTGTTGACTGAGGATGCTGTCTTCATGTGACAATTTATGTTGTGTTTTTAAACGGATAAACTCCAGTAATAAAAAAGCACCTTTGTTCTGATATTGAATCGGCGAAACCGAATAATCAACATCAACCGTTTGATGGTGATGCAGTAATAACTGGTCTTCATAAACGGTATAAGGGTGTGATGAAATGATTGATCGTTCTAACCGATCAAAAAAYTCATGCTCATTGATAATTAATTCACGAATATTTTTGCTGTTGGCRCGSGCGTTACTAATATGAAACAGCATTTCTGCTGCCGGATTCATAAAKACAACTTGCAGATKTTCACCGATRACGATGACCGCCGAGTGCAGGTTRTCAATGATAGTTTGGGTCGAATTGTTATCTGATAGAACCATATAAAAGTATTAGTGCAATAATCGAACCAGYTTTATAAAGAGGCAGTAATAAATTAACTCTCWCTATTTCATAGCGTTAGCTAAAYTCATAAGCGGTTAAGAGCCGTTAAAAGTGACTAGTCTTAGTTTACCGCACCATTGTGGTGCGTGACCAGTGATAATTAATCAGAGGTTCCCCAGGTAGTGAAATGGGTGATGAGTCTAACGAGGTGAGGGTCTAGGTACGACGGWGTTTTTTATATGSAMCGTAATTGATTTTGTGCGTTTGASAATTTTRCCTTTTTTATCACGAATTTGYGCCTGAATGGTATGCGTACCGCGATCAGCGCGACCGATTAAGAGTGATGTATCTTGACTCTTTTTAACCAGCACTTTGCCATCCATAATCAACCATGTGGTATGMCCCARAGYGGTATTGAGTGCCGGGGAAATCTGCGTGGTTACCACCAGTTGTGATTCATTCCAGATGGTTTGGTTATTCTTCGGCGAACTAATACTGAAACGGGTGTATTTGGTTTCATTTTCGACTGCCTCTTCTTTTTCAGCAATGGGCTTCGGTTTAATCTTGGGTGCGTCAACAACAGAGATAGGGGGTGGAGTCAGTATTTCAGCGTTTTCAAAAGGTTTGTCCGAGTAGAGGACATTGCCTTCAGCATCAATACCTTTGTATAGACCTGCCTGTGAGGAAAAACTCAGAATCATCAGTACGGTCAAAACACAATTTATTTTTATCATGTTCCAAGCATAGCCTGTGAGCTTGTGAATGGCAATTTATCTATAGTAACCAGAAGGTATATTGAAAAGTTTAATGGGTCATTTTTCGACTCTTAGCTGACATCTAAGAGATTAAAAACGGTTAGTCCGCGAATAACGCAAAAGACGCGAAAAAAGCAAAAGAAACAATATTTTATTTGCGGTTTTTTTTGCGTTCTTTGCGTTATTCGCGGACAAGATTTTTCTTTTAAAAGTCCGCTCATGGCCGGTTACAGGCACCCAATATAATCTTGTGAATGTCTGATCATGTGCAAGTTAGTCACTTCATGATTACACATTACGGTGATGCTTCTGATAATGCTTTTTCTTACGCATTTTTCTACGACGGCTGCTCCATACCCACAGTCCACTAAACGATAACCAGAGCAGGGCGATGGCTGCTGCATCCATCAGGTAGACGCCCCATTGGCCAAAGATTCGACCACTATGTAAATCTAAAATGACGCGTTCTAGTTTAAGCCCGCTGCCACGATAAGCGACCAGTAATTGTTCTTTTTCAATATCATTAAGGATGGTTTTTTCTGTCCATTCAATGCCGTCATTRGYGATGATGTCCCAGTCCAGAATATGTTCGTCTGCTATGTAATACAGTGGGTCATTGGTTTCGATAACAGGGCGTTTGTATTTTAAACCCAGGCGTTGAATGTTGCTGAAACTKAYACTGGTGTTGATCCGCTCAATTAATTCACCYTGATAAGAYAGYAGGATGATTTCATTGTCTAGCGCGATCACGATGAATTGTTCAGCASCCACTGCACCATGCAAGGTTTGTTGAAGAYYAGTAATGGCAGTGTTATCAAAAAAAAGTTGATTTTGCCAGGARCTGATRACGTGATYYTGYKTGCTRTTTTTTAAGCGAAAAGAAACCGGTTCGCCGTCYGGTTCGATGCCATACCAGTTAAGTAACCACGARGTATYGATATATGTTTCATCGAGTTTGAATTTTTCWGTATGGTTTAACGCTATACCGGTGATGGCGAGAATAATAACAAGMACCATRGCAAAYAAACCGATGCGCCGATGCCATAAGAAGGCGCTAAATTGTTTAGGGTTACGCTTGGTCATTATTCTGATTCATTATTTTTGACGAATATGTTGATCAAGTAACAAAGCGATTCTTGCCAGTTTTTTTAATGCACGTACAGACAATGTGGCCCCGGATATATTGGCAATGTTTTTATCAAGTCGAAGATCGTCTTTAAGTTTAGCCTGTTTAAATTGATCAGTAAAAAAATCATGGCGTACTTCCCAGCCACGGCTYTCTCTAAAGGCCAGTACTTTGACCCGCTCGATTCTGCTGTTATTAATAACAAAACCGGTAGTAATGTATTTTTCTTTGCCAATTTCTTCCAGTATCCAGGCRGTTTTTTTRCCTTGRTGCCAATAACGTAGKCGTAAACTTTTGTATTTATGGTCAAGTATGTTAMCTATTTGTTGTTTCAARTCTTTRCTCAACCACAGCACYTTGGCTTTTGGTGGTTTGTTATCGAATACCTGGTTGATGAAATCAGCAGGCTCCTGATACATCCCGCCAGCCGTAGCGATTGAGCTGGTTAAGGTGCAGAGAAATATGATAATAGTGAGCAGGGATATTTTCATAGCGGCAAATTTTTTACAATAAAAAACAAAAAAGGAGTGCTTTAGCACYCCTAATYCCAGATTCTAAGGAGTCTTTAGAACTGATAACCTATACCTAAATTAAAACCATCGAATTCAGCTTTACTATCATTACTTTGCATCTGATAATCTGCTTTAACAACAACATTTTCATGTGGCCAGTAGTTGATACCGATGTCAGTCTGGGATTCTGAAGTACCAGYCGCATTTGTGCCACCATTGTCCCATTCATTCTGGCGAACAAAGACGCCGAATTTAGGGCTAACTTTGTAAGAGGCTTCGATGTAACCACCTATTTGTGAGTCTTTGGCTCTGTCATCTGCTGACGCAGTTGCATCTACGTCGATGTCCCAGCGTGCATATAAAGCGGTTAGTGTAACGTMGCCTACATTCCAGCGCACATGGCCTTCGAGCAGGGTAGCGCTACCGATATCGTCACTGGTGTCCTGTGTTATGTCATCTTGATATTGTAGCGTACCGCCGAGTTCCAGTCCGCTGATGCCGGTGTATTTTACGCGTGCGGTCGACGCCAGGTTATTGGCTGTGGCTTCGGCAACTTTCTGGCGGCCACCACGGATATTGGTACCGCCGTCTAAACCGCTATGTAGAAGTACATCGTAACTGAAGCCTGATTCATAGTTTCCGCTAATGCCGGCACCGCCTTCACGCCAGGTCGTGGGTATGATGTATCTGTTTATTACGTTACGCTCTACACCGTAAAAAGTATCTGGCTCGTGTGTCTCATTGATAAAACCGACGGGTACCAGCAAGATACCGGCGTTGGCTTTGGTGGAGCCGTTTAGATCAAACTGTATGTAGGCCTGTTCGATGGCGACAGAACCGGGCGATGAGCCATCGTCGGTGTCGGCAATGGTGCCGTGTTCTACTTCCAGTTCAGAGAAAAAACGAATTTTTTCATTAAATTCATGATTGACAAAAAGCACAAAACGGTGGAAGTCTATTTCCTTCTTGTTTGTACCGTTGCCGTCGCTCAGGTTATTGTAATGCATCTCACCATAACCGCCAATACTGGTACTGCTTGTGCCTTTACTATTGTCTTCAACCTGATCAACCAGTAGATTGAACTGCTCTTGTAGTGTGTTAAATTCTTCGTCTGTTACCGCAAAAGCAGGTTGAGCCAAACCAAGCGTTATTGCACTCACCAGTGCGCTTTTTAGCATTAATTTATTGTTCACAAAATTCTCCAGAATGATTAAATGGTTTGTTATCAGTGAGCCTGTCGAGAGAGCCGTCAATTTAAAAGTACGGGTTTGCCCTGAGTAACAATATGTGACGTATTATACGCAATAGAAATGCAAATGCAAACGATTCTCATATAGATTCGCATATATATTTATAGGTAGTATTCTGCTACAAATTAGATATAAATGACTAATTCTGTCTTTAATTTGACAATTTTATAGGAACGCTAACAATAGCTTAACACTATGATTAAATTGATAATTATTTGAAAATGACATTGTGTTTCAGAGACGGTTATACTTTTCGCCGAATCAAGCAAACTGACTCGCAGGGCTTTTCCCAAAATGCTGCATTCTTATGAAATATTCGGCTTAATCAGGTGAAGGAAAGGGTATAATTTGTTCAAATTTCAGGCTTTAGTTAGTGGCAATTTCGCTGAATAGAGCAGCATGCAAGTAATATTTATGGAGTAATAATGATTAATACAATTCGGTTAATGAGCGCAATCCTGATATTCAATACCTCGGTTGTGATGGCTGGCACCGTTGTTACCATGAAGAGTGATAATGAGTATTCGAAGATTATGACAGACGGTAAAAAAGCCAGAATGGGTATGGGGGATGAAGGTTATATCATCGTGGACTATAAAACGCAGAGTGTGAAAATTGTCGACCCTGAAAGAAAACAGGTGATGTTACTGAGTGCTGGAGACTTACCAAAAGGTGGTAACGCCCCTATAGTGAAGGTGTCGATTAATGATTTAGGTTCGGGGCCGACGGTAGCAGGTTATAAGACTAGAAAGTTCAGTTACAAAGTTAATGGTAAGTCTTGCGGTATTATCTATGGCTCAAAAGACGCTTATAAACTTAAAGGCATCAAAGAGCTTTTTGATGCGATGCAGACGATGGCTCAACGTCAGCAAGCGTTGATGGGTGGTTATGCCGGCATGATTGACGCCTGCACCTTAGGTGATATAAAACTCGCTGATCACGTGTCTACTGTAGGCGTGCCGATGCGAACAGAAGAAAACGGCAAGATAGAAACGGAGATTGTGAAAATTCAATTAAACGTTTCTCTACCTGCCAACACTTTCACTGTTCCCGCATCCTATGAAACCACGACGATGGCGGACGAGATGAAAAAAGCTCAAAAAGATATGGCTAAAATGCAGCAACAAATGCAGCAACATCAACCACAGGTCCAACAAATGATGCAGCAGATGCAACAATCGGGTCAGCTGCCGCCTGAAGTGATGGAGCAACTTCGTAAAGCTCAGGAACAAATGAGACAGTACCAGCAATAACAGGCATGTTATTGTTTTCTGATGTGTACACGGCCCTGGAGCTCGGGCCGTTTTCCGGTTATATCTTTATAAAAATTTGAAATAATTTTCATGTCGGCATCGATATCTCCACCAGGGTGCATGAGTTTGTGGAAACCGAGTTCCCGTTTTTTGTAATCGATGTAGCCGAAACAGATCGGGACATTTGCCGTCTGTGCAATATGGTAGAAACCACTTTTCCAGTATTCGGTTTTCGAACGGGTACCTTCAGGGGCAATGGTGAGTACCATTTGTTCTGTTTGATTAAACCGGTCTGCAATTTGTTGTATAAACCCGTGAGGCGCATTTCGGTCAACCGGAATGCCACCGAGAGCGGTGAACAGGTAATGCAGTGGGCCGCGAAACATCTGTTTTTTTGCAACCCAGTGAATTTTGAAATCCAGCGTCCAGAAAGTGAGCAAGGCCAATGGAAAATCCCAGTTACTTGTATGCGGCGCGCCGATTAAAATAAATTTATTTTGTTTTGGCGTAACGATCCGTAATTTCCAGCCAGTGAGTTTTAAAATGGTTTTAGATAGTGTTTTTAGCATGTCAGAAAAGCAGTATTAGTTTTGCCAGTTTTTTTCTTTTGCGTTGTGTAGCTTTTTATAACATTCCAGTAATTTATGGTGCTCTTCGAAACCGTCGAGGCTAAGTCCCGGGCTGTGCAGACCATGGAATACTTCGGTGCCATCAAGTATCTTACGACATATCGAAACATATTCCGGTCCGTATAATTTATCAAGACCGATTGTAAAATCTTCATTGTTGCGAGACGCATCCAGTTCAATTTCCAGCAGAACCTTCAGGCAGTTGTAAATGTGCAGACGACACACGGTAAGTTGATCCATGTGCAAACACCAGTCTACCCAGTTCAAGGCTTCTTCAAGATGACTACCGGCGAGACATAACATGGCTTTTAATTCACCGATACGAAGTCCTGCCCATACAGAACCGCGATCCGGCGCGACACCGATAAACTCAGCGACACGTTGCATATCATGATAGGCGCCTTCTTCCAGTCGCTCGAAAAGGTTCTGCCAGGTTTTCTTGTCCAGGTTTCGGAGGGACAGTATTTCCTCACGGAACAGAGCGCCTTCGTTATTGTTATTCCAGACTAGATCATCCACGGGATAAATATCCGACATGCCCGGAATGATGATCCGGCAGGCATAGACGTCCAGATGTTGGTAGTCAGCGATATAAATATCAAAACCCATCTCATGAATGATGTTGCTGAGGTAAGCGAACTCGTCGGCTGTATTGGCTTCGTAGTCCCAGTCATAGAATTCATAGTCAGGCGTGTTCTTGAAGAAATCGTATGCAATCAAGCCGCTGGAATCGATAAAGTGGGTTTCGAGGTTGTGATGATCAGCGACCTCATCGAGATTAAGGCTTGGTGGAGAAAATCCATCAAGTTCATGCAGGCTACGACCCTGTAGCAACTCTGTCACGGTGCGCTCAAGCGCGACTTCAAAATTGGGGTGGGCACCGAAGGATGCATACACGGTTGCATCGCGCGGGTTCATAAGCGTGACACTCATCACTGGGTACTTACCACCGAGTGATGCATCGGCGACACGCAGATGATACTCATGGCTTTCTAGTTTACTAATCGCTTCAACAATCTTAGGAAAACGCTCAAGCACTTCACGCGGTACTTCCGGCAGGCAGATAGCCTCGGCGATAATTTTGTTCTTCACGTAACGTTCAAAAATTTCGGACAAGCTCTGTACACGCGCTTCGTTTTTTGTGTTGCCGGCAGACATGCCGTTACTAACGTAAATATTGCCTATGATGTTGATGGGAAACCAGATTTGTTTTCCATCTCTCTGGCGTTCGTATGGGCAGGCGCAAATACCGCGTTCGCCACAACCAGAATTGGTGTCGAAAATTTTTGATGCAGTGAGTTCATTTTCCGGGTCGTAAAATTGCCATAAATCATCATCGAGTAAACCCTCTGGGATGCTATTGTCACTGCTGGTAAACCATTTTTCGTTTGGGTAATGAACAAATTCTCCATTAGAAAAACTTTCTCCTAAATAGAAGTCGGCAAAAAAATAGTTGCAACTCAGTCTTTCAAAATACTCACCGATAGCGCTAGCCAGGCAGGATTTTTTAGTGCTTCCTTTACCATTGGTAAACATTAATTCGCAGTCAGTATCGCGTATGTGAACCGAAAAAACATTGGGTACAGGGTTTAGCCATGAAGCTTCTTCAATATCAATGTTTAACGCTGTTAGCTTTTGTTGCATGCTGGCAATAGATTCTTCCAGCGCAGCATCTTTACCTTTGATATATGTTTGTTCGCTCATGGTGACTTTCATCATTTATTGGTTTTGTTTAATTCGGTTGATCTGTTTATTGTGATACGGACTGAGTATGAGTAATGCACAGAGCGCGCCTAATAATGCCCATGCCATGTCAGACTGTGTGTCCCAAATATAACCCTGGGTGCCAAGAAAGGCTTCGGCACCTTCGTTGCTTAGTAGTGCCACCCACCATTCGATAAGTTCATAAAATGCACTGAGCGCCAGACAGAAACAGACGGTAAAAAAATGGGTTAAATATTTTCCATTTATAATTTTCTTACGTATTAGAATTTCCCGGCAGATGATGGCAGGAACAAATCCCTGCATAAAGTGGCCTACTTTATCGTAATTATTTCGTGATTGGCTTAGTAAGTCTTTTAACGTGTCAAATAGTGGGACTTCTGCATAGGTGTAGTGTCCGCCGACCATTAGTACCCAGCAATGTAGAAGAATAAGTGAATAACATAGGGTTGTCAGTGGAAAGTTTTTTCGTGTGAATGCTAAAGCAATGAGTCCGATAATGGCAGGTGAAACTTCAAGACTCCATGTGAGGGTGTCTTTAGGGTTAACTGCTGACCAGATAAAAACACTAAAAAACAATACCAGCCATAGGAACATTCCAGTGCTGTTTGGTGATTGGGCGCCCGTCGTCATTTATGCATTTTGCAGGCTTCTAATACATCATCAACATGTCCTTTGACTCGAATATTCAACCATTCATGGATGAGTATTCCGTTCTCATCGATTAGAAAGGTACTGCGCACGATGCCCATGTATTCTTTGCCATAGTTTTTCTTTAGCTGAATAACGCCGAACTGGTTACATAATGATTCGTCTTCATCAGATAACAGGTCAAAATTGAATTGCTGTTTATTTTTGAAGTTCTCATGCTTTTTTACACTGTCGCGAGAGACGCCGAGTATGACCGTATTTTGACGAGTAAATTTGGCTTTGGCATCACGAAAGTCCTGACCTTCGAGAGTGCAGCCGGGTGTGCTGTCTTTCGGGTAAAAATACAAAACCACTTTTTTACCACTCAGATCTTTCAGGCTGATACTTTTATTTCCTGTCGCAGGGCGAGTGAAATTTTTAATTTTTTTACCGACCGTTGGCATGGTATCTCCAGGGGAAATTAAAGATGGGTTAGTTCCGCATCCAGATTAAGTTGGTCACAGATCTCAGTGAATTCTTCGCGAAGTGTTGCGATATTGGTCTCTGCCGAAATACCTATGGTTAAGTGCATAGCAAACATCGGGGAGCCGGTATGAGGCGCAGCATAGCTTTCGGTTTCCAGGTTGACAATATTGATATTCCGACAGGAAAAGAAGTTGGCTATGTTGTTAACAATGCCGGGATTATCCAGTGCAGTGACTTCGACTGAATAAGGAATGGCATCCGCTGCAGGAACCGTGTCTGCGGTTGCCTTGATCAGCAATTGCAGTTTTAATGTTTGTTCGATATCACCGGATATTTTTTGAAATTTATCGATTGCTGCTTGATCGCCACTGACCAGTAACAGCACAGCAAACTCGCCGCCGAGCACGGTCATACGGCTGTCTTCGATGTTCAGCTCATGGGTGTAAATTATGTTGCTGAGGTCATTTACGATACCTGGGCGATCGACGCCCAGCGCGGAGATAACGAGTTTTGTTGTCATGGTATTGTCTGATTTTCGTCGAGCTGTTTTGAGAGGCACAGTGTAAACAAAAAATGCTTAAACAAAAAGCATTATTGATCGAACTATTGCTGTGTGTGACGAAAAGTGCTTTATCCGAGCTCGGAGAGCTCGCGCATTAGCATGGCAGGGTTGTTGGTATTTAATTCAATCAAGCGGCGTAAGTGCTGCAGGCTACTGGCATCAATTTGTAACCATTTTAGCCCCCAGTTACCATCGGCGCTTCTCATGATATTGACACGAGCATGAATGGAGACGTCTTCGCCCAAAAATAATGCCATACCACAGGGCTGAGTAATATCAATATCGATGTTTTCAGGGGGTTCGACTAACATGCCTTTGAGCGAGATATCCAACAGATTGCAGCTCCATTCCTCATGGCCGCATTGCATCAATATCTCCGCTGTGAAGGGGATGCGGTTATAACGACGACGTTCAGCTTGTGATGATGTGTTCAATTAGGTGTCCAGTAAATGTATGGCGTTGTGACCGTTATAGTGCCTATAGACCGAGTATAGCAATGGATTCTTGAATACCTTGAATATGATATAAAATAAAACCTCAGTTTTGGCTATGGTTCTGCCTATAAAGGCTAGTAAATTATCCATTATTAGCAATATAAATCATTGAAAAAAGTGTGAAATATTGATTAACTGTGCGCCTTAATTTATTGGGGGCTCACATGTTTAGAGGCAGTATGGTCGCATTGGTCACACCAATGCAGGTCGATGGCAGTGTCGACTTTCAAAGTTTGGCTAATTTGGTGGAATTTCATATAGAAAATAACACCTCAGCTATCATTACGATGGGAACCACCGGTGAGTCTGCGACGTTGAATATGGACGAGCATTGTGAGGTCATGGCGCGCACGGTGGAGCTGGTTAACGGGCGCATTCCGGTCATTGCCGGAACCGGTGCTAATTCCACCTGGGAAGCCATAGAGCTAACTCAGTGCGCACAACAGGGTGGGGCCGATGCGTGTTTGCTGGTGACACCTTATTACAATAAGCCACCACAAGAAGGTTTATATCAGTTTCATAAGAAAATTGCTGAAGCTGTCGATATTCCGCAAATTCTATACAATGTACCGGGGCGCACCGCCGTGGATATGTTGCCGGAGACCGTCAATCGTCTGTCTGTAATTGATAATATTGTGGGTTTAAAAGATGCGACCGGCGATCTTAATCGTCTTGCTGAAATGCAGGTTTTATTAGGTGATAAAGATTTTGATCTCTACAGTGGTGATGATGAAACCGGTATGGAATTTATGCTGCGTGGTGGCCATGGTGTAATCTCAGTCACTAATAATGTTGTTCCAAAAGCGATGGCAGCCATGTGTGTAGCGGCACTAGCCGGTGACCGGGAGCGCGCAGAATCGCTTAATCAGCCACTAACGGGGTTGCATTCACAGTTGTTTTTACAGTCTAGTCCCATTCCAGTGAAATGGGCATTGTCTGAAATGAAACTTATTCCCCCTGGCATACGTCTACCCTTAACAGCATTTGAGCAAGCGTTTCATCAGCCATTGCGTGAAGCGATGCAGCAAGCTCAAGTTATACAATAAACTGTCGGCAAAGCGCGTCGGAAAGGTTTGCCGGGCTATCGAAAAATCTAAGAGTATTAAATTAATGAAGTTATCTATAAAACGACCTGAGAGTTTGAAGTGGACCGCATTGTTGCTAATGCCGTGGCTGTTAATTGCCTGTACTAGCAGTGATGAGCGCCCGGTATATCAGGGGGCTCAATATTATAAAAATCTTGAAGTACCGCCCAATTTGACGGAACCGGATACGGGTGATCAATTGAGAGTGCCAGAACCAACTGAGCAGGCTAAGCAGTTTTTTATCGATAAAAACAAACTCGATACCGTGATAACACCTCGGTTTGATGGAGTCCGGGTGGTGAGTTTTGCAGGGGATAGCTGGTTAGAAGTCGATAACAAGGTGGAAAAAGTTTGGGCAGAATTGCTTAAGTTCTGGGAATCAGAAGGTATTGAGCTAGTCGAGAAGCGTCCTCTGTTAGGTTTTATGGAAACCGAATGGATGGTTCCATTTGATAGTGATAGCAACTATTTTAGATCAATGTTTCAGAAGTTTGAGCCGGATGTAAAAGATAAATTTCGGGTTCGGTTAGAACGATTTGATAATRATGCAAAAACACGTCTSTATCTCAGYAAYACTAGAATCGAACGCGTTAYYTATGGTGAGGAAGCCGATCATTTTGATTGGGTTACACARCCAGCGGATGCAGAAGCMGAACGTGAAATGATTGCGCGCATGGCAGTATACGCAGGTCTYTCAGGMGCRGARTCAGCGGTATTATTAGAGAATTATCGACCTTATACGTCRYTRGTTAAAATTGACAGCACTAACACGACGGCGCTGACTATGGCTGGCAGTATGGAATTTGTATGGCGCCGTGCGATGCGYGCGTTAGATAGAATGCGTGTACAGGAAATTCAAGAARATAAARACAGCAGGCGTATTCATTTCGTCRTTGGYAAATTATCTMACGAAGAGATGGGTGTTGAAAAAGATGATTTGTCAGAATCAAGCTGGATAATGCAGTTGTTTACCACTGAYAAAAAAGATTTGGCATCCAGTAAAACGCGTCAATACCGTTTAGAATTTACTGAAGCAGGGGATCGCATTCAGATTGATGTAATAGATGCCAACCAGACCAGAGACGTTGACGAAGATGGCGATGTAACCGGTACCGCGCTAGCCGCACAAGTTAGGGATATACTTGCTCGTAATCTGGACTAGAATGTTCTTTCGCATGTAATAGTGAATAGACGTAATTGACTCTAAGCGGACATCTAAAAGATTAAAAACGGTTAGTCCGCGAATAACGCAAAAGACGCGAAAAAAGCAAAAGAAACAATATTTTATTTGCGGTTTTTTTTTTGCGTTCTTTGCGTTCTTTGCGTTATTCGCGGACAAAAATTTTTCTTTTAAAAGTCCGCTCATGGCCGAAAACGGACTATTCAATAAATGCCTTATAAAGAATTTTTAAGTGCTATTAGGCTTACGCTGGTTGCGTTTTCCCTTGCATTCGTTCAATTCTGAACGATGAAATAAAACCGCGAGGTGCCCTTATGATTAATTTCGTTTTTTCTCAATCAGTGCATAAGCTGAATGATTATGAATGGATTCAAAATTTTCTGACTCAACGGTGTAAGCGAGAACGCGTTCATCGATATTTAATTGATGGGCGATATCACGTACCATGTCTTCAACAAATTTTGGATTGTCGTAGGCACGTTCAGTGACAATTTTTTCATCAGGGCGTTTTAGTAAACCGTACAACTCACACGATGCCTGCGCTTCAACCATATCAATAATTTCTTCTACCCAGATAAAGCTTTCTGTTTCGATATTAACAGTAACGTGTGAACGTTGATTGTGAGCGCCACGATCAGAAATTTTCTTAGAGCAAGGGCATAAGCTAGTGACCGGAACAACCACTTTTATATTGATGATGTTTTTGCCGCGTACACGCTCACCGATAAAAGTGACTTCGTAATCCAGTAGACTTTGTACGCCTGAAGCCGGCGCGGTTTTATTAATGAAGTAATGAAATGTCATCTCGATATGACCGCACTCAGCATCTAAGCGGCTGGTCATTTCAGTCAGCATTGTCTTGAATGATTCGACAGTGATTTCCCATTCATGATTGTTGAGAATTTCGACAAAGCGAGACATGTGAGTGCCTTTGAATTCATGTGGCAAGTCAACATACATATTAAAGTTAGCGATAGTGTGTTGAGTATGACCGGCACGACTTTTTACCTGCACAGGATGGCGGATATCTTTGATGCCCACTTTATTAATGGCAATGGCACGCGTGTCCTGACTATTTTGTACGTCGGGTAAAGTGCTGCCAGGCTGGTTGGTTTTATCAAGGATATCAGTCATTATTCATTCTCTTCACTATAGCGAACACAGGCGCGTTCTGTTTCCCAAATGGTCAATGCGGTGACTTTAACCGTGTCACTATTGATGCGTGTGGAAATTTCTTTGTACATGTAGGCAGCAATGTTTTCTGCTGTCGGATTCACTTTTTTAAAGGGTTCAAGATCATTTAAATAGCGGTGGTCTAGTCGGTTGCCAATTTCATTGGCAGCATTTTTCATTATCTTAAAATCCACACCCATGCCTACAGCATCGAGCTGAGTGGATACGGCTTCCAGCTCAACCTTCCAGTTGTGACCATGCATGCGGCTGCAGGCGCCGGGATAGCCCCGTAATGTGTGTGCTGAAGCGAATTCTGTTACGACTTTCAGCTGGTAGCGAGCTGCCATACCTTGATACCTAAATAATACCTGAGTAAAACAGTAGGGATTTTATCCTCTTTTTGCTATATAAGCAATTCCTTAACTCGGGTGTTGATTGTTTCTARCATGCCGTTTTTATCCAGATTCCAGTCCGCCAGCATCTCGTCGGGTTGACCGTGATTAATTAGCTCRTCCGGRAAKCCWATCTGYAGAAGATTGTGASKAATGGACTGTTGGTTTAGAHATTCTGAAACYGCGCTGCCKGCACCACCSGCAATRGCATTGTCTTCAATGGTGACGATTAGGTCATGCTCTTTGSWGGCTTTTTTGATRGCGTYAATATCCAGTGGTTTGACGAATCGCATRCTGTAAACCGTCGCATCWATGYCTTCGGCWACTTGCATTGCMGTYTTTAAAAAAGTRCCAAAAACCAGCAGTGCAACTTTATTGCCCTGTCGTTTAATTTTTGCYTCACCAAAGGGTAGBGCTTCCAGWTTTTYAGACAATGCCAGACCCGTYGTGGCACCACGAGGGTAGCGCACCGCGCTGGGTCCATCATGTAAAAAAGCGGTGGTTAGCAAGCCACGGCATTCAACTTCATCCGCCGGTGTCATAATCACCATATTCGGAATGCATCGTAAAAAACTGATGTCATAGGCGCCGGTATGGGTCGGGCCATCGGCACCAACAATACCGGCACGATCAATAGCAAAAACCACAGAGAGATTTTGCAACGCGACATCGTGAATCAGTTGGTCATAGGCACGTTGTAAAAAAGTTGAATAGATGGCGACTACCGGTTTGATGGATTCACATGCCATGCCAGCAGCGAGCGTGACCGCATGTTGTTCAGCAATGCTGACGTCAAAGTAGCGTTTCGGAAAACGTTTAGAAAATTCAACCAGGCCCGAACCTTCACGCATAGCAGGGGTGATGCCAACTAAGCGTTCATCCTGCTGCGCCATGTCGCATAACCACTGACCAAATATTTCGGTGTAGCTGGGTGGTTTATCAGTATTGTCCTTATCCGAAGTCCCCGTGCTTAAATCAAATGTGCCGACTGCATGGTATTTGATGGGCGCATCTTCAGCAGGGAAAAAACCCTTACCTTTTTGTGTTCTGATATGCAGTATTCTTGGGCCAGTTTGATGGTTGATGTTTTTTAATACGGGGATGAGCGTATCCAGATCATGTCCGTCTACCGGGCCAAAATAGTTAAAACCAAGTTCTTCAAACAGCGTGCCCGGTGTCACCATGCCTTTAACATGTTCTTCTGTGCGTTTTGCCAGTTCCAGTACAGGTGGAATGTTTTCCAATACCCGTTTACCGCCTTCACGCAACGTTGAAAATAAATCACCTGATAATAAACGGGTGAGGTGATTGGACAATGCGCCGACATTCGGTGAAATTGACATGTCATTATCATTAAGAATAACCAATAGATTAGCGTCACAATCACCCGCATGATTCAATGCTTCAAAAGCCATACCTGCGGTCATTGCTCCGTCACCAATAATGGCAACACAATGGCGGTTTTCATTCTTCTGTTTGGCGGCGAGACTCATGCCCAACGCGGCGGCTATCGAAGTGCTGGAGTGTCCGGTGCCAAACGCATCATACTCACTTTCTTCGCGTTTTGGGAAACCAGCAATGCCGCCTTTTTGTCGTAGTCCGGCCATCGCTTCACGGCGACCGGTTAGAATTTTGTGCGGGTAGGACTGATGACCCACATCCCAAACCAGTCGATCGTAAGGTGTGTTAAAAACCGCATGTAACGCCACGGTTAATTCGATGGTGCCTAAGCCTGCGGCGAGATGCCCGCCTGTTGACGAGACACTATCGAGCAAAAACTCGCGTAACTGACGCGACAGTTCTTTTAGCTGCAGTCTATTCAACTTGCGAACGTCAGCTGGTGAATCAATGGATTCGAGTAGTGACCAGTTTGAATGAGTAAAAGGCATAGTATTGGGTGCTTAATATTCGCTACGAATGTTTGATACTTATGTTCGCCACTAAAACTGACGTTCAACAATGTACGCGGAGAGCTGACGTAGACTATCCGCTTTTTCGTCCAGTGGTTCAAGGTGCTTTAATGCGAGCACATGCTGCGCCTGCGCCAGCTCCTGAGATTTTTTTAAACCGATAATAGCGGGGAAGGTGGGTTTTTTCTGTTCCTCATCGGATCCTTGCGGTTTACCGAGGGTTTCGGTATCACTGATGACATCAAGAATGTCATCTTGAATTTGAAATGACAGGCCAATGCATTTGGCATAGTTGCTCAGGATATCGATTTCATGTTTAGTGATGTCCTGTTTGCACATTCCACCTAATAAAATACTGGCGCGAATCAGTGCGCCGGTTTTCAACTGATGCATGTGTTCCAGTTGTGGCAATGTTAATTGTTTTCCGACGGAAGCAAGATCAACCGCTTGTCCGCCCGCCATGCCGTGTGCACCGCTGGCTTCGGTTAATAAACTTAACATCTTAATACGATGCTCAGGCGTCAATTCTCCGTGGTCATCTTTGGCGAGAATTTCATAAGCTAAGGCTTGTAGCGCATCGCCCGCTAACATAGCCGTAGCTTCATCAAAAGCTTTATGACAGGTTGGAAGGCCGCGACGTAAATCATCGTTGTCCATGGCAGGCAGGTCATCATGAATTAATGAGTAGGCATGAATCATTTCGACTGCGCAGGCTGGAATGTCCAGTAAGTCTGTTGATACGCCCATGGCTTCGCCGACAGCGTATACCATAGCAGGACGGATACGTTTGCCACCACCGATAACCGAATAGCGGATGGCTTCAGCTAAATTATGTTCCGGTGGATCGTTGGCTGGCAGGTATTTATCTAAAGCAGCGTTAACGCGCTTCTGGTATTTTTCCAGATGGGCTTGAAATGCGTGAGACATAGGGTTTATTCATCCAGCTCGATGTCTTGTTCGAGTAACTTRCCRTTTTTYTCGACCAGTTCCTTAATTTTTAATTCGGCRTTTTGTAAYGCCTGCTGRCATTCWGTGCTYARRGCAATGCCTTTTTCGAATCGCTTGAGAGACTCTTCCAAACTGAGATTGCCCTGTTCCATATCATCAACAAGGGTTTCCAGATCGGTAAGTGCTTTTTCAAAGTTGGGGGTCTTTTTAGCCATGGCGCATTTTAGCAAACTATTCAGTGAGCGATATAGCTATAACGGGTTGATGCTATAAACATTTTTGTTCTTAGTGGCTAAAAGAATAAAGGCAATGGGNGYGGSWTGAYTATTAGAAAATTAATATATCATTAATTACTTATACTTAGTATAATAATCTAAGTATCACAAACAGCCTATTTTGTTGTTAGTCATGCGCCACCCGTTAATAAGCGGTAAGAATAAGCGGCAGAAATAAGCAGCAGACATGTAAAAATCGAACAGGAATTTAAAAATGAGAAAATACATCATCGCATTCACTTTAACTAGCATCATTGCGCTGGTTGGTTGCACAACGTTTGATCCGTATACCGGTGAGGAGAAAGCCACGAATACCATTAAAGGTGCTGGCGTGGGTGCGGGTGTCGGTTTAGTCGTTTCATACCTGGCAAATAAAGATGAGGATCCGCGTGAGCGAAACAGGCGAATCATGCGTGATGCCAGTATCGSCGYYATTCKRGRWRKTGGMGTKGRWNACKRKNTGGNTWCTMAKGWNGCMAWWYTAAGAAAACAGTTACGTGGCACGGGTGTGAGTGTGGTGAGAGAGGGTGATAACATTAATCTTGTTATGCCAGGTAATATTACTTTCCCCAGTGCAAGCAGTGACCTAAAAGCTGATTTTTATGATGTACTGGATTCGGTTGCGCTGGTTTTAAGTGAATATGACAAGACCGTTATCGCTGTTGCCGGTTACACAGATAGCGTAGGTTCGCAGGCATACAATCAATCGCTCTCAGAAAAACGCGCGATTTCTGTTGCACGTTACCTCAAAACTAAAGAAATCGTTGCGAATCGATTTGAAACGATTGGATTTGGTGAAAAAGGTCCAGTGGCAAGTAATAATACAAAAGAGGGTCGCGCTCTAAATCGTCGTGTTGAATTAACCCTGCTTCCGATACAGGAAGACACCCCTTTTGTAATCTAAAGGAAGCTCTGATAATTCATTCATGAATGATCAGAGCACGAAAAAGGTAAAAATGTCATTTTACCTTTTTTTATTATCCCAAGACGTTAGTCAAAACTATGCACTTTAGTGCAAGGCTCTTTAGCCGCTACCCACGTTTGTAGAGATGAGCTTGTGTTGCTAGAAAGACAGGGGTTGAAGTACCATTGTAATGATAGATTGATATTCTCGTAGAGACGTAGAGAGAAACAAAGAAAATCTTACTGTTGTTTTTTCTCTGCGTCTTTGCGTGTCTGCGAGAATATGAATGACTTTCAGTCCATAGTTGTTGAGATTTAACAGCTTAGCAGCCGTCGAAAATGGCGACACTTCCCTGGGTCGCGAAAATTCTGAATTAACCAGAGTTTTCCTGATTTAACGGAAGTAACGGGTTGTTACTGTTCCCGTGTGGTATTACTCAATCTTGATATTTTGGATGTGTACCGTGAAATGGGAATGCGTATTATCACCGTCTGCCATTAACCATATAGCGACAACATTAACGGGCACATCAAATTCATAACGGGCTAAATGCCAGTCTTTTTTATTGTCGATGCTTTCGATTGAAATCATTGTTACTCTTTTATTGTAAGGGTTTTCCCATCGCTCACCGATAGTATGTTTTGCATTTGCAACCAGGTAAATCATTTCTTCAGAAGGAAAATTCAATAAGGTGTTAACACGATTCATCCATTTTGGTATCCATGGATTAGAGATTGATTCATCTGTTTTGAGTAATAATCCCAGTTTAAAAACAGCGTCATCCCCCGGTTTTTGTTTTTCATGTTGTGCGTTTTTTATCTTTGGAAGGGTATCACTACGCCATTCAAAACTAACTCGTTTTACTAATTTGACTTGATCAAATGCTTGCATCAAAAAAGACGCACTATCGTTAACGTTTATCTGTAATTGTTGATTGATAAATAAGTGATGATTGGCTTTGGTTTTTTTAAACTCGATATGTTCAAAATGATTAGGCTGTAATAAGATGACTTCAGTCGGTTTTTCAGTTGCTAGAATATTTTTTTGAAGCATCACTATTAAGAAAATAAAAAGAAAACTTCTTTTTAATGGTGACATTTTGAGACCATTTTTAACGCTGCCATGACGGAAAAGATGCTTCGTGCAAAGCTCTCAGAGTGTAATTGCGGTATCAATTAATTCACTCACACGTTGAACTGCAATAATTTCAAGTCCTTCTATGGTTTCGCCTTTCCTGGGTTTATTGGCTTTTGGAATGATGGCMGTTTTGAAACCGTGTTTGGCSGCTTCGCGTAAACGCTCCTGTCCATTGGKAACSGGRCGAATTTCRCCAGCAAGRCCGACTTCGCCAAAGGTAAAKACATTRTTGGGTAAAGGTTTATCCCGGAAGCTGGAAAGAGAGGCGAGTATTAGTGCYGTATCCGCAGAGGTTTCAGTAAGACGTACACCGCCGACGAYATTAATAAARACATCCTGATCGAACATGGCAATGCCYGCATGACGGTGCATAACGGCTAGCAACATRTTTAAACGATTAGGGTCCAGCCCTAAACAAACRCGACGCGGATTGTGGCTATGGCTTTCATCMACCAGTGCCTGTAAYTCAATTAGCAAAGGGCGGCTGCCTTCTCGTGTWACMGTAATGATGCTRCCGGCGACRGGTTSTTCATGTCGTGAAAGAAAAATGGCGGATGGATTACTAACGGTTTTTAARCCTTCATCAGTCATGGCAAAAATGCCGAGTTCGTTGACGGCGCCAAAACGATTTTTGATGGCACGTATCATACGRTAGCGYTCRCCGGGRTCGCCTTCAAAATACAAYACGGTRTCGACCATGTGTTCGAGCACACGAGGGCCGGCTAGTGTGCCTTCTTTAGTCACGTGACCGACTAAAAATAATGCAGTACCCGTTTGTTTGGCAAAGCGAACCAGTTGCGCGGCACTTTCTCTTACCTGTGCAACTGAGCCGGGCGCAGATTGTAATGTTTCTGTATAGGTAGTCTGAATCGAATCGATAACAATAACTTTGGGTTTGAGATCGCTGGCTAGTGTGATGATACTTTCGACACAGGTTTCAGATAATAACTTTAAACCTCGGTCTTCCAATCCCAGACGATGCGCTCGCATACTGACCTGTTGTAAGGATTCTTCACCGGTAACATATAAGCAGGGCAGGGTTTGACTGAGGCTGGCTAAAGTCTGCGTGAGTAAGGTCGATTTACCGATGCCGGGGTCACCACCAATTAATGTCACCGAGCCGTGTACCAGCCCACCCCCTAGAACACGATCTAGCTCGCTGATATGGGTAGGCGTGCGCATTTCCGCACTCATCTGAATATCTTCTAGCGCTTGAATTTTTGCATTGCCTTTTTTACCGGCAAAACCCTGACGGTTATTGGTAGTGATGGCGGCAATGGTTTCACTCATGGTATTCCATTCGCCACAGTCATTGCACTGTCCGGCCCATTTATTATGGAGTGAACCGCAACTGTTGCAGGTGTATTGAAGTTTTGCTTTGGCCACTTTTATCCTGTTGTATTAAGAAGTTTATTTAAACAGTGTCACTTTTCTTGGGTTTGTCGTTATTGTTTTCTGGTTTTGTATCTGAGGATGGTTGCGCGCAGCTGACTTTCGCTGTTTGTACCGCGTTATTTTTGGTGCGTGTAATCTCGATGGTGTAACCCGCTATCATTAAGCTGGTACCATTTTGTGGGATGATTTCCATGTGTTCAAGGATGAGTCCATTTAATGTTTTTGGCCCATCTGTTGGCAGGGCCCATTTTAGCGCGCGATTGATTTCCCGGATGTGGGTATTACCATCGATTTGATAACCTTCATCCCCCTGTTTATGAATGCCAAGATTACGTGTGGGCGAGTCGGTTGTAAATTGTCCGACAATTTCTTCGAGAATGTCTTCCAGCGTCACCAGCCCCTGAATGCTACCGTACTCATCTACCACCAGACCTGAGCGACGGCGGTTAGCCTGAAAGTTTAATAGCTGGCGGGTTAACGTATTGCCTGCAGGTATGAAGTAGGCGGGTGCAATTAARTTTTTAAGCGATTTCATATTTAATTCATCGCGTGAAAATAARTTAAGGACTTTGCGYAGATGTAAAACACCGATTGTGTTATCGATACTGTCRTGAAAAACWGGCACGCGAGTGCGTTGGCTATGGGTGATTTGATGGACGATATCRGCCCATTCATCGTTTAGATCGATGCCGGTTATTTCATTGCGGGGTATCATGATATCTTCCACACTGACCTGCTCCAGRTCGAGAATRCCAAGCAGCATATCGGAGTGAGCCTGYGGCATAAAGTGTTCKGCTTCGATGACAACAGTGCGTAMTTCATCCGYGCTMAGTTCCTGTKTTTCCAYCWTGTCAGGATGAATGCCAATGAGGCGTAATAAACTATTGGAAAAAAGATTAACCAGCCAGACGAATGGGTAAAGCGGTGTCGCCATTAAGGTGTAAATAAATGCGGCGGGAAAGGCAATYCGCTCCGGTTTTAATGCTGCCAGTGTTTTAGGTGTGACTTCTGCAAAAACTAAAATAATAAAAGTCAGTGCAAYMGGTGCAACCATCAGCCCAATTTCACCGTATAAGCGTAARGCTATAATCGTCGCGATGGTGGCAGCAAAAATGTTAACAATGTTGTTGCCCAGYARAATCAAACCCAGGAGTCGATCGGGTCGRCTGAGTAATTTTAATGCCCGTTGYGCACCTTTATGGCCTTTGTTAGCCAGGCTTTTTACACGGTAACGGTTAAGTGTCATCAGCGCCGTTTCTGAGCCAGAAAAGAAACCAGAAAGTAAAATTAGAACGCCAAGGATGGTGAACAGCGTGGCTGTCGATAGATCGGTCAAGAAGTGTTATCTCTTATTGTTAGAATAGTGTCATTATGTGTGTATGGTAGACAGAGTCAAGGTGGTTGCATCAATCAGGTTAGTAAAATTTCCAGCACAAATTTACTGCCAAAATAAGCCAGCATCAAGCTAACAAAACCACTCAGTGTCCAGCGGATGGCCGTCCGCCCACGCCATCCCAGCCGCCATCTGCCAACAAGTAATGTGAGAAAAACAAACCACGCCAGTATCGATAARATTGTTTTATGTRCCAATTGCTGCGCAAACATCTGTTCCAGAAACAGCAGGCCGCTGGCAAGTGAAATAGTTAATATAATRAAACCCGTAAGAATAACTTCAAACAGTAAGGTTTCCATGTTTTTTAATGGCGGTAAGAGTCTTATTAATCCACCCGGTTGATGAGCATGGAGGAATTTGTTTTGTATCGACAACAAAACGGCCTGGAGTGCGGCCAGCGCTAACAGGCTATAAGCGATGATTGAGGTCGCCACATGGAAGATAAGAGCAGAAGAGCTCCCTGCAGGTAGCAGGTGACTACTGGTGCCAAAGTACTCCAGTGCGATAGCAATAATAGTAATGGGTAGCAGGATAAWKKTKWKWAKCWMRMMRSSKTKYCSMYAGRYTKCKMTYRMRSTRAAWAKMAYRMSMAAWGCMMWGRSWWAAKRWWTKNGCATKKKRRRARCMRAAKWTAWTGSSGGCGTCACTAAACATACTGCTGTATAGCACTAATAGGTGTAGTAATAGGCCGCCAAAGCCTATTAATATGATTTTGCGTTTGGGCAACCYGGTTTTGGTRTTCGAGCCGGTGCTGCYAGATTGATTAAGATAAAGAAMTAGCAAAATTGAGCATRTAAAATAAAGCAGAATGGCGCCGAAAGTTAAGATAGTGTTATTCATGYTGAAATGTTTTTTTCTGTCTATACTGARCTTGAGTTGATTTATTGATACCGTTTAAAAGCACCCTGATGAAATATAATGTGAACCTGTTCRCATTATAACGATTATGTCGCGCTAAAGCCTGTCTTTTACGTGGCATRTTATYACTAGATTAGACCATAATCTAAGGTTAAAGCATACTGTTGAATAGAAGTGGGTATATTGGAATGAGAGTGCGTGTATTRGGGTGYAGTGGTGGTATTAATCAAGATGTGGCAACAACCTCCTATTTGGTGGAYGATGACATAYTAATTGACGCMGGYACGGGCGYGTGTAATTTATCRMTCRAYGCGATGCGCRGTATAAAACATRTCTTTATTACGCATTCGCATTTAGAYCATATTTYATCGATTCCGTTATTAGCGGATACGCTTTTTGATGATCTGGTCGRCAAYCCYATTATTGTACACGCATTRCCTGAAACYATAAAAGCGTTGCGTGATCATATTTTCAACGGGRTTATCTGGCCAGATTTCACTGAGTTACCTCACAAAAGCAATGCRGTATTAAARCTTGAAGYAATGCAAGCCGGTTCCATTTTAGATRTATCCGGTCGTCGTATTGAAATGATTAGTGTTAATCACACGGTGCCGGGTGTGGGTTACTGTATAGAGTCAGAAGGTAAAATYTTTGCCTTTAGTGGCGATACAACAAGCAACGAAAACTTTTGGGCYMGTCTRAATRARCGCGAATCACTCGAYTTGTTATTTGTTGAGTCGGCCTATGCGGATAAAGAYATTGAAATGGCKAAGAWGGCTTTTCATTACTGCCCGCAGTTATTAGCGCAGGATATTGCCAAACTAAATCATAAAACCAAGGTYTGTATTTCCCACCTAAAACCCAGAAGTGAAGAAGAAATAATCGARCAATGYAAAGCCGCGATGCCCGATCARGAWATTCATCARCTTAAGAGTGGTGATGTTTTTCAGCTRTAAGTTAATTKGGGCCAGARACGTAACGGCACTTACTTAWGTCAGAAATAGCCGTAAAAACTGGTTTCTCGCAGAGGCGCAGAGATACAAGGTTGGGTGTCTCAGCACCAACCTACATGATAGATTCCTGGGGCGGTTAGCAAAAAATCGTCTCTAACCCCTGAATATTCCGCTATAATTTCCACCTGTAAAACAATTCTATAGTCAGGTATGCCATGTTTGATGGATTGAGTGACCGCCTTGCCAGTACCGCGCAAAAACTGCGTGGTGAAGGCCGATTAACCGAAGATAATATTCAGGATGCATTGCGCGATGTGCGTATGGCATTGCTGGAAGCGGATGTAGCACTGGATGTGGTTCGATTATTCATCGATGATGTTAAGCAGCGGGCAATGGGTGAAGAGGTATTAACCAGCCTTAAACCGGGTCAAATATTCGTCAATATCGTACAGCAAGAACTGGTTAAGGTGATGGGCGAGCAAAATGAAAAGCTCGATCTAAGTGCGCAACCTCCCGCAGTCGTGTTAATGGCGGGTTTGCAGGGTGCAGGTAAAACCACCACGGTTGCCAAACTGGCAAAAATGCTGAGTGAGAAAGAAAAGAAAAAATCACTGTT
>NVWZ01000003.1 GCA_002746365.1 Thiotrichaceae bacterium
CCTTGTGGTAAGTTAACAGTTGTCAACTCAAATTCATTATTTCCTTTGGTGGCATAATATTGTTGAGTAAATATTCTTTTACCAGCAATGTTGTAAATAATTATTTCTGCAACGCCATCTACATCAGAATCATTGGCAAGCAAACTAGCAGGGGCAATTACTAGCGCGACATCTTCATCTGTTGTTAAAGTGTTCGCATCCCATTTTTGATTTGCTGATTCYARATYATRYWAYTGAKTRATTTCAKYATTRCTTARYACACCATCATAAACTTTRACTTCATCCATRCTACCGCTGAARCGRTAATTATCATTGGCACCCCAACTACCRAAATRCAGRCTRCCACTACTGGAATCRATGTTGGCAACACTATTATTAGGCGTACCTTGAATCTGTGACATYTCTTGTTCGACGCCATCAATAWAAATGGTATTTTGTGTMACATCACCATTAGTAAAWACGCCTACAAYCTGATGCCATTCRCCRTCGGCCAACTCACTCGCATCGGTACCAAAYAAATCACCMCCCGCTGTRTTGAAACCAATATCACCATTTAACATCACCATGTCATAAYGATYAGAGGCAACCAGCATTTCCCAAYCMCCTTCAGGGTTWGCCTGTATCCACATTGWTACRGTTGTCTGCGCCCCTGCTTCACCATTTAATGCCAGGTCACTGACTTCAACTTTTGCTGAATTAAAATYTGCTGAGTCRCCRACYTGWCCATCMGTATCCGTGGWKACTGMACCAAGTGAAGCWGCRGGKAYACCTTGATCAAARTTAAACTCCGCAGTGAGGCTAGCAYTTTCRGGYATAAAGCTATCACTAATATCATTGACTGCATCGGGTGMAAAATTTTCAACAATGTCATTCACATTTATCGTAAAGTTTTCTGAATAGGTGTTCCCAGAAGAATCTGTTACATCCACACTAATATCATGTGATTCAGCTGATTCAAAATCTATATCTGCGCTACTTTTAACAACGATATTGTTACCCGCAATTTCAAATAAGCCAGAGTCATCCGTTAGCGAATAACTRAAWGACTCAACACTATCTTCATCTACCGTGGTAAGTGTGGCGACAACMGAACCTGCGCCAGAATTTTCATCAATGCTCCCCCCTGCGAAAACAATATCTGTYGGTGCTTCATTTATATCATTAACKGTTAGTGATACYGTCTGTGTGTAACTGAGACCATTAGCATCGGTAACCTGCACCATTACATYGTGAGAAGCGCCAGCCTCAAAATCTATATCTGCGCCATCTTTTACAAGAATTTGGTCACCTGATATTTCAAAAAGACCCGATGCATCTTCGGTAATAGCGTACGTAAAAGTCTCACCATCATCGACATCCTGTGTTGCCATCTGCGCAACAACCGTGCCGGCAGTGGCATTTTCATCAACAGTCGTGCCCGTAAAATCAATCGCTGTTGGCGCATCATTAGTACCTGTAACGGTAATTTGAATTTGTGCTGTATCGGTTGCACCGTTATCATCAGTGACGGTAACAGGTATGGTTAATACTTCGCTGTCACCGACGTTAAGATAGTCATAAACACCCTCAGCAGGATCAAAGCTGTAACTACCATCCGCATTTAAGATAAAACCATCTGGTGCAGTATTGCCGCCAGAAATAGAAAAAGTAGCCGTTGAGCCATCATCCACATCACTGGAATCGAGTTGTCCACTAATCAGACTGCTGCCCTCATTGGCAGAAAATACTTCTGCCTGAATAACAGGTGCATCATTGGTACCAATAACTTCAATATTGATAATCTGCGATTCACTGACAGCATCACCATCAGATACTTGAATACTAAAACTTATGCTTGCGATATCACCATCATTTAATTGATCAAATTCGACATTATCAAAATAGAAATCACCTACTTCCGCTTCGATTTGCGGATAATTATCTAAAAACGCCTGTGTTACCTGTATAACGGTTTCGTCATAATTGTTAGATGTCACATTACTGAAAGTACTATCTATTGCCGATAATCCACCATGCCAGTTTGAACCATCATCCGTATTAGTGAGTGTCACTGTAAAATCACTGCTATCCACATCACTGATATTTAGATGTTGCAACATCTCTTCCTGTGTTATTACAGAATAAACCTCACCTGACCATGTTTCGCCATAGCCGGTAAAACCGTCAAGATTTTCTTCGATCCGCTGAATCGTTGTAGTACTACTGACAATAGGGGCATCATTTGTTCCTGCAACCGTAATGGTTATCAACGTGGTATCCGTTGCACCGTTTTCGTCCCTCACTGTTACCGGGATAGACAACTCTTCACTAGCACCAACATTCAGGTATTCATAAGCGTTATCAGATGGGTCAAAGCTATAACTGCCATCTGCATTTAAAATAAAACCATCTGGCGTAGCCGAACCTTCACTTACCGCATACGTAATCGTGGCACCGTCATCAAGATCTGTAGCGGTTAACTGACCATTGATCGAACCGGCTCCTTCATCTACATCGGTTGAAACAGAGGCTCCAGCAACCGGTGCATCATTCGTACCGGATACCGTAATTTGAATAAAAGTCGTATCACTCGCGCCTTGGTTATCTGACACGATTACCGGTATAGTGAAAACGACTGAATCACCCACATTTAAATAATCATAAGCTTCATCCTGGGCGTCGAACTGCCAGCTACCATCTCCTGAGAATGAAAAGCCATCTGGAATATTTGAACCTTCAATCACCTGATAGCTCAACACATCAGATGAATTAGCATCGGTCGCTTCAATCTGACCACTCAGCATAGGACTGCCTTCATCTACACTCAGTACAGTAGCGTCACCGGCATCAGGTGCACGATTAGCCAGGTCTTCAATTTTTTCATCACTGATATTATTTGGCGTAGTTTCTTCTGCATCATTCACTGCAGAATCAGTGAATGGTATTTCATTAGCACTAGCAGCAACTTGTATACCTTCAGACTGTCCACCCCTTTCTTCTGAATTGAGTAATACACGTCTTGAATCTTGGTCATCATTGTCAGATACTAATTTTTGAGTATTATTACCTGTTTCATTATTTGAGGATGATGGAAAAAATGTTTTTTCAGCATCAGTGTGATTCTCTTCTGCATTAGCAGTATTAGATTGTGCACTTTGTTTTGGCGATAAAGATTTAACATCGACAGCGCCATCATGACCCACGCCCTCACCTTTTTCTATACTGCCCCTGTCGACAATTTCACGTTGTTCACTACCTCGTTGAATGTTCTGTAAAGCTAATTCTTCCTGCGAATCATCCAGCTTCAGGCCATCATTATCTGATTTATCACGTAACGCACCATCTTGTTCAGAACCACGTAAAAACAGCTCCTCAGAAGATTTCTGTGCATCATCCTCAGCTGTAGAATCAGCATTATTCGAGTTAGTTTTATCAACCATTGTCATTTCCTCAAGTCTAATCGACGTGCATATCTACCACTATCTGAATCACGCAGATATAGCACTACCTCCTCTTAATCGACCACTGATATACATTCTTTAATTTTTTTACATATAAGTGCAGCATATAAAGCCTCAAGAATATCCATTGGCTGCCGATAGAAATTCATATCGCAATCACGATTCATCGAATTTTTATTGCGTATAACAAATAAATACGAGAATTTAATGAGAAAAAATATAGCAAAAGGTGCGTTAAAAACGCCCGCCACATGGCGCAACCCCAGCGTATTAGTGGCTTCTCTGATGATTAATATACTTGCTCTAGCCCTGCCTATGGTGATCTTGCAGGTATACGATCGAATTATTCCGAATAAAGCCATTGAATCATTCACGCTTCTAATGATCGGCTTAATCGTTGTTATTATTATTGACAGTTTTTTGAAAATATTTCGTTCAATGATATTAAGTTGGGAAGGTGCACGTTTCGATCACCGTGAAAGCCTGCATGCAATGAACCATATTCTTGATGCTGAATCGACCGCATTCACTAGTAAACCCACAAGTTACTATCTAGATAAAATGGAGGCATTAGAAAAAATACAGGAGTTTTATTCAAGCCAGTCCATTCTATTAGCGATGGATATTCCTTTCGTTTTTATATTTCTGACACTTATCTATATTATTGCAGGCCCTTTAATTTTAATTCCTTTAGTATTGTTGGGAATATTCTTTGTGGTGTCGACAAACATAGGTAATCATCTACGTCATGCTCTTAAAAAGCGTTCTGTCATGGAAGAAAGAAGGCAAAACTTCATTCACGAAACACTAACAGGTATCCATACCATTAAATCMATGGCGATGGAATCATTAATGTTACGTCGCTATGAAAGATTACAAAAAAAATCAGCAGARAGCGTCAGTGAACTTGCCAAACTAAACAGTGTTGTTCAGGGTATTGGTGCCACCATCTCACARCTTGCTGTTATATGTTTCGCTAGTATAGGCAGTATTTTTGTCATCGATGGTAGCCTGACTATCGGYGCRCTGGCTGCCGGTACTATGCTATCCAGTCGTGTATTACAACCGGGTTTAAACGCCATGAACATCTGGTCACAATTTCAAACAGTGCGTCTGGCTCACGAAAAGGTTGCTGAGTTATATTCTATTGAAGAAGAAAAATCAGGCCACATTAAACCAGTTAAAGGCATTCAAGGAAAAATTGAGCTTCAAAATGTAAGCTTTAAATACCCAACTCAAAAAGAAAGTTTGCTTGAAGATATTTCATTAACCATTAATGCAGGTGACAGCATCTCCATTACAGGCMGTAACGGTGCAGGAAAATCTACATTAAYAGCTCTTTTATCTGGTTTTCTACGGCCGAATAAAGGTGAAATTTTACTTGATGAAAACAATATACATARCTACGAATTTGAATATTTACGTGCACAAATTGGTATCGTGCCGCAACATGGCGTTTTGTTTGAAGGAACCATCCTTGAAAACATGACGTTATATCGTGAGGGAGAAGCAATCGAACAGGCCATTGAACTATCAAAAATATTAGGTCTCGATGAAATTATTACACGCCTACCAGCAGGCCTTGACACACAAGTCGGTGGCGCAGCGGTTGACTCTCTATCAGAAGGCGTGCGCCAGAAAATAATCATGGTTCGCTCTCTTGTTGGCCACCCAAAAATCATGCTATTTGATGATGCGAATGCAAATTTTGATATAAAAAATGATTCGCGACTTCACAAAGTTATAGAAAAATTTAAAAAAGAAAAAACGCTGGTGATAGTCTCTCACAGGCCTTCTTTCCTAAATCTATGTGATCGTCAATTTAAAATAGTCAATAAACATCTCATCGAAGTGACAGAGTTAAATATGTCACAAACCGCAATGCTTGCACAACCTGGCTCAAAAGGATAATTATGAACGTCACGCATATATTACCCATTGAAAACCTGAAAACACGCGACAAGAAAGTAGATCTGCCCTTTTCTGAGCGTCTGGCTGAAGCGCTACGAAATGATGCCTTAAATGACTTTCATGATGATTCACCCTATGCAGCCTGTATTATTCCATTATTAAAAGAACTGGGGTGGCACAATTATGCACGTGAATTACTCGAGGCATTGCCGCATTACGCTGAACATCTGGAGCTGGTTGACCTACGCAATATCCTAGTTACATTAGGTTATGACAGCACACCTCAAGATACACAGTTACAATCCATACAATCAGAACTCTACCCTTGTCTCTTTATTTCAGAAGAAGGCGATATCCGTGTTTTATTAAATAAAGAAAAAGAAAAAATAAGCTGTTTTAATGCCGTGACAGAAAAATATGAATTCATCTTGCCTGATGAAACAGTCGGCACAGCTTATGTTTTTACTGATACGCATCCAAGCCATGGCATGACTATCAATGACGCAGGTGATGCCTGGTTCTATCGCTTATTAAAACGGTTTAAACATCTTATCGTTCATTTATTAGCCATGACCTTCATAATTAATTTTGTTGCATTAACCGTGCCGCTCTTTGTTATGGTTATTTACGATAAAGTCATCGGCGCAAAATCAATTGAAACACTGCCCTATATCATAACGGGCGTAGGCGTTTTGTTAGTCGCTGATTTAATATTACGTTATCTTCGTGCACAGTTATTAGGCTCTGTTGCCGGGCGAATCGATTATTTGATTGGTACCGAAACGTTCAGACAACTAATATTTTTACCCCCTGTTTATACTGAACGCTCAACGGTTTCCGCGCAACTCTCTCGCTTAAAACAGTTTGATTCAGTACGAGACTTTTTTACTGGCCCTAATGCGGCTATGACACTCGAGATTCCCTTCGCTATTATGTTTATTACAGTCATTGCTATTCTTGCTGGCTGGTTAGCTATTATTCCAGTCGCCGTAATATTTGCTTACATCGTATTCGGTATTTTCTGGTTACCCTATACCAGCTCAAAAGTTAAACAGTCGGGTATAGCAAAAACCAATAAACAACGCATGCTAATGCAGAGCATGGACGGTCGCAAAGAAATCAAAGCCATCGGTGGTGAATCTATTTGGTGGGAACGTTTCAGAGAAACATCGGGCGACTCAGTTATGGCTAGTTRTGAAACGTTTATTGCAAGCAGCGTATTAAACAGTGTTTCACAATCATTGATGGCGATGGCTGGCGCAGCAACTGTTGGTTTTGGCACACTGATGGTTATTAATGGTGATATGACCATCGGTGCATTAATCGCAACCATGGCTTTAGTCTGGCGTGTTTTATCACCGCTGCAAGGTGCTTTTTTATCCTTTTTCAAATTCCAGCAGTTAAATAAATCCATCGGACAGATTAATCAACTAATGCGTCTACAAGTTGAACAAAATTCAGGACAATCCAGCTTATTATTATCCGAACTTGATGGCCGTATTAATGTCGATCGTGTTAGTTTCCGTTATGGACCTGAGGAAGATCCAGCATTACTAGGAGTCAGCTTTGATGTCAAACCAGGTGAAATGATYRCYWTMTNRWSKCRRYRYRGGARMMKKTMAATSMWYSCTSRTKMAGWTGANAGSTGKSMNSKACYGRCCACAAGCTGGTTCATTTTCCATTGATGAACTGGATATTAGACAACTTAATGCAATGGATTTAAGGCGTGCTATTTCATATGTTCCACAGGTTACTACCATGTTTCATGGTTCCATTGCACAGAACATGCGTTTAAATAACATACTTGCCACCGACGAAGACCTTCACTGTGCGGCAGAAGAAGCCGGCGTTCTCGATGATATTCTCTCATTACCCGAAGGTTTTGATACGCGTATTGGTGATAACACAGACGATCACATGCCGCCAGGATTCCTACGTGCATTATCCATGGCACGTGCTTTTGTTAATCCCGCAAAAGTTTTATTACTCGATGAACCAGGCGCCTCTTTAGACGATGAAAGTGATCAACGCTTAATTCAACAACTTAAAAAGCTCAAAGGTAAACACACCATTATTATGGTCAGCCACCGTCCCTCACATATCCGCCTTGCTGATAAAGCCATTTTGATGGAACACGGCATGGTTAAACATACCGGTGATGTCGACACTGTAATAAACATGATGCTGGAGAAAATATCATGAAAGATAATAATATTGTTTTTGCTGCCAACACCACTGCGGGCTTACCGCGAGCCCGAGCGCATTATTTAAATCAGGCGATTCAACTCGAAGAAACCACGCCCACAAAAGTTATTAATGTCGCTATTATATTCAGTGGTGTACTGTTTTTTGCTCTCGTCCTGTGGGCACATTTAACCCCAATAAAAGAAATAGCCGCGACACAAGGTGAAGTGATACCCGCTGATCTTATTCATAATGTGCAACATCTTGAAGGCGGTATCGTCAGTGAAATACTGGTAAGAAATGGCGACCTGGTCAACAAGGGAGATACCTTGCTACGGTTCGCACCGCCTGCGACCATGTCTGATCTGGAACAAATGCAGGTTCGCTATGCTTCATTATTATTCCAGCAAGAACGTTTACAGGCATTGATTGGCAATCGTGTCCCTAATTTTGGAGATACCGCAAATAATTACCCGGAATTAGCCGAACATCAAAAAACAATTTATCATGCACAACTAAATAGTCAGTCACAAAAAATATCTGTCATTAATCAGCAGGTCGAACAAAAGAAATCAGAAAAACAACGCTCACTCAACCAGTCTAACATCATGGAAAAAGAGGTTGTTTTACTCGAGGAGCAGGTAACTATTCGCAAACGCCTTAACAAAACTGGCGTTGTTGCTCGTGATGAATTATTAACGACTCAAATACAACTTTTAGAAAATTTACGCGAATATCGACAATTTCAGGATGATTATAACGTTGCTATAATAACTTTATCTGAAGTCAAACATCGTCGAAAAGATGTCGAATTTCAGTTCATTAAAGACATTCATATTGAATCAGGACAGGTCGCCAATGAATTAGCTGAAGTCGAACAAACACTAATTCGTTTAATAGACAGGGCGAATCGCCTTAATGTGGTATCACCAGTTTCAGGTATTGTTCAAGCGCTTTCTATTAACAGTATAAATGCTGTAGCAGAACCCGGAAAAATCATTCTTCGCATTGTTCCAGTCAATGATGAACTAATCGTCGAGTCACGAATTTTACCAAAAGACATCGGCCATGTGCATATCGGTCAAAGTGCTGATGTAAAAATAGACAGTTACAATTCATCTCGTTACGGCAGTATAAATGGCAAAGTAAAACATATATCGGCCACTACTTATCTTGATGAAAAAAACAACCCCTACTATCGCGCAGAAATTACACTTGATAAATCATGGGTGGGTGATAACCCGGAAATAATGAAAATCATTCCGGGTATGACCGTCGCTGCAAACATTGAAACCGGTTCAAAGTCAATATTGGCTTATTTACTAAGACCCGTATCACGAGGATTAGATAATGCTTTTACTGAGCGTTAAATGCCACAAAATATTGACTACAAAAGAAACGCCTCAGATATCGTCATGCCAGAATGCCAGTTCGAACTAAGCGACACATCCATGAAAACAAAGTCAAACATTTAGGAACCTCTATTAACTATTCAAGACATGAAGATAGCTTGAAGTTAATGGACAACAGTGACATTATGTATCTTTTTTAAATTTCATACAAAATCAAGATGACTCACCCTAAGAAAATAATATTGCTATCAATGCTTTTACTAATAAGTGCCTGCGGAAAATCAAACTGGTATGAATCTGCAAAATTTTCACATACCACAGAATGCAGGAACGGTCCTATCTCAGAATATGATCGTTGCATGGAAGACGCAAATAAAACCTATAACGAATCTGAAAAAGATCGTGAAGAACTATTAAAATAAAATTTTTCGATAAAAAAATTATTTTGTTTGTTTATCTTTGAATAAATCAGTAAAGAAAACCATACCGGGACAGATGCCGGTGATTGCTGAAAAAAGAAAAAATGTAGCGGGAAGAAACAATATCCAGTGAACCGTATCAAAACCAGTTAGCCAAATCCCTGCCCACATTATCAGGCCTACAAATAAAAAAAAGGCCTTCTTTGATTTATCCATCTTATCCACACGACACCCCGTCAAAAAATTCAAATAAATTAGTATTTAATATTGCGCTGATTTAAGGGCACCTCTATGAATTGATTGTACCCTTAAGTCATAACTGCACAACTTATTTAGAATGATACTACATTTTTTGAATTGTTTTATAACCCAGGCGAAAATCAAGCGAATATTTTTTGCCACCAACGTTGTCGATTTTTAGGCGGATTGAACGCAGTCTCTAACTCAACAGGCTGTATCTTCGACAGTATCCAGCCTGGTAACGGAGGATTTTCACTAAAACCACATGACACACCGAGGTTATTGGGATCAAATATTTTAATAAATTCAGGGGCGTGCTGGTTGTCTATATAGACAATACCGCAATACTCTTCATCATGTTCTTTATGTAACAACGCATCAATTTTATCAATAAAAGTTAATAACTGGCTTTTATCAACCGTTTCAAAGGGGGGCATTTCACCCACTGCGTAGATAAACCACTGGTCATCCGCTTGCACTTTCAATACGTCCCAAAAGGCGTCCAGATCATGCCATCGCATGGTAGAGGTAAAGTTACCCTTAAATGCCGCTAAATAAGTTTTCTGGATAGACATATCTATCACTACTACCCCAAAAAAATTAATTTAAAGTTTTGTCATTAATCCAGTTTTTAATATCCTGATGACTACGTTTTACATATTCCACATCTTTAAACGCACATGCCAGAACAGCTACGCCTTGAAGCTTAGCCAATAAATCCATAGCTAACTCATCGGCATTACTTAAGCCTATGGTATCGAATTGTTGCTTAACCCAATTACGCAACAAAACAAATGTTTGTTTTGACTTTGTATGCAATGTTGGATCATTCTTCGCTAACTCAGAGCTAAGCGTACCAATCGGACAACCCGATTCAATAACCTTATCCTGATTCACTTCCAGCATATTACTGAATAGCAGCAGTCGCCCTCTTGCATCATCGGTTTCAGCTTCACAATGATTTAACATTTCACTCAATTCATCCATACGCGAATTGACAACGGCATTTAGAATCTCATCTTTCGTCTTGAAATAGTAGTAAAAATTACCTCGCGGAATCCCAGTTGCGTCGGAGATATCCTGAAAGGACGTTTGATTGTAGCCACGACGATAAAACAACTTATCCGCCGCATCGACAATTCGCTGACGATTTCCGTCGCCTTTAGTGCCCATTAGTGTGTACTCATAAAAAATAGTAAGAAGCATGCCTGCTATTGAAATATAATATTCCGCCTACATCGTTCTGACAGAACATTTCTTAGACGGTCGTATTACTTATATAAACACTGTAACATCACAACCACAAATTTAACAGACTAATACTAAAATAGAATAAATATAAATTGAACGCCTTACGCATAAAAAATCTAAAAAAAACCTATAAAAACGGGGTAAATGCTTTAAAAGGCGTCGATCTTACAGTTAAAGAAGGAGACTTCTTCGCCTTACTCGGCCCCAATGGCGCCGGTAAATCAACCGTTATTGGCATTATATCTTCACTGATAAACAAAACCTCCGGGCATGTCGAAGTTTTTGGTCACAATTTAGATAACCATACGCCAGATGTCCGCATGCACATAGGACTGGTACCACAGGAATTTAATTTCAATATTTTCGAGCCCATTGGTGAAATTCTTATAAACCAGGCGGGTTACTACGGTATTAATCGAGAACAGGCGAAACAACGCGCCGAAACCTACCTCAAACAATTAAAACTCTGGGACAAACGCTATGACATGGCTAAAGAATTATCCGGCGGCATGAAACGCCGCCTGATGATTGCACGCGCATTGATGCACCGTCCAAAACTTCTCATATTAGACGAACCCACTGCCGGTGTTGATATCGAAATTCGCCATTCCATGTGGGCGTTTTTAAAAGAAAAAAACGATGAAGGTATCACTATTATCCTGACTACCCATTACCTCGAAGAAGCTGAAAGCCTGTGCAATAACATCGCCATAATCAACGATGGCATTACCGTCGAGCAAACTCAGATGCGGACACTGCTTGACAGACTGCATATTGAAACCTTTATCCTATATCTCAGCACAGCCATTGATTCAATACCCGAGTGCGAAGGCTACGCAATAAGAAAGGTCGACAACACAACATTAGAAGCAGACATCAGCGCGACGCAAAACATGACCGATCTTTTCGATATTTTAAAATCGTGCGGAATTGAAGTGGTCAGCATGAAAAACAAAACTAACCGGCTGGAACAATTATTTATCGGTTTAGTGAATAATAAAAGTACTAGCCATAAGGATATAGTGTGAATCAATCTGAACAATTTGTCGCGCTAAAAACCCTTGTTATAAAAGAATTTTTACGTTTTATACGGATTTGGGTACAGACCATATTACCACCCGCTATTTCAATCGGACTCTATTTTATTATCTTCGGCAAACTCATCGGCTCACAGATTAATGACATTGATGGTTTTGAATATATGGATTACATCGTGCCTGGTTTAATTCTGATGTCCGTCATCACCAACGCTTACGCCAATGTTGTCTCGTCATTTTTCAGCGCCAAATTTCACCATAGTATAGAAGAGATGCTGGTTTCGCCCTTACCTAACTACATCATATTAATCGGCTTTGTATCCGGTGGATTAGCCAGAGGTATCATCGTTGGCATCTCGGTCACCATCGTATCCATGTTTTTTTCTGACTTCCAGATTTACAGTTACAGCGTAACCATTGCCGTATTTATTTTAACGTCAATTTTATTTTCTTTGGCAGGGTTCATTAACGCCGCCTATGCTAAAAGTTTTGATGACATAACCATCATCCCGACATTTGTATTAATGCCACTTACTTATCTTGGTGGTATATTTTATTCAATTAAAATGTTGCCCGAATTCTGGCAAAATGTTTCTTTGGTTAACCCTATACTTTATATGATTAACGCTTTTCGCTATGGCTTGCTTGGGGTGAGTGATATCGACTTGAGTACGGCGTTTGTTATTATTATTGCATTTATTGTGGTGTTGTTTTATTTTTCTTTACGGTTGTTGAGGTTAGGGGTTGGGTTGAAGCCTTAATTTTTTACTCTATATGTTGTAGGAACGGAGTAACAAGAAGTCAGGATAAAATATACTCGTGCGAATAAACTATTCGGCATATCCCTATGCCTCACGCCTACAGGAAAACTACTTAAGAACCGATACCTTCAAAGCAGAAAAATTTTTCTGCAATAAATAATACCCACCAAAAATAACCCCGGCATAAACCCCGTTACCCAATAAAGAATTCTGGAAAAAAGGAATACCCGCAATATATGCCTGCATCAAACCTTCTATCGATTTAACGTAGATACCCGATGTCATCCAGGCACCAAAATTCGTCAGCAAGAAGAAAAGCACAGAAGCAAACAATACTGCAAAAGCCGTGGTTGTAACAGTCATGCGATTTTTCAACCAGAACCCGACCATTACCGTCAGTCCAAATCCGGCATAAACAAAAATCATTGAATTATGTAAGCCAATAATCAGGTCACTGATAAATAGAGCCACAAATGGAACAATAAACGCTAATCGTTTATCTGCAAAATAAGCTCCACCAAACAAAGCCATGGCAGCTACCGGTGATACATTTGGCCAATGAGGAAACAAACGAAATAGGGCCAATACAACAATAATGCTGGAAAGGGTCAATAATTGTATTTTTATAGATTGCGATTGCATAATATTATCCTTACGCTCAAACTTAACGGTTCAATAATGCAATCTTACCATTAGAGACACCATATATCAGCTATTCACAAAACAATACAAATAATAAATAGACATAAAAATTCATAGCGATATAGTATAGCTTTTTAAAAATAAGCCGATAATAAATATAGAAACTTGAGCGGGCAAGTAGCCCATCTTATAAAAATGAACTATCACTCTGAAGTGTTCTCATAAATAACACTCATAAATTCACAAAACGGCAGGACAACAATGAAAGCATCAGATCTGTTTGTAAGTTGTTTAGAAGAAGAAGGCATTGAATACATCTTTGGCGTACCGGGGGAAGAAAACGCTGATTTCATGATGTCACTGGAGAAATCTACAAAGATTAAATTTATTCTCACCCGACACGAACAAGGCGCTGCCTTTATGGCCGAAATCTACGGCAGACTCACAGGCAATGCTGCGGGTTGTCTCGGTACACTTGGCCCCGGTGCGACCAATTTGATTACTGGCGTTGCTGATTCCAATATGGATCGTGCACCTTTGTTGGCACTCACCGGTCAGGGTTCATCACAACGTCTGCATAAAGAATCGCATCAAATTATGGATGTGGTAAAAATGTTTGAACCCGTGACCAAGTGGGCGACCACGGTTTTACATCAGGACAATATCCCAGAGATTATACGCAAAGCTGTACGCATAGCACGAACAGAAAAACCCGGCGCGGTCCATATCGAACTACCGGAAGATGTGGCAAAACTGCCAACCACCACCAAACCCTTAAAACCACAACGCTTCAGGCGAGCGGTGACCGATGACAAGATCATCGATCAGGCATTTGAAGTATTAAAGAACGCAAAGCACCCTATCATCCTCGCAGGTAATGGCTGCATCCGTCGGCGTGCAAGCAAACAGTTACGCATGTTCTGCGAAAAAACCGGTATCGGTGTCATTAATACCTTTATGGCGAAAGGCTGCGTGGATATGGATGCTGACTACTGTCTCTATACTATCGGCTTACAATCACGAGACGTTGTTGCTTGCGCGTTGGAAAAAGCCGACGTGGTACTGGCGCTCGGTTATGACATGGTTGAATACCACCCTAACCTGTGGAATTCAAAAGGTGACCACCACATCATCCACGCTGACTTTCTACCCGCAGAGATCGATTCTGACTATCACCCTGAAACCGAATTAGTCGGTGATCTTGCTCATACTTTATGGATGTTAAACCAACGCATCGATGGCAATGGTGGTTTAGATTTTGATACGTCTCATCAAGCAGCAACTCGCAGCAGCATGCAGGAAGAACTAAGCATGTATAAAGATGACGATACCGAAGGCTCAATTCGACCACAAAAAGTTCTGTGGGATTGCCGTGAAGTTATGGGACCACATGATATTTTACTATCCGATGTTGGTGCACATAAGATGTGGATTGCCAGACACTACCAATGCCATGAACCCAATACCTGTTTAATTCCCAATGGTTTTTGTTCCATGGGATTTGCCCTGCCTGGTGCTATCGCGGCTGCACTGGTTTACCCTGACCGACGTATTTTGTCGATATCCGGCGATGCGGGTTATCTGATGAATGTTCAGGAAATGGAAACAGCGAAGCGATTGAATACCAATATTGTTACCATGGTATGGGAAGATAATATGTACGGATTGATTGCATGGAAACAGGAAAGCGAGTTTGGCAAACACACTGATTTATCTTTTGGCAATCCCGACTGGTTAAAACTGGCTGAGTCATTTGGCTGGTGTGGTCATAAGGTCGAAAATAGTCGTGACCTGGTAGCCACACTGGAAAAGGCATTTAATGAAGAAGGGCCCAGTCTGGTCGTGATACCGATTGATTATCGTGAGAATATGATATTGACGGAACGATTGGGTAATATTGCCTGCCCAATTTAATACGCGCGATGTTGTCATCCTGAACATAGTGAAGGATCTTGTACTCTGACGTCTAAGATCCTTCACTATCGTTCAGAATGACAAGCTTTATATTTATACCCTGATGAACATCTAGTAAAATGTGAGAAAACAAATGACTGAGCATTTCAAACTTCTAATCCCCGGTGCAACTCCTGCAGGTAACATCAACGTAACAGCACCTTACGACGGCGCTCAAATTGCGACAATAGAAACCGGTGATGCAAACGCTGCTGAAATCGCATTAGAAAAAGCCCAGCAGTTATTTAGCAATAAACAAAACTGGTTAACGGCTGAGCAACGTATCACTATATTAGAAAAAACCGCTGACATCATGCAATCACGTTTTGAAGAGCTTGCAGTAGAAGCCGCTCGCGAAGGTGGCAAACCGCTTACCGATTCAAAAGTTGAAGTCACCCGTGCTATCGACGGTATAAAAAATTGTGTCGAAGTCATACGCAGTGAACACGGTGAAGAAATTCCAATGGGGAAAAATGCAGCATCGATGAATCGTCTGGCATTTACTACGCACGAACCGATTGGCGTCGTGGTTGCCGTTAGTGCTTTCAATCATCCACTCAACCTGGCCGTGCATCAAATCGGCCCTGCTGTTGCGGCTGGTTGTCCGGTTATTATTAAACCAGCCGAAGACACACCGCTCTCCTGTTTTCGACTCATTCAAATCTTACACGAAGCGGGATTACCCGAAGCCTGGTGTCAGGGCATCGTCACAACCAATCATGAAGCCGCAGAAAAATTAGTTTCGGATAACCGCGTGGCGTTTTTTAGTTTTATCGGCAGTGCACGTGTCGGCTGGATGTTACGATCCAAACTTGCCAATGGTACACGCTGCGGACTGGAGCACGGTGGCGTAGCACCGGTTATCGTTTCACACGATGCGGATATGGATGATACCGTTGCACTATTAGCAAAAGCTGGCTTTTATCATGCGGGGCAAGTCTGCGTTTCTGTACAGCGCATCTATGCAGATAAAAAAATCGCACGACAACTGGCAGAAAAAATTGCCGAAACCGGTAAGCAGATGAAAATTGGTGACCCCACATTACCGGACACAGAAATCGGCCCATTAATTCGACACGCAGAAACTGACCGCGTTGATGAGTGGGTAAAAGATGCCATAGACAAAGGCGCCGAATTACTCAGTGGTGGTGAAAGAATCTCTGATAGCTGTTATCCCGCAACCGTACTATTTAATCCAGGCGAAGAGGCTATTATTTCGCAGAATGAAATTTTCGGCCCGGTGGTCTGCGTGTATGAATACGAAGACATCGACGACGCCATTACACGTGCCAATAGTTTAGATGTGGCTTTTCAGGCTGCCGTTTTTTCTAAAAACATCGACACCTGCATGCATGCATTCAAGCAACTTGATGCTTCCGCTATCATGGTTAATGACCACACCGCTTTTCGCGTAGACTGGATGCCCTTCGCCGGTTTAAAACATTCTGGTCATGGCGTGGGCGGCATTCCGCACACATTCAAAGATATGCAGATTGAAAAAATGATGGTAATTCGTTCGCCTGCACTTTGATAGCCGACACTTTTATAAAAAGAAAACTCGAAAACCGTAACAATTTTATTATATTGTCATCCTCGAATGCTTATGTCGGGATCTAAAAAAGAAAAAGAATTTGTTTCATACATCGTCGATCTCATGCAATCAATGGGGCCCGTTTATTCAAAAGGTATGTTTGGCGGTCACGGTATTTTTCTTGACGGTTTAATGTTTGGACTGGTTGCTGATAACGTACTGTACCTGAAAACAGATAAACAGATAAACAGACTGAACAAGACTTTATCTCAAAAGACCTTGCACCCTTCACTTACGCCAAAAAAGACAAAATCTTTAAGATGAATTATTATCAAGCGCCCGAAGAAACACTGGAAGATGCCGAGCAAATGAATCACTGGAGCAATACCGCATATTCCGTCGCCATTCGAGCTGCTGCAAAAAAGAAAAAATTATAGGAAAATGATTGCTAAAAATAATGACTAGATCTGATTTCTAAAAGCGATAAAGATAATTCAGATTAAAAATCAATCCCGAATAATCATTATCACCGTCAGCTGACGAATCATAATAGAGAATAGAACCGTCAACACCTTGCTTCGAAGATAAAGCGTAACTATTACCCACTCTTAACGAAATCGTTTTTGCACCAAGTTTGTATGCAAAACGTGATGGCGTTAACTCTAAAAAAGCATCATCTCGTACGATTGAACTTGATGCCTGAATAATTTCACCTGTTGGAACCGCTGTAGAAACCACGTCCCCATCAACATAAAACAACGTTACATAGGCATTATTTTTTGCGGTTAATTTAAAGTCAAAATCCGCATATAAGCGATTATTATCCGCATCAAACGTCTTTTCATCTGCACTGATACTCTCGATGATAAAACCTAGTCGCATCGCGACAAAATCAGTCAGTCGTTTGCTCAAGCCAAGTTCTAATTCAATAGCAGAACCATCACGCTGATCACTTTTATATAATCGTTGCTGATACCCCACTTTTGCAAAGTAACGCGCCGAAGTATAACCGGGAGAAAGCCGGAGATTATAACGACCACTGATACCCAGACGGGTGTTACTTAACTTTTCAAAATCAAGATATTGATTAACAGCCAATGTACCTTCAATCGAAATAAAGCTTTTATCATTCAACACCCGTTTATAGGCGGCAGAAGCATCCACATTTAGAATGCTGTCCTTTTCAATATCGCGCGCAAGTTCAGCGCGTGTCACATTGTCATCATAGGTATAACCAGCTGAAATATCAGTTTTTATTGGACTAGCTGCCTGTAGTGCTGCCGTATAGAAAAATACTGGCAATAACAATAGRMTKAAATATTTTTTCATTTCAGTATCCTTGTGATTAATATCATTGTATTGTGTGATAAATTATTGCATCTGGCAACTCTAATCTAACTAACATAAATGGGGTATAACATGGATGAGTTTGATGWGCAACGTCGCAACTTTTTGATAAAAGCACTAAGCAGCGGCTTATTTGCTACCGGCAGCATGGGTTTTAGCCTGCCGGCTACGGCTATGGGCCAAATTCCACGTGAGTTAGTGCCCGGGAAATCTATCTACAAACTCAATGGTAACGTCAAAGTCGATAAAACTTTAGCCACCATCGATACCCAAATCACCCCCCGCTCAATTATAGAAACTGGAGCAAACAGCAATATCATTTTTGCAGTGAATAAGGATGCTTTTATCCTACGCAGCAATAGCAAACTGGAATTACAGGGGGGTGACGTCATTCTCACCGGGCTTAGACTACTAACCGGTAAATTATTATCCGTATTTGGTAAGCGTAAAAAAGACGAACGCTTAGCRGTTAAAACAGTCGTTGCAACCTTTGGCATACGTGGCACAGGAATGTATGTCGAATCGGAGCCCGACCAAACTTATGTCTGCACCTGTTACGGAACAGCCGATCTTGCATCACTAAATGAYGCAACCAGCAAAGAAACGGTRGTGACAAAACACCATGATGCACCAAGATAYATTCTTGCCAATGCCCCTGCAGGAAAAYACATYCGACCAGCACCGGTTATAAACCACACCGATGAAGAGCTCGAATTAATCGAATCGCTTGTCGGCAGATCGGTACCGTTTGCACTTACCGGCGATTATGATTCGATAAGAAAACCCAGGTACTAATATTTAGATATTATCGCTTAATACAAAAAAYTTAYCAGCCTGAYTCCGTCWGACTGATAAATTCATTCATARTTTTTGTAACTGATCTTAAGTCGSCGAAATCAAGATGRTACTCGACGACGCATAGCAGGTGCYATAAGTCCGATTAAGCCACTTGCAAACAACCAGGCAGCAGCAGGAACCGGCACAGCAGCGAACTCATACTCAACGGTAACGATTGATTGATCGAARTTGATYTCAAATTCGATAAATGGRAATTCAGCATTAATTGAACTAAAGCTATCTAGCGTCAAAAGCAAGTCAATATCAAATGCGCTCAGATCACCATTACCAGTAAAGCCTGACAGGTCACCAAATATTTCTGTAGTATTGATGAACGCATTACTGGTATCGTCAGCTTGGCACGGACCACTAAAACCCGCGCTTGAACAAGAGGATAAACCGGTAACTGTTTGACCCGCTACTGATAATGAATAGGCCGCAGCTATACTATGAGGATCTGCCTCTACTAATGCTTCACCATCATCCGATAAGAATGAATTCACTTCTAGATTACCTTCTATACGAATACTTGCACCCGTCAAGACTCCAAGACTGGAATCAAATTGTGATAATGAGCCCAGACCAAACGAAGCCATAAAAGGCGATTGTCCTGCCACAAGACCAAAATCAGGCCCATTCAACCCGGTAAAACTAAAAAACACATCATCGACTGCAGAAAAAGAAATCGTGTCCGCACTCACATTTACAGATGCAAGACTGCCTAATACAATACATGCGGCAGGTACTATTTTTTGTAATTTCATTTATTTATTCCTCTATTTATTTCAATTAATTCGAATTAATAAAAATTATATTTTTTATCTATATTTTTAAGTTAACTTAAAATACACTCGTCTTTTATGTAAACGCGTAATCATGTTTTAACTTAAGGACATCTCTATTAATTGCTTATGTCCTCTGCGAAGGGATCGTTTATGGCTTGTTGCAACTCTGAAAGACCTGGGATTGTTTGATTACTATTTGGTTTAACCACTACACGCTGCCAATTTGCTTTCGCCTTACCATTGTTAGCTGGACTAACTTGTGWGAAAACATTATTACCTAAATTCAGCAGTGGAATTAGCTTAGCCACTTCTTCTTTAGTCGGGCTRTAGGTAGTAAACTTTTGTTCAATCAGCYTCTCATCCTTGTACCATATTTCGATATTCCAGTCGCCCGCCACCAACTCATAGTCTTCATCAAAACTATAACCGGTATAACTGATTACTTGATTAGAAGACACCTTACGTTTMAGCATRAAGTCTGATCCTGTTGATATAGAACCRTCTGGTAACGTCATTGGAGGATGTTTCAATACCCGCCTAAGTTCAACGTATGCAGGTGACTTAGGGAAAGGCCACATCCGATATTGCATATACATCTGCGCACCTATAATCAAAGGTATGCGATCCGTTTTTTTGACTAGYTGAACCACTGGACGGGAAATAGCCTTCCCCGTACTGGTRTTTGGATTATTTACCACACCACCACTTCGTAACATACGATACAAACCACTACGACCAACCTTTCCTTTCATCGGACCTTCWAGGTRACTCGGTGTTATAACAGCATCTTCWGTATTCTCARCTTGTGATAAACCTTTATCRCAGCCAATCAAGAYAAGGCTTATAGCAACGRAAACAATATAYTTCATAACWWAWYMWMTYMAWYWGTYMTGTGAATATTCCAAATCATAAAATTTTGTTTACAGGGTACATTTCTATACCGAAATATTTTCGATATACAAATGTACCCTGTAAACAAAGCAACGGCAAAACACGTTCACCGTTGCTGATTACTTACAACATTTATTGATTAAATGCCTCATGGATATGCATAACCATACGTGGATCAAGTGTTTCGATTTCACCATCAGCAAGCGCACTGGTGTCATCATCAGTTCCATCACCTTGAGCAACGAAATCGAACTGTGCGATAGGTAACGCACAACCTTCATTGTTTCCACCTGGCAAGAAACTAGCTCCTTCGCTTCCAGCTGCATCGGGCACACCATCACATGGCAGCCCATTACCGCCATCWAGGTGTGCTGCATCGATACGGTACTCATACACAGTACCGCCTGGACGGAAACATGCATTCGCTGGATTCGCACCCGGACCCGTTCCAGCACAACCTGCATTACCGGCAGAAACACCAACAAACAATGTCTCTACATCACAGGCGTCGCCTGAGTTGCGACCTGTTGCTGCCAGCTCTTCAGCTTCAACAGCAATACAACCTGGACCAGACATTCTGTTGATACTCACACCCGCGATAACATTCACACCGGGATCAAGTGCAAGCGTGCCGGTTTTATAATTATCACCAGGAGATGCAACAAAGACGTGTTGACGGAAGACACCTGGATTACAGGCTTCACCTTCGGCACAACCCTGTGAACGTCCCCGGTTTGTACCATACAAAGTACCGTCTTCTGACATACGAATAGCACGCAAATTATCACGACGGAAAGGTGAGTCATAATTGGTTAACGCATCCGGTGCGCCTGCACCTGTATCAAGCAAGTCGATTACGCGAATAACCTTCGCACGATTTTTTCTGCGATCAAGTTTGAAAGGACGAGATGTTCTAAATGCTTTGTTAGAACCTAAACCACGACTATGTCTATCAATACCATCTTTCCAGTCAATAACGAAGACAGCATTACCGTGAAACATACTGACAAATAAACCTTCATCAGTAACAAGTACACCAGCAGGACAATTCCAACGAGGGTCATTAGCGTATGGACCTGTTGTTGGGCGACTATATTCATCAATAGCAGCCATCGTTTCCTGATCAATAATCAACACACGACCATTCGCACCACGCTCATCCGTACTAAATACTGGCGGAAAGAACAGGTTAGAAGCATTACCAGATGTATGTGTATTACCATTTGGACTTTCTGAGTCCGAGTTTGGCGCATTAAAGAAGTTAGCATCACAAACAGTCTGCACGATATTACCATTAGGCATAAAACCATTACCAAGCATACGTGGCACAAATCCAAAGTTACCGCCTTCTGGTGAAGGCGAAGTTGGCAGAACCGGACCGGTTAAAATACCAGTACCATTACGGTGGAACTGACTAAGCGCATGTTGTGCCGCACTCACTAAATAGGCATGACCGTTCTCGCCACCCGATGTATTACCCGTTGGTTTCCAGGGCGCACTACCATCACCAAATGGACCACCGACTCCGCCACCCGGACCCAGTTCGCAAGTCACATGAGATGGACACATCGGTGTACCTACATTCTCTGGATTAAAAGGATTTTCGACCGTGATACCACGTAGGCCTGTTGTGGTATTCATTTCGAGCACTCGACCTGCTCCCGGAATATTAGAAAATGGTGCATTCATCGCATCCGCCATCATAATATTGGATTCAAGACAGACCGGCGTGCCCGGCAGAGAATCTGCATCATGCGCCAACGCATTCATCGCACTCAAACTTGATGCAGCTAGCGCAGTTATTAGTATTGTTTTTTTCATTTAATTTCACTCCACATTATTTTCAATTCGATTAGGAAATCGTTTTGTGGCACACCAGCCCTCAAACAAACATGCGAAAACACACAGGTGTACCTACAGGAGTCAAGACGAAGCATTTTTGAAAATTATTCCACGTATTCAAAAAAATATTTACATTTTTTATATTCACAATCACTACTATCCCGTTAACGCTATGCATGGCAAGCGGAAAGGCTTACAGGTCTTAAGAAATGACTTTGTGTATCCGAGACATGAACAATCTGTTCCTGTGACACGTTAAACACACCCCTGTGCGCTCGATTTAAATAAAAAGTATAAATAATGGAATATAAATCATTACCAAAGCGTCTATAGATGGTAATTACGGAGAATAAATTGAGTTCAATCAAAAACTTGCTGGTACTCTCTGCAAAGCAACGCAAACTTTGCAAGCGATTAAAAGGCAGTCGTGACCAGTTGTTTCGCATGGCTTATGCCTGGTCACATCGTACCGATATCGCAGATGAGATCGTTCAAGAAGCCATGATCAAAGCATTGAACAGCGTCGATAAAGTAAAAAATATTGATACGCTCGATAGCTGGATGTTCCGTATTTTATCGAACTGCTTTATCGATTTTTATAGAAAGCAGCGAAAAGAAATTGATATAGATGATGTTTTGCTGGTCGAATATAACTGCCCTGAAATCGTACACGGGCAGGATGAGATGCTTGCTTTAGTGCGATCTGCCATCGCAAGCCTGCCCTTTAAACATCGTCAGGTAATAACATTAGTAGATCTAGAAGAGTTTTCTTATGCCGAGGTTGCAAACATTTTAGATATACCACAAGGCACGGTAATGAGTCGTTTAAACCGTGCTCGACAGACATTAAAGAAAATATTAAATGAGTTAAAAACAAACAATCAAAATAGAACTAGACTCAAGGTAGTATGAGGAGTGAGCGATATGAGAGAACAAAACCAATATTCCGATGAACACATCAGTGCCTACATCGACGGTGAACTTGATAACGAAGAGCGCGCTCGCCTGTTGTTTGATGAACAGCAAGATACTAAATTAGCACAACGCATCAGTGATTCACGAACCTTAAAAGAAAAGGTGCAACTCGCTTACTTAGATGTATCATCTCAGGCCGTGACTAAAAAACCGTTTAGCTGCACTAAGTTTGTTAACAGTCGACAGGCGCTGGTTGCCGGCATCAGTGCGCTGATTATCACAGCCGCATTATTAATACCTGCCGTAACAAACAATCACAATATTACCCTGGCAAGTATCCTGATAAAAACGACCGAAGCAGTCAGCCCTGATAAAATCAGCACACTGGTAGGTAATAACAAACGAGTAGTTATTAACCTGTCACGATATCAGCCTGAAAGCTTTGATACTACGATTGATCACATCGAAGCATTATTATCACAACATAATAATGATAAATTATTCCGCGTTGAAATCGTTGCCAATGAAAATGGATTGAAGGCACTTGATACCAGGATATCTACCCACGCTGAGCGCATTTCATTATTAGCAAAAAATTACAATAATTTAGATATTGTTGCCTGTGCAAAAAGCATGGCGAACCTTGCTGACTCCGGCGATCCTATCAAGTTAATGAAAGACATCCTGGTCTCACCTTCCGCTGCCGAACAGGTAGCAAAGAGAATGAGTGATGGCTGGATGTTTTTGAAGTTGTAGCTATTTTTCTGATGGCGGTTTATGGTCATTGCCTGAATTTTGTAAAAACATTTTCCCGCACATAAGATTTATTTTTTACGAACCCGCTTCTTCAAACTTAAAGTACCCTCATCACGGCCTTTGCTTTTTTTCTTATCTTTAGATTGACCGCCAGCAAATTTAACCGCTGGCTTCTTGCTTCCCTGTTGCCCTTCGTCTTTGCTATCACCGTCACGTGAAATTTTCAGTTGYTGMCCTGAAACCCAAACTTTCTTTAAYGTATAAAGCATTTCTTTAGGCATGCCTTCAGGCAAATCAACGGTACTGTGTGAATCATAAATACAGATACGACCGATATACTTACTYTCGATATCCGCTTCATTCGCAATAGCACCGACAATATTTCCWGGTTTAACCTCGTGGTCRTGACCTACTTCGATACGGTAACGATCCATACCTTCATCAAGCGCTGTATCACGTGGTTGGCGTTCACGCCGAGGGGAACGTTCGCTCCTCTCTGGCCGCTCACGTCCAGGACGGTCTCGTCTGCTGCGATCATCGCGGCCTCTATCATTTTTATCCCAATCATCRCGACTTTGCTTCTTACGTTGCGGTTTATTGGTTAGCAAGAAATCMGCATCRCCCTGAATTTGTCTGGCTAGCGCGGCRGCTATTTCCAATGCMGGAATATTATGTTCCTGCTGATACTGCTCAATTAATTGCGAGTATAAACTTAAATCTTCTTTTGCCAACGTATCGGTAATATTCTGTTTRAATTTATTAATACGTTTATCATTGATKATYTCGGTGGATGGCAGCTCCATCATTTCGATTTTCTGTTTAGTGGCGCGTTCAATCGAATTCAACATGCGTTTTTCACGGGGTGCGACAAACAAAATGGCATCACCTGTTCTACCCGCACGTCCGGTACGACCGATTCGATGTACGTACGATTCGGTATCATGTGGCACATCATAGTTCACCACATGACTAATACGTTCAACATCAAGACCACGGGCAGCCACATCGGTGGCCACAATGATATCTAACTTACCACTCTTTAAATTTTTAATGGTACGTTCACGTAGATTCTGTGCGATATCTCCATTTAACGGTGCTGAGGCATAACCACGCGCGCTTAATTTATCAGACAGTTCCACCGTTGAGTTTTTAGTGCGCACAAAAATAATCATGGCAGCAAATTCTTCAGCTTCCAGGATACGGGTTAATGCATCCAGTTTGTGTACACCACTTACCGGCCAGAATCGCTGACGAATCGTTTCAACCGTTGAGGTTTTTGTCTTGATGGTTACCTGCGCGGGATCGCTTAAATATTTTGTCGCAATACGACGAATCTGTGATGGCATGGTTGCAGAGAACAACGCAATCTGTCTATCATCTGGCGTCTGCTCTAAAATCCATTCGACATCATCAATAAATCCCATACGCAACATTTCATCGGCTTCATCTAAAACCAGTGCACTCAAGTTACCCAGTTTTAATGTGCCTTTACGAATATGGTCCATCACACGACCCGGTGTTCCTACCACAACATGCACACCGCGTTTTAAGGAACGTATTTGCCCACTGTAATCCGAACCACCATATACTGGCAGCACATGAAAACCTTTCATATGGGTTGCGTATTTTTGAAAAGCTTCCGCAACCTGAATCGCCAGTTCGCGTGTTGGCGCAAGAACCAGTAACTGCGGATCCTTTTGTTTCATATCCATATTGGAAATCAACGGCAATGCAAACGCAGCCGTTTTACCGGTTCCGGTTTGCGCCTGACCAATAATGTCACGGCCTTCCAGTAATAGAGGAATAGCTTGCGCCTGAATGGGCGAGGGAGATTCGTAACCCACTTCATCTAAAATTTTGAGAAGGGATTTATTTAATGCTAAATCAGCAAACGTGATCGACACGTCTGCGCTTGTATCTGTGCTCATGTGAATACCTAAATATGTGTTGGACTTGTTACGTCATAGTCATTCCATTCCGAAGAATGACTGCAAGCCCACCCACTCTATTAAGACCAACCATGTAGGTTGCCACCGATTCGAGTTCTGGAGCTATTCTCAGACGAGGTGCGTATCTTAAACCTTTATTAGAGAAATTGCATGTACATTTTCTATATAAAACACATAGTTACGAAATATTTGTGGATAGATTGTCGTATTTARCCGTGGCACARAGAGCAWTGGCTGYTAATATTAGTAATTATTGCTACCTGATTTCGATTAAAGATGCCCCGTTACTAAAACCGAAAAAGAGTAYTCTCCATAAAACTTATGAACAACAATATAGAAACAAACACATCAGTCGCTAAAGTCATTTACATCCTTTATATCGTCGGCACCATAATAGGGTTAACCGCGATTATTGGTTTAGTCATGGCTTATGTCAATAAAGACGAAACCGATAACTGGCTACAAACRCATTATCGTTTTCAAATACGTACCTTCTGGATTGGTCTTTTGTATTGCGTCATCGGCGYCTTAACCGTACAGCTACTTTTTGGTGCCATCATACTMATATTTACTTTTTTCTGGGTGGTTATCCGCTGTGCGAAAGGTWTGAAGCAGCTAGAAAATCAGCAGCCGGTAAARAATCTGGAGAGTTGGTTTTTTACGTAACACTTTAAGGGCACCTCGACCAGAGGGAGAAATCTAATATTGCAGCATTTAAGATCTCTCCCTCTGGTCGAGATGACAATAAATAATAATCATGAAAAACAACCGCCAATTAACACACAAAGAACACCAACCATCCAAAAATAAATTCCCGCTTCGTATCGTCGCTGACAACATCACAAAACCAGGCAATGTCGGAAGTCTGTTCCGATTATGTGACGCAATGGGTATTGAAAAATTATACCTCTGTGGCGACACTGCTATTCCACCCAATGCGAAAATCAACAAAACTTCACGTTCTACTGAAAAGCATGTTGATTATGAGCACCATTCCAATACTGARGATTTAGTGACAAAGTTAAAATCAGCGGGTTACTTAATTGCTTCACTAGAAATCACCACCACCAGCATCGCAATCAACTCACCCTCTTTTGTTGATGCACTCGATGATAATCAACCTGTTTGTCTTATACTCGGATCAGAGAATACCGGTGTTAATCAGGCCTTATTAAACCTGTCTGATATAACAACGCATATACCCATGCACGGAAATAATTCTTCGATGAATGTGATATCCGCAGCCAGTATTGCCTGCTATGAAATAACCCGTAGATATAAATGATTTTGCTCAACCTAATAATCCGCGATCTATTCAACTTTTATTAGGCGCCGGCCCATACAAGGTAAAATTGTGCGTTAGTTAGTCATCCCCGAATGTTTTTATCGGGGATCCAGCCAATTATAAGCTACAAACTCCCGATNAAAAAATTCGGCAATGACYGAAATCACACCGCATAAAATTATTTAAAGATAAACTTAAAACCAAGAGACAACATCGACACTTCCGGATTATCCGTATCAAACGATTCCCATTCAGCCGTTATTAATAATTCTTTGGTGAAAGCGTAAGAGGCCGCTACAGCATAAGCGACATCGGTGCCGTCGTTTGACCCTGATGTATTATTAACGTTGAGATCGGCATCCCAATTTAACACACCCAATTTCAACATCAGGTTAACTTCTTTGCTAACGGGATACATGCCTACAGCATAAGCAGCCAAACCCGTCATATCTGCTTTAGCACTAGACGCACCCGAGCCAGGTGTGAGTTCTACTGAACCCACGCTGGCTTCAGAAAAATTATAATAAGCTGCCTCAGCTGCGTAATATTTATTAAAAGCATAACCACCATAAATCTTGGTACCCGTAGTGTTATCTTCGAAATCGCCTCCACCTAATCCGCTTAGATCGACATCGTATGAGGTAGAGCCAATGCCTATTCCAAGGTATGCGTCAGCATATAATGTGCTTGAAGCCATACTCAGAAAAACGGAAAAAATAACAGTCACACTGGTTTTCATAACAACTCCAAAATTCAAAAAAACACTAAACTAAATACTCTGTCATCCCCGAATGTTTTTGTCGGGAATCTATCGCTTATAATTGGCTGGATCCCCGATAAAAACATTCGGGGATGACGAATATATATTAGATATCAATTATCTATAACGCTTATTAATTATCTAAAGCGATGGCTTTAGACTCTTTTACCGACTTATGAACAACAAACTTTTTATTACTGGCAATAATTTCACAATTACCAAAGAGTCGTTTCAATTTTGCATGGTATGCTAGATGACGATTGCCGACTACCCAAAGCTCACCTTTTTCTTCCAGTGCAACTAACGACTCTGAAAACATCTGCCATGCTACATTGTCATTAATCGCATTATTTTGATGGAATGGCGGATTACATAAAATCAACGACACACTATTTTCTTCAACGCCCTGCAAACAATCTGTCTGTAAGAACTCAGCTTCACGTGAATCATCAAATACCGATACAAAATTTAAGATAGATGAATCTACTGCCATATACGATTCATCTGTGAAGATTATTTTCGCCGATGGATTTTTGATGGCAGCCATCAAACCTAATACACCATTACCACATCCAAGATCAAGAATAGATGGGTACTGATCTGAATCCGGTAAATTTTCGATAAAAAATCGCGTGCCCAAATCCAGCTTTTCCTGCGAGAAAACAGCTGCATGATTTTTGACGACTAGATCAACATCATCTAACTTGTAGGGTAAGGCATAAGATTTCGGGTAGGGGTTTTCTTCAACAGATAAATCAGTATTTACTTTGCAAAATATTAAACGTGACTTTTTATGTGCMAGWGAWGTATGTGTYGRCCCGATAATYTTYTCAAACARWYCYATSGTCGACATATGAATWTGTTTYGTCATYGCTGCWGCAATAAYRATTGTCGARYCATTRATTACSGGRCGAATACGATGMARTTGATCTTCTAACATCGCCAGACTTTTTGGCACTTTGATTAAAACAACATCGACCACACCCTTTATCAAATCTTCAAACGGATCCAGACTATTAGCAATCGTAATCGTATCTGCATCAATATTATTGCTTTCAGCATTGATAGCAATAGATTGAGTTGATAGGTACGAATCCGTCATTACCCACGGATTCAAATCATTCAATGCAATAGATAACGCACCAAAATCATCGTTTATAATCAATATAGACGATTTATCCTTAAGCAAATCCTCATCATGAAGATGCTGCAATAAATATTCATCGGCAGCATCCCAGGCACGTAAAGTTTCTTTTTTATTTAACGGAAAGCGTTGCAGCTGATAATCAGCCGACGCTGTTTGAAAGAGAGTATCCATTGTTATCCTAATTGTCCCACAGCCATGCTGCACCTCTTACACCTGATGAATCACCATGAACAGGTGCAACTAATTTTGTTTCTACCGTATCGGAAAACACATAAGTGCCCCAGATTTTCGGTACATTTTTATATAATCGTTGTATATTCCCCATGCCACCACCCAAAACGATGGCATCGGGATCTAGAATATTAATCACATGCGCCAGACTCCTTGCCATACGGTCTTCATATCGACACAAGGTTTCCTCTGCTTCTTCATCGCCAAAACGGGCTTTGCCATCAAGCGTTTCTGCATCAAGAAAAGCATTATTATGCAATTCATGATCACGTACCATACCTGGACCTGACAGCCAGGTTTCAATGCAACCTGCCTTTCCGCAATAACAATCCGGTCCCGGCAATTCGATATCTAATGGCCAGGGCAAGGGGTTATGACCCCACTCACCTGCAATCGCGTTAGCACCGACTAATACTTTTTTATCAATGACGATACCTGCGCCTGTACCTGTACCAATAATTACACCAAAAACAACCGAAACATTTTTTGCTGCGCCATCAACCGCTTCAGATAAGGCAAAACAGTTCGCATCATTAGCGATTCGAATTTCTCTCTGTAGCCCATTTTGCAGGTCAGTCAGTACCGGTTTATCATTCATGCAAACTGAATTGGAATTTCGCATTAAACTGGTAGAAGGTGATAACGTACCAGGCGTACAGATGCCGATACTGCCCTTTTCATTAACGGTCGCTTCAATCTTATTGATTAACTCAGCGATACTCCGCAGCGTGCCTTGATAGTCACCCTGCGGGGTAGCAACACGATGGCGAAATAATTCTTCGCCGCCATCAGATAAGGCGATACCTTCAATTTTTGTGCCGCCCAGGTCAATGCCGATTTTCATAATGCATTAATTATACAGGATATTTTAGGCTTACCCAGAAGTCAGAGTAAGCAAAGAATGGTAGGTGTGAATTTATTCGCACGATGAACCTGATATTGGCTCCGACGTGTGGCAATAAGCGTTATTTATCTTTTATTCTAGCCGATTGCCAATAAACCTCATCTGCCCCTTCACGTTTGCTAATCGCCCGCGCCAGTACAAATAAATAATCTGACAAGCGATTCACGTATGCCATCAAATAAGCGTTCAATTCTTTTTGATTACTCAAACTAACCAGTGATCGCTCAACTCGACGGCAAACGGCTCTCGCCACATGGCAATGTGAAGCAGCCAACCCACCACCCGGCAAAATAAATTCTTTCAACGGGGTTAAATCTTTATTCAACGCATCCAGCATATTTTCCAGTGTGTCGATATGGTTTTGCTCAATCATCGCCTGTCCCATTGATAACTCAGCGCCCACATTGAACAACTCATTCTGTATCACAAAAATCGAATTATTAATATCATCAACGACGTCATCAACGGCGACACCAGAAACATGATAAGCAAGCACAGCTAGTTGACTATTGAGTTCATCAACATCACCGATAGCCTGTATCAAGCCATCATCTTTAGCCACACGTGAACCATCCGCCATGCCGGTACTACCATCGTCGCCTGTGCGTGTATAAATTTTAGTTAATCGATTAGCCATTGAATGTTTAAAGTAGATTAAATGCCACATCAACCTGAAACTTTTCAGATTGTTTTAAATAGTTCTGTGCCACTGAAAAAGGTTCAATACTTTGCACAGCAGTAAGCGCGGCACGGTCTAATGATTGCGTTCGACTGGAATGAACCAGATGAGCATTTTCAATTCTGCCATTCGGATGCAAGATAAAAGCAACGGTCACCACCCCTTCTCTACGCTGCCTTCTTGCAAGATAGGGATACGCTTTTTTATCACTGATACGACTATGCAACAGCTCAACAATCGAATGTTGTTGTTTTGATGCATGGGTCGCTTGATCAAATTGTGTGGCATTTTTTTGTGAATCAGACTGGGCAAGCTCAATAACAGGTGGCTTAACTGTTCTATTCTCCTGTTTCGTATCAGAAAGCAAAATAGTATGCTGATTGTTTTGTACTGCCTGCACTACGCGACTGCCTTCTTCTCGCTTTTCGACTGCTTGCTCGGCCGTTTTCTTAGTCATCTTCAAAGAAGCATATTCTTCAACAAATGATTCCGCTTCAAAATTATCAGCCACTTCTTCTGAACTGATAAGATGAATATCAACCCCTGGTCCAACACCCTCAGCAGCAGGCACTAAAGCACCTGAATACGACAAAACTATAGCAACCACCACGCCATGCATGGCTAAAGACAGTGCCGTGGTCGTTGCTATAAGTCTGATTGAAGTATCCATCTGTCTAGACTATCTGAATTTCCATGCCGCTGTCAGCAAAAAGTTGATTTCTGGCGAAGGAAAAAAGGCCGCAGCCGATGCAAACGTATTCGGATCCAGACCCAACTGGCCGACATCAGAATATTCTTTATCAAGAACATTGTTAACCCGCCCACTGAATACGAAGTCCTGATAATGATACTCTGCTTTCACATTCAACAGACCGTAACCCGGCAATTTAGCCAAGACATTCTCAAAATCACCGGCAAAAACACGATCACTCAAGGCCACCACTTCACCGTATAACTGCCACTTTTCAGTTACAGAATAATCCAGACTTAACAAACCTGAATGCTCTGAGACAAAAGGAATATCATTGCCTTTAAGCGCGCCATCGGATACTTCGGCATCAGTATAAGTATAACTAGCAGAAACACCCAGACGTTTTGTTGCCTGCCAGTAACCGCTGGTAATTAAACCTTTACGTTCAGTTTCATCCAGATTAACGTTAGCAAAACGGCTAGGGTCAAACGCGATTTCGTTATCCAGATCTAATTTATAAACAACCACCTTTGCTGAATGATTACCCCTGTTCCATTCAACACCCGACTCCAGTGATACACCTTCCTGGGTTTTAAGAATGATGGGCGTAAACAGGGGTGTAAATGCTGGCCTCAAAAACTCATCCACTTTTGCAAAGCGGTAGTTTTGATCAACACGAACTAACACACGCCAGTTTTTATTGGCTTTTATTGCTAAGCCCAAAGTACCAACGGTTATATCATCATCAATATCAATCCCAGCAGGGAATAAGGCAAAGGCACCGACGTCGCTCAGCTCGTTTTCTACTTTGGCATAACGCACACCAATCGTTACATCCAGTCTATCAGTGGCGGGCACAACAGCTTGCGCATAAATAGAACGTTGTGATTGATCATTAACCTGGTCACCAAATCGCGACTGTAATTTATAATCACTCTCGATTACATCTGCACCGATGGTGATCATGGTGTTATTTAATGCTGAGACAAATCCGATAAAACGGGGTGTAAATTCTATCACTTTACGATCTTGCGTCGCATTTTCTGTTTCAGCACCAAAGACAGAGCTTAAACGGAAAACACCGTCGGTATCTCGACGTGTAATTTCACCCTCAAATGACCAGTTGCGAGCCATCTCCTGAACCAGGCCCAGACGTAAAACCTTGGTTTTTGCATTTGAAAAGTCGGTAGAAAAGTTTGCATTGGACTGCTTTCTATCGTCGGCTACTTCGTTAGCAAACAAAGTCCCCGGCGTATCCAGCTCGTCATCAATATACTGGTATTCAGCAAACACAGAACCACTATTATATTCATAACCTAACTTGCCGAAACCATTTAGATAAGACGCCTCATTATGATCGCGGTAGTTATCTGTTTCACGAACATCCAGTGAGACTCGATAATTAATACCATTATCTAAGGCCTGTGATGTCGTACCATGAAAATTTACCGTGCCATAACTTCCAGCCGATAGTTTCAAAGAATGCCTGAGTACGCCCGGTTTTTTCGTGATGATATTAATCACACCCCCTACCGCCTGATCACCAAATAACACACCCGCACTGCCTTGTACGATTTCAATACGCTCGACATCATCCAGTACGATGCTATTAAGATCAGGCGCACCAATATCCGGATTATTGATGCGACGCCCGTCCACCAGTATTAATGTATTTGAAGACGCCGTTTCACTAAAACCGCGCATGCCAACGGAAGCCCGGCTACCGTCACCAAACAAGTCTTTTATGATGATGCCACCTCTTCCACGTAATACATCAACAACATGATCGGCACCACTGGCTTCAATCTGTTTACGCGTAATAACGGTAATGCTTGCCGGTGTCGTTAAAGTGCTTTGTTCAGTACGTGCAGCACTGACTAAAACATCCGGCACCACTGTGGCATCTGTAGCCGAAAAGGCTGATAGAGAGAGACTAGCCGAAACGACCAGTACACCTGTCGATAAAAATGTTTTCACGAAATCCTCCAAAATTAAACAATGGAGGCAACAAGGAAAGAGCCGCATGGTATTGCAATCAAACTGCTCTATACCATGCCGCCCACCGCGACTGTAATATGAATATCAGGCCGGTCTCCGGGCTTAGAGTGTGTATCCTGCTCGATTGACTCAGCAGCTACTTGAACGGCTCCCTTCCCACGATTGCGCACTAGAAGCAGCTTCGCAGTGGTTGAACCATTCTCACTCATTACCGTTGCGGGGGCAGCGCAGGATTCACCAAAATGGCTCACCTACTTCCCGATTATCCTCCTTACATTAAAATGCAGGAGGCACCTGATATTGAAATTTTTAAATGAACCCACATAATACACAACAAATAAAGATAAKATAGCCTCCCATTTGGGAGTGAACTWTTWRTTCCCTGAATTATCTGTATTACAGTAAGAAATTACCCTAATTAGCCMATAAATTAATAGAAGCAAAAGYATGTCTAATCTGAAAGCAATACTCACCCTCAAACAACACGTACAAAACCACATAATCGGGCAGGAAAAACTGGTCGACCGCCTGTTAATTGCCTTATTAGCGGATGGTCATTTGCTAGTCGAAGGGGCACCGGGTCTAGCGAAAACCAAAGCTATCAAGGTATTAAGCGATGGCATCGAAAGTGATTTTCACCGTATCCAGTTTACACCCGATTTGTTACCCGCCGACCTGACAGGCACCGAAGTCTACCGTCCACAGGACGGCTCTTTTGTATTCCAGCAAGGTCCGCTGTTTCACAATCTGGTATTAGCCGATGAAATAAATCGAGCGCCAGCAAAAGTACAGTCAGCGCTATTAGAAGCCATGGCTGAAAGACAGATTACCGTCGGCAAAGTCACTTACCCGCTGCCCGAATTATTTATGGTAATGGCAACACAAAATCCGATTGAACAGGAAGGCACCTACCCATTACCTGAAGCACAGCTTGATCGCTTCTTAATGCATGTCAGTATTGGTTATCCCGATGCGGCGGCTGAAAAACAAATTTTACAGCTCGCCCGTGATGAAGCTAAAAACTTATCCAGCGATACCCATGCCGAAATTAATAAAATAAGCCAGCAGAGTATCCTGGGTGCTCGAGATGAAGTTCTCGATATYCATATGGCTGAAAATCTGGAAGAATATTTATTGCAGCTGGTGCTTGCTACCCGTAACCCGGCTGTATACGGTGACGACCTTGCCAACTGGATGTTATACGGCGCCAGTCCACGCGCAACCATTGCACTTGATCGCTGCGCCCGTGCCCATGCCTGGTTAGACCAACGTGATTTCGTTAGCCCCGATGATATTCAGGCTATTGCTTTCGATGTATTACGTCATCGTGTGATATTAAGTTATGAAGCCGAAGCGGATGGGGTAACACCGGATAGTTTTATTCAGGAACTGATTGCACGCGTTGCTGTTCCTTAACAACACTAACTGTCATCTCGACGCAGGAGAGATCTTGTACACCAACATTTTAAGATCTCTCCTACGTCGAGATGACAAATACACGCTATGAGTAATAACRACAAGAAAACAGAAGGCATCACCTGGATTAGTCCCCAATCGCTCATCCAGCTTCGCCAACAAGCCGTTCAGTTTTCTCTGAACAAAAGTAAAATCCATGCAAAACAAGGTGGCGCTTACCTGTCTTCGTTTAAAGGCCGTGGTATGGAGTTTGATGAATCTCGCATTTATCAGGCAGGTGATGACATTCGCAATATGGACTGGCGCGTCACTGCCCGTACCGGCACCGCACACACAAAAGTTTTTCGTGAAGAACGCGAACGCCCGATTCTATTTTGGTTAGACCTAAATGACACCATGATGTTTGCCACACGCAAAAAATTTAAATCGGTCATTGCCACAGAAATTGCAACACTAATTGCCTGGAGTGCAGCCAACAATAATGACCGTGTTGGTGGATTAATTTTTTCAGCCGATGAACATATCGAATTAAAACCACGGCGCGGAAAATCTGCCGTACTGGACTTTATCGGTCGCTCGACAAAACACCCGGCATGGGAAAACAAGCCTGCTCAGGCATCACGAAACATGGCATCGGCTGTATCACGACTACGAAAGGTGACGCACCCAGGCAGTCTTATCTTTATGATAAGTGATTTTCGTGATATGGATGAAAAAGCGTATTCACACCTCGCCAATACTGCACGACACAATGACATCATATTAATAAAAATAACCGACCCTATTGAAGTCGATTTACCGTCATCTGGCAGTTATAAATTTACCGACGGAAAGAATACATTACAAATTCAAACATCAAACAAACAAACAAGAAATGCTTATCACCATCGTTACCTTAACTCAAACTTACAATTAGAAAAATTCTGTCGTCAAAATCGCATCCATCTCATTCATATATCAACTGAAGATAATGTTATAGATAAATTGCTGACTGGCCTCGGCATCCGCCCCGATAATAACGTTCAGTTTCGCTCGGCCAAATGAATAAAAACACAAACACCAGTACTCGTCATTGCCGAACGTTTGTATCAGGAATCTATTGCACTAAAGTGGCTGGATTCCCGATACAAACATTCGGCAATGACAGACCATTTAATCTTTTATATATATTTTAGATGAACGAACAAACACTAAACTTGAGAGATATACACTTACCCGATGCCATATCGTGGTGGCCACTCGCACCCGGCTGGTGGATTCTTCTTGCGGCTGCAATCAGTACAATATTATTTATATTCATTGCCAGAAAAATTTACATAAGCAAACAACTTAAACGTGATATTCAACATGAACTGGAAGAAATAAAAAACAGCTTTCAACAAACACAAAATAAATCGCAACTTGCAAAATCTTTATCTGTTTTGTTACGCCGTGCCAGCATCAGTTATTACCCCAACACAAAAAACAATGGTGCCGGGCTGACCGGCGAACAATGGCTCATGTGGTTAGATAATACCTCTCAGCCATCACAGAAAACTAAACCGTTCCAAAGCGACGTGGGTAAGGTTTTAATCMATGCCCCTTACCTGCCGGATAATGCCGAGCTGGAYTTTGATGCGAAAGCATTAATTGAAATAAGCGAAAACTGGTTATTATCAAAACATAAAAAACGCCAGGAGCACMGCGCATGATKTCATTTATCTGGCCCTGGGCTTTTGCCATTTTACCTTTACCGTTTTTATTGCGGTTKRTTTTGCCTCGCGCAAAAAGCACCAATGATGCTGCACTACGAGTGCCACGCCTGTCTGACTATGAACAAAATGAAAACRATGCYTTCAGCAATGCTAAATCTCRCTGGCCTTTRCTGCTATACACCCTTGCCTGGATATGTCTGGTTACTGCAACCGCTCGCCCGCAATGGACAGGTGATACYGTTGAGYTACCGGTAAGCGGTCGCGACCTGATGCTGGCTATTGATATTTCTAAAAGCATGGAYCACCCCATCCGTCACAAYCTRCGCTCTGTTAGTCGATTAACCGCAACCAAAGCCGTCGCCAGCGACTTYATCGAAAAACGTGTCGGTGACCGAATTGGATTAATYCTGTTTGGTGATCAGGCCTAYGTTCAAACACCGCTGACCTTTGATCGAACCACGGTTAAWATCTTATTACAGGAAGCAGTCACTGGGCYTGCCGGTTCTGCAACTGCCATCGGCGATGCCATAGGTTTAGCGGTAAAACGATTACACGCGCAAGATAAACCTGACTCAAMCCRYATCGAMAAAAACATAAGTGAAGACCGTGTTTTAATTTTATTAACTGATGGTGTCAGTAACCGCGGTGAAATCACACCGTTGAAAGCMGCYGAACTGGCAAAAAAAATGGGGTTAAAGATTCATACCATTGGTATCGGTAATAAAGGTTCGCGTGAGCTGGACGAACGTACTTTGCGCATTATCGCTAAAACCACAGGGGGAAGATATTTCCGTGCATACAAYACCCGCGACCTGAAAAAGATTTACGCCATACTTGATGARCTTGAACCGGTTGAAAARGATGTAAAAAGTTATCKCCCGATCAARTCATTATTTTATATCCCACTATCAGCCAGTTTAATTTTTGCGTCACTGCTTGCATTATTTTTATATAGCCCAAGATTARTCTCRGGYTCCTTAAAACCCACTCATTCAAATCGGGAACAATCATCATGAATGAGATAATTATTGCCATGCAAAATGAATTACCTATTATTCTAAGTACATTACACTTCATTCGCGCTGACTGGTTCTAYGCTTTTATTCCTTTATTAATTTTTTTAATCCTGTCATTCAAAACATCACAGGATGAAAAAAATTGGCAGTCCGTGATTGATCCACAATTAATGCCATTTGTWYTAAGTAAGAGCAGYCGTAAAAAACGTCGCCGTTACCCGCTTTTTTTAACCTTTATTGCTGCCAGTTTATGCATCATTGCTTTAGCCGGACCTGTCTACAAAAAACTGCCACAACCGGTTTATAGAGAACAATCTTCATTAGTCATTTTGCTAGACCTGTCACAATCAATGAACGCCACSGATATCAAACCCTCACGATTATCACGCGCCAAACTCGAATTACTTGATCTATTGAAAACCAGAAAGACCGGACAGACCGCACTGATCGTTTATGCTGCCGATGCCTTTGTGGTCACACCCTTAACCGATGACAATGCCACCATTGCCAATTTAGTACCATCACTGGCAACCGACATGATGCCTGCACAAGGTAGCAACCTTTCTGCTGCGCTGGCAAAAACGCTCTCATTATTTACACAAGCTGGTATTAGCAAGGGTGATATCTTAGTCATCACCGATGGTATCAACCAACGTGATGAAGCTGCGATTAAAAAAATAGCCTCACAGGGGCATCAACTATCTATTTTTGGAATAGGCACACCCGCAGGCAGCCCTATTCCCCTCATTGATTCTGATCAGGGCGGCTTTTTACTGGACCGGAATGGTGCCATCGTTATTCCCAGATTAGATCTGAACACATTGCAGCAGTACGCTTTAAAAGGGGGCGGGCTATACACCTCGCTAACGGCAAATGACGACGACGTTAATAAACTGGCAAGTCTGTTTGAATCCAAAAACCTGGATAACAAAAAAGCTAACGCCGAAAACGAATCCGATTCAAATATTAACGCTGATCTTTGGCGGGAAGAAGGTCACTGGCTATTGCTGCCCCTGTTATTGTTTGCCGCATTATGGGCCAGACGTGGCTGGATTGCTGTCGTAACATTTTTTATATTAGGGATAGCACAACCTCTGTCACAGCCTCTGTATGCTGCCACTATCGACACAGATCATCTCTGGTCCAGCCCCGACCAAAAAGCCATGAAAGCATTTAATGCAGGCAATAATAAACAGGCAGCTGAAAACTTCACTCAAGCAGAATGGAAAGCCAGTGCTTTATACCGTGCTGGCGATTACGAAGCGGCAGTTGAAGCACTAAAACAAACCAGTCATAGCGATGGTTTTTATAACAAAGGCAATGCACTAGCTCAACAGGGAAAATACGAAGAGGCCATTAAAGCCTATGATARAGCACTCGARCTCAATGAAAACAATACTGATGCCACCTATAATCGTGAACAGGTAAAGCGGGCCATTAAAAAACAGAAACAGCAGCAGAAAGATCARAAACAGGAGAACCAGGATCAGRATCARGACAAACAGGAACAAGATRGCAAGRAACAAAGCCARCAGGAAGATTCTGAACAATCAGAGCAACAGTCAGACCAACAAGGCGAGAAAAAACCTGACAGTGAACAACAACAATCTTCTGRCAATAAACAAGCACCATCAGATGAAGAAAAAAGCGCTGAGGAAAATGACTTAAAACAGCGCGATGCCGAAAAAGAAGAAAAAAAACAGGCACAAGAAAAACAGGATTACGAACAAAGTAATAAACAACAGGACAGTGACGATCAGCAAAAACAAGACGATCAAAATAAAAAGCAGGAARCAGATGAACAAAACGCTGAAGATAACACCGTAGAAAACACTGACTCAGAGGAAAAACCTGCCGAAATCGAAATCAATCCGATTGAAGCTTCAATCACCGAAGAACAAAAAGCTACCGAACAGTGGCTAAAACGAATCCCAGATGATCCAGGTGGTCTATTRAGGAGAAAATTTCTCTATCAATATAAACGCATACCTAATCAACATGATGATAACGAGCCATGGTAAAAAATAACAACGCCCACAATACTAATYCTAGACAGTTTTTTGTTTACTGCCTGTTAATAYTCTGTACATTAACCAGTRCAGTCGCAACCGCAGCTAACATCACYGTCWCTACYAGCCGAAATCCGGTATCTCTRGATGACTCATTTCATTTGATTTATGAAGCCAATAGCCGTGTCGATGAAGACCCGGACTTYTCCCCTATCTATAAAGATTTTGAAATATTACGCAGYAGTCAAAGCACCAACATGCGTTCCGTTAACGGTAGYTGGGACTTAAAAAAGACATGGGAYCTTACCGTYATAGCTAAAGACATCGGSCAGTACACYATACCTGCGATCAAGTTTGGCAGCGATACTAGYCCGGCGATACGCATTAAAATTGTCAACAGCACCTCGCCCAGCACRCCATTAAATAATGYTGCAAACGGAGCGACCATACCGGCAAAAATTTTTCTTGAAACCAGCGTCGATAAAACCTCGGGRTGGGTACAGGCACAATTTATTTATTCCATACGCCTGTTACGCACAGTCACCATCGCAGGCGCAAGCATATCGGAATTAACCACCACTGATCCGGATGCACTAATACAAATGATCAGTGAAGATAATTACCAAACGACACGCAACGGTATCCAATATGAAGTATTCGAGCGTCGTTATGCTGTCTTCCCTCAGAAAAGCGGTGTCCTAAAAATCAACCCAGTCATTTTTGACGGTCGTGTCAATGCCGCCCAGCCTCGCTCTCTATTTGATCAGTTTCGGATGTCTGGCCAACAAAAACGCTTACGCAGTAAAGCCATAGAGCTAAATATTAAACCAGCTCCCGCTGCAATCAACCTACAGGACTGGCTGCCAGCGAAAGAAATACAACTTGTTGAAGACTGGTCTGACGACATTCAAAACCTAAAAGCCGGCGAACCTGTCACACGCACCATTATGATTGCAGCCGATGGCCTCACTGGTGTGCAACTTCCCGATCTGAAATTTAATGACATTACCGATTTAAAACAGTACCCGGACAAAGCCATTATCGAAGACAAACCAGGCAGTTCAGGAATTACCGGCTACAAACAAATCAAGATTGCACTGTTACCAGCAAAAGCAGGCCGTTACACTTTGCCAAAAGTGGAGCTTCAATGGTGGAACACACAAACCAATAAAAAAGAAATCGCTACGCTTCCAGAAACGGTATTACATGTTTCAGGTAGTGCTGCCACCTACATACCGGCACCACCTGCGCAAACAGAAAACACAAGTTTAACCAACAAACCATTATCAACAACTGACACTACATCAAAACCGGCTTTAGCAGGTGAAATCAATCCGCCCTACTGGAAATGGCTGGCGTTGTTTTTTGCTGTGGCCTGGTTAATCACGTTAATTTTATATTTCAGAAAACCGGTTGCTAAACTCACACAAAACAAAACAAAAATATCGTCGCCTTTACAGTCGATAAAAGCAGCCGCATCCAATGTAGAAAAATTTGCGAAAAGAAATGATGCGAATAATACAAAAAAGGCACTGATCGAATGGGCCGTTGTTGCTTATAACGATAATAACATTACCAACCTGTCTCAAATAGGCGAGCATTGTTCCCCCCAGTTTAATCAACTTATTCGACAATTAAATGAAACTTTATACCGTAGCGAAACAAAAAGCTGGAATGGAAAATCGCTTTTAAGTGCTTTTAAAGATGAACAGCTACTTAACAGCAAAAAACATGACAAACCCTCATCTACATTAAAACCATTGTATAACCCATAAACGTTTTTTCTCGAGAACAGACTCGTTGCCATGCTCGGCGTGGGAATGAGCAGCGAAGAAACCCAGGTAGAAACCCCTGCTACCATTATTACAAACTAGAATAATTCGCATAACCATACGTCTATTTTTTCAAATAGACTCATCTCCACCCACTTACCGTTTCAAACTATAACGAGTATAATTTCTAGCATTGCGATGGATATGCTGTTTTAAGAACAATAATTAAACTCAACATGGTTAACAGGTGAACACATGGTCTTTGAATCTTTCGCAGAAAGCCTTTCCTTTTTCTTATGGTGCACATTAATCCTCTCTGTCATTCTAGGCATAGTGGTAAGCAAAACCAATTTCTGCACCATGGGTGCCGTTTCCGATATGGTTAACATAAATGACTATGGACGCTTTCGTGCCTGGTTACTCGCCATCGCTGTAGCCATAATCGGCGTCAGTATTTTTGAATACATGGAAATGGTCAACGTCACTGACACCTTCCCCGGATACCGCGCAACACAAGTAATTTATATCGAAAATATACTCGGTGGCATTTTATTTGGAATCGGCATGACTTTCGCCAGCGGCTGTGGCAACAAAACATTAATCAGAATCGGTGGCGGAAACATCAAATCGATTTTAGTCTTTATCGTCATCGCGATTATCGCTTACTACATGACTTCACCTTTYCCCAACAGYGATAAAACACTGTACAGCGTCATATTTTATGACTGGGTTAACCCGATGGCGATTTCTTTAGATAGCAATCAGGATATTGGTGCCATTACCAGCCATTTACTTGGTGGTGACAAYACCMAYACCATACGTTTAATCGCTGGCTTACTCATTGCCAGTATCATGCTTATTTATATATTYAAAGCTACAGAATTTCGCACTAGCAAAGATAACATTCAGAGCGGCATGCTCATTGGTTTAATCATTGTTGGCGCATGGTACATTAGCAGTAATGTTGGCGTCATGGCAGAAGATGAAAATTATTCCTTATCTGATTATTACTCTGAATGGGACATGCTGGCCGAAGATGATGAAGGTAAACCGGCTGCCGGTCGCACGTTAAATTCGCARTCATTTACCTTTATTAATCCTATTGGGCAAAGTTATGGTTATATAAAAGATGGTCTGAATCCCGCATTATTAACATTTGGATTAGTCTCRGTATTTGGYGTWATYCTAGGCTCATTTTTATGGTCATTAATCAGTCGATCTTTTCGTATCGAATGGTTTGTTGATTTCAAAGATTTTTCAAATCATTTCGTCGGCGCCATACTAATGGGATTCGGCGGCGTGCTGGCACTGGGTTGCACCGTCGGCCAGGGCATTACCGGCATGTCGACACTGGCAATCGGTTCAATTCTCACCTTTATCTCCATCATCTTTGGTAGTGCGTTAACGATGAAAATTCAGTACTACAAAATCGTATATGAAGAAGAAGCTAGTTTCGGCAAAGCGCTTATTACCTCACTGGTTGATATGAAATTACTGCCTGCCTCCATGCGTAAGCTGGATGCCGTGTAGATCAATTCAACGGTGGATTCAAAGCCCTGGTTTGTCTACATCCTACGCTGTGCAGATAACACGCTGTATACCGGTGTAGCTATTGATGTAAACAAACGCCTCGATGAGCATAATGGCATCACTAAAAATGGTGCCAAATACACTCACAGCAGACGACCTGTCGAACTGGTTTATCAGGAATCAGTAGATTCACGTTCCACAGCATGCAAACGTGAATACGTCATTAGAAACCTTAAAAAACCTGAAAAAGAAAGCTTAATACTATGCAGAAAGGAATAACTTCGCATACGTCTAAAACGACACTGCGCCATTCACAGTCATTCTCGAATGCTTTTATCAACGAAAAACTGTCATCCCCGAATGTTTTTATCGGGGATCCAGCTTTATTGATAACTGAAAACTTCTGGATTCCCGATAAGTGCACTCGGGAATGACAGACTGCTTATAACGGGTTGCATGTCGAAATACAGAGAACATAACTAGCGATATTTCTCATTTCCACACTCCCGCTCGGAAACAAGAAACCGTCATCCCCGAATGTTTTTATCGGGGATCCAGCTTTATTGATAACTGAAAACTTCTGGATTCCCGATAAGTGCACTCGGGAATGACAAACCACTGTTAACTGGCAGCCATGTCACAGAGCATAAGAGCGCAACTTACAAGGTGCAAAAAAAATATCATATTCTTGATTTGCATCAAGTTAACAAAATAGCCACTCAATTATTATATACCCATCGTAGGTTTTCATAGTTCCTGCGATTATGCCTCGGCTTATCCACATCTCTCCTGAGGGTAAGCTAGCTGCGTGAGCTGGTTACTCACGCAGCACCTATAATTTTATCCACAAATAAGTGAATATTCTCTATCGTTTCTCCGTCTAATACTTTATTGTATTTAAATAAAGATAATGGAGATAACTCATGCTCAAACTCATTTTTTATACTTTTCTGTTTTCTAATTTGATATTTAGCACACAACTGTTCGCTGATAACGCTTCTCATAACACATCTCCATGGGGCGGTGCAGATTTAACAGCCACTGAGTATAAACCGCAAAAGGTGGTTTACGATGTACATGTTAAAACCATTGCTAAAGTAGAAAGCGTATTAGATCGTGCTAGCTACCTAAGCATCATTACCGGCGCTGATCCTTTTGACCAATCCATTGTATTAGTCCTKCACGGCCCYGAACTCRACTTCTTTGCCRTCAAAAATTATTCAAAATATAAAGARCTCATGCATCGCGCGCAAAGCMTGGTTGAAAGTGARGCRCTAAAAATYAAGATGTGTAAAATYGCTGCWGAARGTCARGGATACYAKTCTAAAGAYATACATGGMTTCRTCGAAATGGTCCCCATGGGGGAYGCTGAAATARTTCGCCTTCAATACGAGGAAAATCATGCTTACATGCAATAAATTATTAAYCCTAATYGGTTTAAGYTTCATYASTCAGTACGTWTTCGCACAATCAAACTATGCGCCCACCTCCGTSGATATGGAAGTTAAAAAAGTCTCCGAACACGTTTATTACGTCGAAGGCATACCYGGCATYGCAACTGACAATGAAGGYTTTATTTCCAATGCAGGYTTTATYGTAACCAATGATGGTGTGGTGGTTTTTGATTCTCTGGGYACGCCTTCACTAGCCAAYAAACTGGTACAGAAAATYAAATCGATTACYAAACAACCCATAAAAAAAGTGGTAGTCAGTCATTTCCATGCTGACCATATCTATGGTTTACAGGTATTCGAAGAGTTAGGYGCARAAATCATCGCCCCTTATGGCGCACAAAAATATATTAACTCTGAAGCRGCAGCYAGTCGTTTAGAAGAGCGCCARTTTTCACTCGARCCCTGGGTGAATGAAAAYACTCGCCTGGTTTTACCGGATACCACTGTAGAAAAATCAACCGCTTTCACAMTGGGTGGYATTACCTTCACTATTAATTATATGGGYAAGGCTCACTCCGATGGCGACCTAAGCATGTTAGTCGAGCCCGACAAGGTTTTATTCTCCGGTGACATCATTTTTGAAGGACGTATTCCTTTCGTTGGCAACGCCGATTCAAAAAAATGGTTAGCCACATTAACCAAACTGGAAACAGGGGGACTTCATGCACTGGTCCCCGGTCACGGCCCGGCATCAACCGCGCCTAAAGAGACTATCTCATTAACGCGGCGCTATCTAGCCTACCTGAGAAAAGTAATGGGAAGTGGAATAGAAGACCTCACGCCATTTGACGAAGTTTATGGCGAGGTTGACTGGTCAGAATTTAAAGATCTACCTGCATTTGCAGAGGGTAATCGCATTAATGCATATCAAGTGTATTTGTCTATGGAAGCTGAATTACTTGAACAGTAGACCTTTAGCTGTAGATTATCATTCCATAAAAAACCAGCGTACCCACCTTATGGTGAGTACGCTAAAACCCTTTTCTGTGCAAATTGAGGTAGCAATATCATTACTGCCCCTCTCCCAGCCAAACCTTTAGCGATGAACGATTGAAGCTAAAGAAAACTTCTATTACTGGTGATATGATGGCTTACAAAACTTTACAAAAGTACTTACCTATTAATAGTGAAATAACCTACATTTATTAGTCTAAATACAATGAATTAGTCCATAGATAATATGAAGCCGGTAACAAGAAATCAGATACAACGAAGTACGAGTTACGCAAAAAATCCACTGGACGCGGCTCAGGAAATAGCCGCAGATTTAAAACATGATAACACTGCACTGGTTATCTTTTTCGCTTCCCCCTCTTATGATAAAGACAAACTAGCGAATGCCATATACCAGACATTTGGTGACACACCAACTGTAGGCTGTAGCACCGCAGGCGAAATYACCCCCKATGGTTACAAAGAAAATACCATTACAGGCTTTGCCTTACCTGCTGACGATTTTAAATGTGTMGCCGGRTGTATAGAAAAYATCTCTGATATTRACCTTGAACRAACATCTAARATAAGCAGTCAATTAAAARYACAACTAGAAGAAYTAACCGATAACGACTGCACCATAGACAATACCTTCGCMTTGTTATTCTGCGATGGCCTTTCTATGCGTGARGAAATATTGACCGCAGGYGTCTATATAAGCCTCGGTAATTTACAGCTTATCGGTGGCTCTGCGGGTGATGGCACCCATTTCTGTGAAACCTGGATATATCAGAACGGAATTGCAAAAAGTGACCGCGCACTATTAATATTGGCACGGACAACGCGACCCTTTCAAACYATTAAAACCGAACATTTCACCCACACAACTTCTGCACATGTTGTCACCGAAGCCGATKCTGAAKCACGAATTGTTTGGGAAATTGACGCCGAACCCGCAGCAGATKTCTACGCTCGAATTRTTGGTGTCGAAAAAGAWCAACTCGGSYCGGAAATTTACGCCACTCACCCRYTCGCCGTAAAAATAGCRGGGGARATTTATGTACGTTCTGTACAACARGTTATCGGTGGCAAAGGATTACTCTTTTMTTGCGCTATTGAAACCGGCATTATTTTCTATCAAACAGAACGRGGTGATTTAGTCACAAACCTCGAACAAGCATTTGATAAGAGCAAAAAAGAATTYGAACACGAAATCATCATTGGCTGTGACTGCYTTCTGAGGCAACTGGAAGCTAAAAAYACCAATACTTTTGATCAGATYAGTAAAATCATGCAGGATAATCAGGTTATCGGTTTTTCRACCTACGGTGAACAAATTGGCAACATGCACATCAACCAWACCTTTACCGGTTTAGCTATTGGTACTGGAAGCAAAACATGAAAAAAAATAATACTGTCGATGATCTAATAGAAGAAAATCGACGTCTAAAAAAAATTAACAGCGTTTTATTAAAACGTATCGAAGCATCAACATCCTACAGTAATGATTCATTTTCATTATTTCATCATGCCGTTTCTCTCGAATCAAAAGTGAAGGAACGAACCGATGAACTCAGCCAGACCCTGCTGCAACTTAAAAAACGCAGTCTGGATCTGGAAAAAGCCAAAGAAGATGCCGTAGCCGCCAGCAATGCTAAAAGTGAATTTCTCGCCACTATGAGCCACGAGATAAGAACACCGATGAATGGTGTTCTGGGTATGACAGAATTAATTTTAAACAGTGAGCTAAACCCGAAACAACATCGTCAGGCAACAACGGTTTACCGATCTGCAAAAGCATTGCTCGGTGTCATTAATAACATTCTCGATTTCTCTAAGATTGAAGCAGGTAAACTTGAACTCGTGGAAGAAGATTTCAGTCTCGTACGATTATTAGATGACATCTTTGAAATGTTTTCTGATCAGGCTGATCGTAAAGAAATCACTCTAAAACTTAACGCATCAGCTAATATTCCAGACAGGATATACGGCGACGCAACACGTCTAAGGCAAATTATTGTTAACTTGCTAGGCAATGCTTTAAAGTTTACCGAACAGGGAAAGGTATATTTAAACCTCGATATCGACGAAATCACAGACCAGGGCATAAACCTTCGATTTAATGTAGTTGATACCGGGCCAGGCATTCCCTTATCTAAACAAAAATCTATTTTCAATGCGTTTACACAAGCCGATAGCTCAAGCAGTCGGCAGTATGGCGGAACGGGTCTGGGTCTTGCCATCACTCATAAATTAGTCGCTCTGATGAACGGTAAAATAGAAGTACGTAGTTATAACGGCAATGGCTGCAGCTTCAACTTTAACGTACACATGACGGCAGCTGAACAATCTGAATACGACGAAGTAAAAACTGAAACGAAAGCCAATGGTTATTATTTAGCAGACGCTAAGCAAACGGAGACATGTGCAAATAAATGGATTCTGATAGCAGAAGATAATCCTGTGAATCAAGAAGTGGCCATAGGTATGTTAGAAGATCTAAACTGTAATGTAACCGTGGCAAATAATGGATTAGAAGCCATTGATGCTTTCAGCAAACACCACTACGACCTAATTCTTATGGACTGCCATATGCCAGAACTTGATGGTTTCGATGCTGCCGACAGTATACGTCGCCTCGAACATAAACAGTCTCGGGTCAAAACACCCATCATTGCATTAACCGCTGACATCCAAAAAGGCATTGAAGAAAAATGTCAACTTGTTGGCATGAATGGCTATTTGAGTAAGCCATTTACTAAGGAAAAGTTACTCACCGTGCTAAAAAAATGGATGCAATTTGAAACCAGCGATTCGATAAATGAAACACCCAGAAACCCATATAACAACGAAGATATTATCGACAGAGCCCCGCTAGAAAAGTTACAGTATCTTGGCCAACGCACSGGTAAAGACACACTGGGAARAGTCCTTACACTTTTCCTTAGYGATGCCACACTACAAATAAAACAACTCAATGAAGGCATTAACAGACAGGATTTCACCGCTGTAACCCAGGTAGCACATTCACTCAAATCAAGCAGCGCTACCGTCGGCGCACGCAATCTTTCTCAGGCTTGCGAGAAAATGGAAGCGGCAGGACAGAAAAAAAATACTGAAATATTACCCGTCTTATTTAAAACACTCATGATTGATATGGACGATGCAGAAATAGAACTCAATGCCATTTTAACCGAACATAAAAAATACGCGTAATYCACAACATCGRCCACACGATACCTGRAYTTTRTATTTCACACWAAGTTRACGGTAAAACATTTAAAAANNNRCKGGTAACCGTCTTTTTGAGCATYASTTCAAAAATRGCTAAAACNNTAKTCTATTTCTATTTCAATCTCATCAGCCACACCATYACCTRTACCATTATCCTCAACTTTWATTACAGTTYTAYCAATAWCCACACCGCCATTTTCACTATCGAAAAATTCGGTTACATTAAGGGGGTCACCATTACTGTCTTCAAACTCCGTTTGCGGAACTATCATGAATTCAACACCAAACACTTTCACTTTACTATCTGTCGCATTACCACTCTGAATCACCCCCTGCACTAGAATACCCTCAGGCTCCTTCAGCTGTACTTCAGTTGCAGTGATTCCGCCGTTACCATCATCAAAGCCATGAACTTCAACATAATTCATTTCCATTAGATCACTTAAACCAAACAGCTCATTTTCGCTTATGTCAYCTTCAAATTTTGTACTGCTGGTTATGGTGACTTTAATGGCTGGCTGGCCAGTAACAGGTGTCACATCAAAGGTATTATTGGATACATTCACATTACTGACTGTTGCCCTCACTTTTGCATTGCCACCTCGCAGCTCCACTTCATCAGCAATTAAAACCCCGTTAAGGATAGTGCCTTCAACTTCYACACGAAGCCCATCTTCCARAATTAATGATAGTGGYTCCAGGCTYGCGKTACTCGCATCAACATTGATACCAGCAATTTTAAAATTGCCATTATTGACATAAYCAGTAATTAAACCTTCCAGTTCAAACTCATCTGTATCTTCAAAATCGTCATCTTTTCCTTCCACTTTAGTAGCTGTAATGATTCCCGCAATAGCATTAAAGGTACCTTTGACCTCAACAAACTGACTATTGGCTAAACCATTAGGCAAGTCATTGATTTCAGCTGATGCGGCGTCAACCAACARCGTACCTAAATTGAATSTATTGGTACCTGCATTAAAATTCAGGATTATTCCTTTAACTTCAACAATACTATTGGGATTAAAAACAATATCCTCAAGTTCGACTCGTGTCGCCATTAAATTACCATCGGTATCGAAGAAACCGCTAATTTCTACATTGTTACCATCAGCGATATCAGTAAAACTAAAAACAGTATCAACAGGCAGGTCGTCAGAAATATCGAAAGTTGTCGTGCCACTATCAATAATTACGTTAACGCCTAAAACAGTAAATGACTTTGTAATACCGAGATCTAAATTTTGCATAGCAGAAACTGGCCCCTGCAACTCATCATCAAAACTAATATGGGTAGCCGTACCACTGATACCATCATCATTAATGGTTCCACTTACCCGTACAATCATGCCAATTGCCAAATCATCTTGTGTTCCCGGAACACCTTCGATGTCAAAGCTTGAAGTATCTGTTTCAAATTCCACACCGTTGACAAAGACGCTGCCAAATCCGGATATACTGCCCGAAGAAATAAAACCTGAACCACCAATCCCAGCAACATTGGATAAACCTCCGCCACATGCCACTATTGTTAAGGCTGTCACTATACTAAAAACTATTGCAGTGAGATTAGTTGTTAATCGCGTATTCATTTTATTACTCCTGGTCTTTATTTTCGTAATAGTAGATACCAAGACTGATGTATCTAGCATTTTCATCTTCTGCATCAACTTCGTTCTGTGTAAGCCATGCATCAAGTTCTTCTAACAAAGCCTGTGAATTTTTTTGTACTAGTATTTTGAAATCTTCGATTGCATCTTTATCAAGCACGGCAGTAGAAACTTTTCGCTGGTATCGCTTATTGTTTTCTGCAGCGGTTAAGTTAAAATCAATGGTGTTGATTAATTCATTGGTATCGGTGCCAAGAATACGTATGACTTCTTCCGAATCTTTACCTGGCACATAAGCATGTTTAATGAGTTCGACCTGATTATCTTTTATCGCAACACACTCGGCGTCATGCAACAGGTTGAGCATCGCTTTAGTCGGAATATCACCACTAAATTCTTTTACCAGGTTATGAAATGAGATATCATCACCGTCCATCGGTAATATTTTAACTTTGCCAGAGGCATCAGTAAATCTTTTATCATTCATCCAACCGCTGATAACGCGTATGGCGCGATTATATTTTTGTTCTATGTCGCTATGATGTGTATCATCAAGCTCAGTTAACCGTTTTACTTCTTTACGTGATAATCCGGTTTGCGCCGAGACACTGGAGATGGTTATTTTTTTCTGGTTATCATTAACCATCGAAAAGGCTTCATCAACATAGGCTTTGCGTACCAGCTCTTCGAAGCTGCCACTTGATATGCCATTACGTATCATGACACGCACCAACGGACGCAAAATCTTCAGTGCGCTTTCATTGAGAATGTTATTAATTGACTTACCCATACTTTGGGATTATATTCCCAATAATCAAAAAGTCAAACTACTTTAGCGAAATAAAATCAATTAATTCGCTAAATATAGACGACTATTTCAAACTTATTTCAGTTAAAACAGGAAGATACCATGTATTGGCAGAAACTACTAAATTCATTCATCACTCTATGTATTATGATTTTCAGCTCCAGCACCACCTATGCAGGTGAATCACAATGGGAGCTGGGAGCCGGGCTAGCCGTGCTGGACATACCCTTTTACCCAGGTGCCTCTCAGAGTAAAACCTACCTTCTGCCGATCCCCCATGTTTTTTATCGATCAGAAAAGCTAGAAATTGATAATGGCCTGGAAGCCACCTTTCTTAAAACACAGCGTACACGACTTAACTTAAGTGCAGACTTTGCTGTACCCGTTAACAGCAAAGACAGTGATGCACGTGAAGGCATGCCGGATCTCGACCTTGCCATACAGGTTGGGCCCTCTCTTGAAGTTACACTGGCCGGTGGTCGTTTTAAACCCAGCCACCTCAGATTAGAGCTACCAGTCAGAGCCGCCATTACAACAGATTTTCGCTCTGCTGAAAACGTAGGCTGGGTTTTTGAACCCAGATTAACGTACGAAACAAGACGTCCCCATAAAACCGGTTTTGCTTATTTATTGTCTGCAGGTCTCCGCTTTTCAGATAAAGAGTTACATCAATATTATTATGGCGTCGAACAAGCCTTTGTCACAACGGAGAGAACACGTTTTAATGCCTCATCAGGATACAGTGGACTATTTATCGACTATATCGCCAACTGGCGAACAGATAACTTAGTTTTCTTTGCTCTGTTACGTTATCAAAACCTTGCTGGCGCCGCTTTCGAAGATAGCCCGCTAGTCGAGCAGAATGACTATTTGATTATCGGTGCGGGCATAACATGGCTGTTTGCGAGAAATCATTGATAATAGAGGTGTCCTAAAGTCTATCCCTCCCGTATTCACACATTCGTGGCATTTAACTAACCCATACTGTGATACCGGCATGCGAAAATAGCAGCCTGCCTAAACAGCACCCAATAATTTCTTTTCATTTTTACGCTTTATTAATTACTTTCACCGCTGTCCCGCTAACGCATCATTCTGACAAATTCCGGAATTCCTACCAGAAAATAGAGAAAATAAAGTAAGTTAATTGTTGACATCTTTTAATTTGGGATTATAATCCCAAATATGAGCGATATAAACTATTCTAAACAAATGCGCACTGGAGATTTTGCGCCCATTGATACCTGTCATGATTCGTAACGGCACATCATATAACAGCTTTGAAGAATGGCTGCGAAAAGCCTATGTCGATGAAGCTTATTCGATGGGCAATATTAGTCAGCAACAAATCACGGTCTTCGGTGTCTCTGCACAAACAGATTTATCACGCAATAGCGACCGATGCAGATAGCGCTACATGATGTACATATCGAGTAATCAGGTAAAAGGGACTGATAAAAAAGATGCATTGATTGCGAATCACACCTTAAATAAAAGATAAATTCGGATCTGGTACTACTGATGGAATCACGGATGAAGTAGAACTACCTTAGTTGTCATTACCCCGGTAAGAGTGAGCATACGGAAGTGCCTTTTTACCGTTTGCATTTTAAATCCTTTACTTACATACGAGTAACCGACATGTTTTATCTCAATGAAGCAAATATCGATGACAATATGGTAGGCGAAGAATCAACCGAACAACTAGATAAAGTGTTTGTATTGGCATTACGTAATGCCATAAAAAACGATGAGCTAAGCATTGCGTATCAACCGAGATACGACACCAAAGATGGAAAATGTCACATCTTAGAAGCGCTTGTCCGTTGGCCCCGAAAAGGCATTGGCATCTTATACCCTAACGCTTTCATTGACGAAGCGATTAAATATGGCCTTATATACGAACTTGATCTGTGGGTATTTAAACAAAGTTGTCGCGATTTGATAGAACTTCGCAAACACATTGATAGTAATATAAAGATTGCAATTAATATTACCCCTTTAGAATGTGAAAGCCTGCATCACACACAAAAACTAATCTATATCTGTGAATCATCTGGTCTGAAATTATCTGATTTCGAATTTGAGATTACCGAAAGTACACATACTAACGACATCAGAAAAATTAAAACATTTTGCAAAACCGTTATTAACTATGGCGCAGCAATAAGCCTTGATGACTTTGGAACCTGCTACTCCCCTCTGAGCAACCTCTGCGATCTTCCCGTTGACTATATAAAAATAGACCGTAGCTTCACCAATAAAATTGGCCTCCGCACTCGAAGCAATATTTTGGTCAATCACTTAATCCGACTTGCCCATGAGATGGAAATAAAAGTTGTAGCCGAAGGTATAGAGCATGCTTTTCAAAGAGACCTTTTAATGGATATGGGCTGTGATCAACTACAGGGATTTTATATGTGCAAACCACTGACATCAAAACAAATAACACCCTCAAATATTGTAATGCAGTATTAAAAAATATCGTTACATGGTTGCCGTCAGTACTTTTAATAATAACATTGCCACCTAAATTGACCTGTTGTATTAAGAATATATTTATATACAATTAGACGAAGACATATCTATTTTATACTTGATGCTAAACAGCTGGATGACCGCGATCATACGCTATCGCAATTAAGTGAGCTTTTAGAAAACTGCGTTTCCTGCCATGCCGCCTATAAATTTTAAATTGAGTAATTTCAGATAGTGGAAAGTGTTACTGACTAGCACTTTATTTATTTATTCAGATTTCATTTTCGATTGAAGTAGACCACTACTTTTAAACCACTACTTAAATCAGCTTGCTGAAGCTCCAGCTTACCCTGATGAATATTGACGACTCTATCTACGATAGACAGTCCAATTCCACAACCGACTACTTGGTGGTTCTCTGCGCGATAAAATCGTTCCATAACACGCTCTCTGTCCTGTTTCAAAATTCCCGGCCCGTTATCTTCAACGATAAAAATTATTTTATCGTCTTGTTTAAGAAGCTTAATATTTACATCACCATGCTCGGGTGTATATGAAATCGCATTAGATAACAGGTTACGAATTAATAATCGTAACGCTGCCTCATTGCCCCTGATAACATTTTCATCTGATTCACTACTCGTAGAAGAATAAGAAATATCAATATTCTTATCTATGGCTAATGGCGATAATAATGCACTTTCTTCTATGATGAGCGTGTTTAAGTCTACACCAGTAAAGTCTCTACTAAGTAATTCAGGCTCAAGACGTGCAAGTGATAATAGCTGTTCAACGAGATGAGTGGTTCGGTCTACGCCGTGGATAACCTGATCAAGGGATTCATTCTGCTGCTCTATATTTTTTGCATCACGTGCAAGTTCCGTGTGCAACCGAATCGCGGCGAGCGGTGTCCTGAGTTCATGTGCCGCATCAGAAGTAATCCGTTTTTCACGAGCAAGTGTTTCTTTTAATCGCTGCAACAATTGATTGAGTGCGTCTTTAATCGTTGATATTTCAGTGTAGTCGTTATCGGTATCAATCAGCTCAAAATTGTCACCACTGCGTCGATTTATGTGTGAGGTTAATTTCTGCAATGGTCTCAGACCGATATAAATGTAAGAGTACAGAATGAACGTCAAAGCAGGAACCAGTATGATGAACATATAAAAAAGATCATCACTTATTTTAAATATCAAATCATTTCGAACATCGACTCTTTCTGCAGTAATGCAAAGATATTGTTTGTTATTACTAAGCAAGCTAAAAGTCCGCCAATTATAATCATCAATGACAGCATCATTAAAACCTGTGTCATCTTGTGACATGGGTTCAAGTGGTGAGTTGTATGATTTAACCACCAGATTTCCTTCGTTATCCCATATCTGAAACGCAAGTTTGGTCTCATAGATGTGACCGAATTCCGTTTCCTGCTCATCCTCACTTTTCTCTTCTAAATTGATGTACATAACGGAGAGACCATTTTCGTCCAGATATTCTTGAATCCTGGAGAAACCAGAATCGCCATGTTGCGCTTGTGCCAGACTGAGTATGAGACGAGCCGAACGTGCCAACTGAGCATCGAATAATTCGCGTGTTTCGTTACGAACATCTTTATAACCAAACCAGGCTGCGCCACCAACAAGAATAATCGATGTAAGAATCAGGCGTATTAATAAATGGGACCTTATCGACATATTATTTAGCGGCGATAACATAACCGATTCCGCGCACTGTTTTTATAAGTTCAGCATAAAATTTCTTACGCAGATGATGGWTATAGACTTCGATGGTATTGCTTTCTATCTCATCGCCCCAACTATACAACTTCTGTTCGAGATGATGCCGTGATAATACCCGACCTTTATTACTGACAAGCTCGACCAGCAATGTAAATTCCCTACGCGATAATTCTACAGGTTGGTTAATGTAATCCACAGTGCGGGCCATAGTATCAATACTGATCTCCCTATATTTAATTACCTCTGATGCCTGACCACGTGTACGACGTGTTAAAGCACGTAACCGCGCACATAGTTCGGTGAATTCAAACGGTTTCACCAGGTAATCATCTGCACCCGCATCCAGACCTTTTACACGATCGGCGGTAGAGTCCATCGCTGTCAGTATTAAAACTGACGTATCATTTTTGGCAATACGGAGACTCTTGAGCACATCAAGACCGCTCATTTTAGGTAGACCGATATCAAGAATGATGCAGTCATATTGCGTTTCTATTACTGCAGATATGGCAGTCTCACCATTTTTAACCCAGTCAACAGCGTTCTCTCCACGTCTTAAGCCTGAGCACACGCCATCGCCAAGCAAGTCATCATCTTCAACAAGTAATATTCGCACACAGACCTCCTGATTCAACCCACACTGACAAAACACTTTAAAGTGTTATTAAATTGATACTACCTGTGATTAATCAAAGTTATCTTAAGGATTGTTTAAGAAATGTCGATTAATATCTATTAATATCTATTACATCCAATATGTGACAATTAATCTATCATGAAACATTCAATATCAATTATATTTCTGACACTATTTTTGTTTAGCCATAGCTATGCAGCATTCAATCAGGCACCTGAAATCAATCTGCCCGGCACTGATGGGAAAGTAAGCCTTGAACAATATAAAGGAAAGGTGATTTATCTGGATTTTTGGGCATCCTGGTGCAAACCCTGCAAGATATCTTTTCCATGGTTACACGACATTAAGCAACGCTATGCTGACCAGGGGTTTGAGATAATAGCGATAAGTCTAGATAACGAAAGAAAACTGGCTGATGAGTTTCTTGCAAAAATGGATGTCAACTTTACCGTGGCATTTGATGAAAGCGGAAAGAGCGCCTCTGCATATAAATTAAAAGGTATGCCAAGCAGTTATCTTATCGGACGTGATGGTAAGGTCTATGCCTCTCATATTGGTTTTAGAGAAAAAGACAAGGCAAAGCTGGAGCAGGTAATCAGAGACTTGCTAAATAAGTAACGGGTGAATTTTATGTTGAAAAAACAGTATTTATTTATTTCTATTATTTTTCTGACAGGCTGTAGCTCAATGGGTGTCGAACCCTGGGAGCGAGATTTGCTAGCAAAGGATTCGATGCAATTGGTGCCAGATTATTTCGACAACTTTTATGATGAACATATTTATTTTAGTAAAGAAGGTAGCAGTGGTGGTCAGGGTGTTGGCGGCGGAGGTTGTGGATGCAACTAAAAAACATTAAAACTAAAGTTAGTCTTGCGACTTGCTCACTCCTGCAGATGACAGCACCGGTAACGCTGGCAGCAGAAACTGACTGGGATATTGATACCGCACTGCTTTTTTACAGTGAAGGTGACGGACGTGTTAGTGCCGTTGAACCGGCTATTTATGCAGGCAAAAATCTGGGTGATGGCGGTGAACGTATAGATCTTAGATTAGTGATYGACTCATTAACCGGTGCCACRCCYAATGGCGCGCATGCCTCKTCGGTAGCACAAACTTTTACGACCCCATCAGGWAAATCTTCTTATACARCAAAAGCCGGTGAAAACCCTTTAGATGATACCTTTCGGGATACCCGTGTTGCAGTYGGTGCAGACTGGACATTACCYATTAACCGCTTATCCAGAGTTAAGCTGGGGYTTAATGCCTCAACTGAATATGATTACTTATCTTTAGGCGTCAGTGCAGCTTACAGTCAAGATTTTAATRATAAAAAYACGACGCTAACMGCAGCCTTCGCATTCAACAACGATACSATAAGCCCTGAAGGTGATATCCCTCTTGCTTTAAGTCCTATGCGARCGCCTGGCGACAYAAATCGTGACGGCAGTGATGACACAAAAACGATTACAGATTTTCTTGTAGGKATTACTCAGGTGGTCAAYCGTAACACCATAATCGAAGCAAATTATTCTTATGGGCTATCTGATGGTTAYCTGACAGACCCTTTCAAAATTGTCACCGTGGTTGATCCGGTTACTGGGCTACCTGATAGTTCTGCATTACTGAATATAAACATTGATGCACTRCCCTATGTTTATGAAAAACGACCCGACTCGCGTCAGCGWAATAATCTATTCTTCAGAATGGCACATCACCTGACAGAAGATGTGATTCATTTCTCTTACCGCTATTACTGGGATGATTGGGATATTACTTCGAATACCTTCGATTTTAAATAYCGCTATCAAATGGCAAACAGCTATTTRCAACCCCATGTACGYTATTACATGCAAGACGCCGCAAATTTCTATCGTCACAACTTAGTACAGGGYACAGATGTTGATGCCGGTGGTAAYGTATTRCTGAATRCGGTTAGTAGYGACTCRAGATTATCGAARTTYACCACCTCAACCATAGGACTAAAATACGGTTACGCTATAAATAAAGAYAGCGAATTATCTGTCCGWGGTGAGTTTATGCAACAATCTTTCGATGACGGAARTATTGCTGCTATTGAASRGACACCTGACCTWGATGCCATCATTTTCAATGTAGGGTATTCATTCCTCTGGTAAATTTGCAGRCAGGGTTTTCAATAACCCTGCCCTGCTGAYATRTGGGYAAGCATYCTAAGAKRCACCKACTGYRTTCACYGCTGARTAAATCGCTTAGGTAGAATGATTTATTACGGCAGCTAACTGTCCTACCGGTTATAATTCCCGCCATATTTACAGTAAATTAATGAGGACACTATCGTGGCATCTAACAAAGGTCGAGCTTACTTCGGACTCTCTGGTTATCATTTCAACCCTGATGACATCACGCGGCTGTTGGGTATAGAGCCCACTGCGAGCAACAATTCTGGCATGGCCGGCACCTTGGGSAAACCGACCATCAGTTCATGGGAGCTATCGACGGAAATTGTTACCGATGATATAGATGTTTATGATTTGACTGACATTATCACCAAGCAACTTGAACCCATTAAGGATAAAATTTTACAAGCCGTTGAAAGTTACAATGTATCACCCCGATTTGGCGTGGTGTTAGAGCTGGCTGTCGACGAAGATGAAAGCAATCCAGATGTTGGTTTTGGTGCCAGGACCATTCGTTTGTTAGCCGAAATTGGTGCGTTTATTAATATTGAATATAAACTTTCTAAGTGAGATTGATTCACCCTTGTTGTCTCGTTTCCATGCTCCGCGTAGGAACGAGAAAGTATTTATGGGTAAGCTAATACCGCTGGATTCCCGACAACAACTTTCGGGAATGACAAGACATATATTCNYARRAGSTYGTCMSAYYTCAGAATGTGAGAAAAAAATTTCTGCCGACTGCTTTTTCAGGCAGCAAACGCCTCTATCATTTCCCGCGCTTTATTCATTTGCTGTTCGCAATGTTTTAAACACAGTGGTTGCAGGGCGTGAGGAAAACATTCGATAATCACTTCAAAATCATCCGCCACCTCTTCTGCAAGAGACGAATCCTGCGTTAACCCCGCCAATACGGCACGCGCAGTAGACTTATTTACCCGACACAGAACGGCTAGATGAAACGGTTGCTGTTGTTCCATACATACGGTTAGCGCTGTGTCATACGCTCTTATCGCTTCTTGCAAACGATCTGCATTTTCTTCTGATTCAGCTAAATTGTGCAGTACTACACCACGACTGTTGTGTGTAGCAGCAAGAGCAAGGGGATGGTTGTCCGCGTCGAAACCTGCCAGTGCATTCTTGAAAGCAACCACTGACTTTTGAAAGGTGCGGTTGCCTTGTAGTAATTTTCCGTGTTCATAGAAACTGGCACCCAACTGAAACATGGTGATAGCCCATTCATCAGGCACCTGTTCGCGTGTCCATACCAACAAAACATCCGTATAAGCATCCACAGACGTTTTCAACAGTTTTGCATCACCCTGCTGCCGGCCTAACGCTTGAGTCGCSGTACCGAGATTGTACTGCGCTGTCGCCCATTCAGTAGGTGTGCCTTCCTGGGTGAATTCTTCGAGTGCGTAGYGAGAWGCCGCAATGGCRCTTTCATATAAAGCGACATCCATTCGTTGCTGAGCGAGTGCYGCCAGRACATTACCCAGACTGCTCTGCAGCGTTGCCCATTCCAGAGGAGACTGCTCACGAGACAGTTCCGCCAGTTTTGATTCAAACGCTGCACGCGCAGATTCAAGTATATTGGTACTAAAATGATGTTGTTCAAAATTGCCACGGGTATGCAAAAAGTTATCTTGCATAGCAACACTGCTATCAGGCGCATCATCTACAACGGCCTTATTGTTGCCTAAATCATCCGAGCTTTGATTATTTAGGTCAGCTTTATAGTGATCAATGGCCTTAACCAGCTCGCTACTGCTCGGATAAAAAATATAATTATTAGAAAATTTCATTAAGTAAAAATTTTATTGAGAAAGAATTTCATCAAGATTGGGATTGGCACCAACGGCACCGCCCAGGTCAACTTCTTCATCGGTCGCTTCACGTATGCTTAAAACCTCCAACGAAAAAACAACGTCTCTACCACAAAGTGGATTATTGCCATCAACCGTTAAGGTTTCGTCATCGAAACGAGTGACGATAAAACTTTTGGGTTCACCTTTTTCATTTTCCATGGTGATGGTCATACCAATTTCGCGATAGTCTTCCGGTACATTTTCGATACGATCAGTAAATACCAGCGATTCATCTCTGTCACCGTATAACTGTTTGGTGTCAATCGGTACTTCAATGATATCACCAACCTTTTTTCCAGCCAGTTCTTTTGTCACCTGTTCAGACAAAACATCGTTGACGCCATGAACATAACCCAGCGGATAATCGATAGTGACGAGCACATCACCCGTTTTTACGTCGACAACCTTGTAATTTAATTCAACGAATTGTTCATTCTCTATTGTTTCTGACATAGTTGCTATTGTTTCTGACGTAATTATTAGATGAGCCTACCTTAAAACAGTGTGGCACCAAAAATTTTCACTTTTTTCTCTTCATAACCCAAAACCAATCTACCAAGCCATTCACCTTCTTTCTTGTTATTGGTTTGTTTATAAAGCACAGTTACATGTTCACCGCGACGAATCATACCAAGGTAGTCATAATTTTCAGACAGGTTTTTTGTTAGCGTACTTCTGGCAAACTGTTTACCCATTTCAACCTCGTTTGCACCCAACATCATCTTTGCAGAAAAATTACGGGTAAAAGCACCATAATTTTCTTCATTAGAAAACTTAATTAAATCTTCCCACATAGGATGAGCCAGTTCTAAGATTTCGTCATCTGTTTTTTCAAGAATGTTCACAATTTCTCCATTATAAAACATTTGTTAATGTAAAAATATTAACCAGTATGGATAAAAAAAGGACCAACACAAAACATGCTGATCCTTTTTTAACGCAAATAATTGCACCGCCATCCATGGCTCTTTGCAAAATACCGTCCATCCATGGACATAAATGGTAGCTGGCTAAAGATTCTTAGCCATTATTTGCCTAGTCTTTACAGACTAACCTTATTCGTCATCCACAAGGTGGTAACAAGGCGCTTTCTCCATCGTGTACTCACCCGTTTTAGGATCACGACGAGAGACTGTCAACACGTGCCAGTTTTCATCATCCAACTTCATCGCATCACCACGGTAGTAGTAACCAGGCCAGCGAGTTTCCTTACGGAATAATGTATGCTGGAACACAGCCTCTGAAGTAAGGAAACGATGCTTCAGTTCCCATGCACGTAATAGTTCGTGTATGTCTTCAGCAGCAATTTTTTCCAGATCCTCTGCAAAAGTGCCCATTTTCTTAAGGCCGATTTTCWGCAACTTATCGTTGGTCATGTAGTTAACACCAAAACCAGCACAGTACTCGTCCATTAACTTCTGTAAACGGTCAAGACCTTGACGAGGGTTAATGTAGTTAGGGTTAACCGAACCGGCAACAATCTCGTTACGGCCAACGGTGTAAACTTCCATTGGTTTGTAGATTTTCTCTTTAAGATCAGCAATTTGCTTCTCAGAAACCACAATGCCTTCAGCCTTACCGTCATCAATATACTGACATGCCGCTTTAGCAGCAAGACGACCTTCAGTGAAAGAACCTGAAGAGAACGCATGGGGTGTACCACCGACAGCATCACCTGCACCAAACATACCTTCAACGGTAGTCATACGGTTGTAGCCCCAGAAGTATTCTTCAGGAGAAACATCTTCAGGACCAGAACACCATGCGCCACAACCGGTTGCGTGCGAACCCATTACATATGGCTCAGACGTTGTCAGCTCAGGATTTTCGTATTTTGGATCGACATCAGTCGCTGCCCAAAGTACTGCCTGACCAACCGTCATACCTAAGAAGTTGTGCCAGCCAATTTCCTCAAGGTGTGGGTCCTGGAATGCTTCCATTGTTACCATATGGATAGGACCACGGCCAGCATTCACTTCAGAGATAAATGCATGGTTACGTAAACATGTAGGGATTGGTTTGTGTGAGAAATGTTGATTCTCTGTATCCAGGTATTCCTTACCCACCATTTCAGTTAGAGCAGGGAACCACTTAGACTCATACTCTTCACCATTACAGTTTTGAGTGTAAGTTTTAAGATGTAAGAAGTACGCGCCAACAGGGCCGTAACCATCTTTAAATCGAGCTAATACGATACGATTTTCCATTTGTGTCATTTTCGCGCCAGCGTCGATCATAAGACCGTATGCTGAACCCGATGACCATGGTGCGTACCAAACACGACCCGCACCTTCACCAACAGAACGTGGTTTAAAGATGTTAGACGCGCCACCCGCACCAACAATAACTGTTTTCGCTTTAAATACGTGGTAGTTACCCGTACGCACGTTGAAACCAACGGCACCCGCACAACGATTTTCTTTCGCATCGTCCATAAGGATGTGAGTAACACAGATACGGTTGAATACTTTGTCAGCAGACTTCTTCGCCGCTTCTGCAACAATCGGCTTGTAAGATTCGCCGTGAATCATAATCTGCCAGCGACCTTCACGGAGGTAAGTACCTGTCTTAGCATCTTTCATGATTGGCAGGCCCCAGTCTTCAAACTGGTGAACCGCTGAATCGACGTGGCGAGCCATATCGAACGCTAGATCTTCACGAACCATACCCATTAAATCCATACGTGCATAACGTACGTGATCTTCTGGATTGTTTTCGCCAAAGCGTGTACCCATGTAACAGTTAATCGCGTAAAGACCCTGAGCTACCGCACCAGAACGATCAATGTTCGCTTTTTCAGCAATAACAATTTTCTTGTCTTTGCCCCAGTATCTAGCTTCGAATGCAGCACCGGTACCACCAAGACCCGCACCTGCAACAAGTACGTCGATATTGTCTTCAATAATAGTTTTATAAGCCATTAGTAGTAAACTCCAGCTTTCATTGACAGTTTATTCGACTCGAGAGTGTGGAGACTATCCTTACCCTCTTTATCAAGTTGAATATATTTAGGTTCGTTGTATAGCAAGTGGCTATTACGCATAGAATCATCAGGAGCAGATTCATTAGCAAGCTGAGGAATACCTGTACCCCAAGGCTTAGTCGTAATAGGCGCTAATAAATCGAAGTCTTTCTTACCGTTGCGGAACTTAATGCGCCATGCAATAGTGCCTTTTTCTTCGTCACGGTGTACACGTACTGAGTGACCTAGTGGTGCGAAATCCGCATATCCACGTACATCAATAGCGTTGTGAGGACAGGCTTTTACACAGGAATAACATTCCCAGCACATGTTAGGTTCAATGTTATAAGCACGACGTAGTGTTTTATCGATGTGCATGATGTCAGATGGGCAGATGTCAACACACTGTCCACAACCATCACAACGAGTCATATATACAAAAGTTGGCATATTATTTCTCTCTTAATTCTAAATTAGTTAATAAATATCAGTAATGCTGTATTTAGTAATGATTAGGGCTTTCGCGTCGGATACCCGCACCCATGTTAGGCGGGTTAGCACCCATGTATTGTGGAATATCAGGGAACTCAGCCTGTACTGCAGGATCAGTTAAATCGAAATCAGCAGGTAGATTTTCTCTTGATCCATCAGCTTTGGTTATTTTCTTCTGGTATGCAGCAGCCGGTTTGAAGAACATATGAGCAAACTTAGACCACATCACTGTACTAAACAGAGTGGTACTAGCAAGGATGAACAGAGCAAAGAACAGTGTGTTCAGATTGCCGTCACCCATGGTTCCTGACCACAGTAGCGCAAATGTTGCCATCATTAAGCATGAAACAATGAATAAGTCAGCCAAACGCAGGTCGTACCAGTTAACACCTTCAGATACTACGTCAACTCGGATGAAGAACCAGAACCAGTAACCACCGAAACATAGTGATGCAGCACCAAGGTGCCATGCAGCAGCCAGCCAGGTTGGTGTGGCCGCATCAACTGAAGCGTAACCAAAAATCATCCAGGCAGTACTGGCAACAAAAATAATGAAGCCGTACATAGTGAACAGGTGAGAAATACGACGACGTGTGTTCTGAAACTCAGAAGAAGTCAGTACTTCACTGGTTAGTGTAGACACAGCAATTGATACTTTCTCGCCACCGCTGACAGTACGTTTTGCACTTTTCTCAGCTTTCTTGGCATTCTCAAAGAAGTACTGCGCACTCTTTTTATGTAACATGTCTAGCACAGTTCCACCGATAACAAGGAGGAACATTGCAACAACATAGGCTTGCATTGCAAATTCTGGAATGGTCGCTGAAAGTTCAGCGAAAGGGTTATTGGTAATCATTAACTTGAAACTCCTCGGTATCAGTAAATGTTGGGATTGTTTTTTAACGGAGCGAATTCTAATGGATTAAACCTTATATAGCTATAACAATCACACAGACCAAGGGATGATTATACTTACCCAGGTATAAATAAAACTTATGAGGAAGCATTAATATATCTAATAACTAATGATTCTCATGAGTACCAAGAAACATTTACCCAAGAGGTTCACAGTGAAAATTCAAATAGATTCCGTCATTGCTAGCGCAGCGTGGCAATGATGAAAAGACTAGCCATCTTGCTATTTTATTGACATTATTATCAATAAAATTAATATAACTTTGTTATTTGACTATAATATCAATACTTATTAATTGACTTTTACATCATAAAGACTATCATTAAACCATTAATATGATTTTTACATCAATATGACTGAAGCAGACATTATTAATGAAATTATTACCCTGGCCAAATCTCAGGGCATTAGCCAGGGCGAACTGGCAACCCGTGCAGGCATCCGTCAGGAAACCCTGTCACGAGCCAGGAAAAACTCCACTCTGCGCTTTTCAACCGTACAACAGTTGGCGCAGATTGTTGGCCTGTCCTGCAAATTAGTACCGGACAACCCGGTGGCAGATAAAGTGCAAGAAGGTACCCTGTTTCCAACACCTGGCGACGGATAATAATGACAATGAAAAAACGAATACTTGACCATCTATTATGAGCACCGATAATGAGTACCGATAAAGAAGCTGTAATCTGGACCCGTGTAGGCGGCAGCGCTAACCGCATGGGGCGTCTTTACGTTACCGATAAAGAATGCCGCTTCACTTACGATGAAACTTTTCTACAACAGAATCTTCCCGGCATGGGCATGGTGTACGCCCCCACCTTTTACGGCAACCGCACCATCAGCCGTGATCGTAAAACTCCGTTCGACCTGTTTCCGCCGATTCAAGCACTGATACCACCACGGCAAACCGATAATTTTCAACGCAACCTGGCACTGAAATATCTGCAAACCAAACATGCCACGTCATTCAGCCCACAGGACATGGCAAGCTTTGATGCTGACTGGGAAATATTAAAAGTATCCGGCCACGGTGGCATTGGTCATCTCGATGTATTTGAAAACGATGCACAGGCTGAAAMRTGGTACARCCAYCCRCCSAAACAYCARYTAATGGARTTAACWGACGARCTSGGTTTCTCAYTRAAACAATTCATGACCTGGTTCGAAGAAGACATCGAACTGTTCATACAAACGGTTGGCCCTACCCCGAGTGTTGGCGGCGCGATTCCAAAATTATTATTATCSATTCCAGARTCCGGCTGGGATGGTCGYATCGGTTTACCCACGCGTGAAAAAACACCCGGCATTATCGACATTGTTTTGAAATTTGAACAGACTACACGYTACCCCGGCATTATCGAGCTGGAGATGCTGACACTAGAAATGCACCGCGAAGCCGGCTACGATGTACCACGTTACTGGCCCTGTTCGTTCAAGGGCATGCCCGCTCTCGCCATCGAACGTTTTGATCGCGACCAAAACAATACGCCAATGTGTAGCGAAAGCCTGTACTCCATCCTCGCTTCGGGTGTACCACTAAATAATCATTATGATTATCGTTACGATCTTATTGCGCAGGCGCTAGACATCACGCCGGTTAACATCGTCGATGACATTCGTACCGCAAAACAACATTTGTTTGAGCGCTTAATTATGGCCATGCTAACCGGTAACGGCGACCTGCATCTGGAAAATCTATCAATCACTTGCTGTAACGGTGTCAAAGCCTTCTCAAAAATATACGACCCGGCACCGATGCGGGCTTATGCTCAACACGATATGTTAAGTGTAATGCCGTTCGGTGATTACGGAGAAACCCCGGATGGTTTTGATGAGCCGGTGACACTGAAACAGGCAGTTGAACGTTTTGCCAAAAGTTGCGGATTAAGTAAACCGTTAAGCGAAACCATCATCGAAAAAGCATTACAGGACACGGTAACATTCAGTCAGCGCGTAAACCAGTTAGCCACCGTGCCGGAAGAAAATAAAGAACGTTTGATTAAACAGACCGAGAGCGTACGGAAAAAATTATTATGACTGCTTGCGACTCTTAGCGGACAGTCAAAACATTTAAAAGCGATTCACCACAGAGGCACAGAGGACACAGAGGACACAGAGAAAAGATAATGTAGTTAGTGCGTACGAACCCAATGTAGGTGTGAATTTATTCGCACGCAAGTGCAGAGTATGGTTCGTCGTGCGAATAAATTCACACCTACATTGAGGTTGGGCCCAACGCCACTAGTTATTTTCTCTGTGGCCTCTGTGCCTCTGTGGTGAAAAATGTTTTTGACCGTCCGCTCATGGCCGAAATCAGACATAAGGAATTCATCTAAGCGCTTTAATCAACGCCTGTATGTGCCCCGAATTCGCCGCAAAATCTGCCTTGCCTGTTCGTGAATGCGATTCTATGTGTAACGCTGATGAATTCTGATCCAGATATTGCACCTGCACGTAAACATCGTCTTCAAATAAAAACACAGCGGAATAGACGATAAAATGCGCATTTTGGTTTTCGCTATCAAAAGTAAGAATTTTCCAGCCTAAATCAGGAGCTACTTTTAAAACTCGCTTATAGAGTGTTTCAGCATTCACATTAAATTGCGGTGTTCGCAACTCTTTTAATTGATGATTAGCCGACGTTTTAGCCGAATTGGTTTTTAAAAATATCTGTAGACGCTCAATTACCCCGGGGGCTTCGAACAGGTTAGCGTTGTTTTTATGCAAAGAAAAATAAGTGATGGCGATGGCTAACACAAGTGTAACAATTATTATTTTTATTAATGTCATTTATCTATTCCTTATAAGCCCATCGCCATTATATGACGATAAGCCTAACAAGCAACACTAAATTAATTTATCACTTCTACTGCTAACAAGCAGAATTCTGATAAAACCACTGGTTAATATCATACATGCCACACGACCTTTCAAATTTATATTTAATAAATACCTATATTTCCAATTGACAGTCACTAAGAAATAAATCACTATAAAAGCATGATGAATTTAACTAGCCCACTCGCCGCGATTTGCATGAATGTCCGTCTCCGTTGGAAACGTACGCATCGGCCTTTTGGTTATTTATCATTGCTATAATTTTTTAAAGTAAACAATAAATTGCCAAAGGCCGCTGCTAAAAACAGCGGCCTTTTTTATGTACAGGGATGTACGGTATTCGCCAAAGAGCCAGGGATGGCGGTGTGACTATGTACAGGGATGTACGGTATTCGCCAAAGAGCCAGGGATGGGCGGTATGTAATAAAGAAATAAGGATATTAATGTGACTACACCTATTAAATACAAATTAATAACTGTCAATCCCGAATGCTTTTGTCGGGATTGACAGATTTATTCTTAAGCAATGTTGCACTCATTCAAATGAAAACAACAAACCATTAATAAAGGAGGAAAAAAGTGTCAGTCCCCATCTCATATCTCACGGTCATCCTTATCTGGAGCACCACACCATTAGCCATCCAGTGGAGCGGCAATGAAGTGGGGTTTCAATTTGGTGTAGCAGCACGTATGTCTATCGGACTAATCGCGTTACTGCTGCTACTGCGCGTCATGAAGATTACTTTTCCCTGGCACAAAAAAGCACGACGTATCTATCTAATCAGCGGCATCTCACTCTATATAGCAATGAGTTTTGTATACTGGGGAGCACAACACATTCCCAGTGGCTGGATTTCTGTGGTTTTTGGCCTGTCGCCGATTATCACCAGCGTTTTAGCGTCATATATATTGAAAGATTCGCAACTATCGAATATGCGAATCTGCGGTATGTTGATCGGTTTACTTGGCTTAATCATAGTCTTTTTTGAAAGCGCCTCTATTTCTACTTACGCCATGCTGGGCATAGCCGCCACCATCGTTTCAGCGAGTGCCCAGTCCATCGGGTCGGTATTGTTAAAACAACAACAGCCCGATTTCCATCCGATAGCGATTACGGCAGGCAGCATTACCATTGCACTACCACTGTTCTTTTTAAACTGCATAGTGTCAGGCGGCTGGCCCGAAGCCATGCCCATGAAAACAGCCTTGTCTATTGTTTATCTGGGTATTATTGGTTCAGCCATCGGTTTTCCGTTATATTTTTATCTGTTAAAAAAATTAGCCCCCGAACGGGTTGCCATTATTACCTTGATAACRCCGATTACCGCTTTATTATTGGGTTCATTTTTTAAYGCTGAAACCATTAGTAATAAAGTCTGGCTAGGCACCGCTTTAATCCTGACTGGATTGATCATTTATGAATATGGAAAATATCTGCCCTATGCAAAAAAATGGAAAATACGTTGGCTGCAGCGCCCTCTATAAAGCAGTTAATAACTAATAGTGAACAGTGAATAGTGGCCGTTAACTATTCACTATTAGTTATACACTGCCCTTTTATGGAGCCATTAAAAAATATTTACAACAAAACACGGCTTAACCATCTTGCTAACGAGATTGCAAAACAGTACGCCTCTTTTGATAAAAGAGCGTTTAAAAAAATTTCCACACAAAAATATTACGCGGGGAAGCACCCATTAACCATTATTAATGGCGTGGAGCTGACGACTAAAATGTTTGTTTTGACGCTTTGAGATTTTAAAAAATTTTTCACCACAGAGATTTATTTGTTTGCTGCGCCATCAACACAACAAACCCGTCATAATGTTTTCTCTATGCAAACTGCGTCTTCGTGGTAAATTTTTTTCTCGCTTCCATTCGGTTTTCCCATGACACTATTTCATGATTAGGTTTATTGTCTCAGCTGCCCCAAAAATTTTCTATGTGGGTAAATTATTATGTTCTAATTCACTGTAACACTAAAATTATTAAGTGCCGGAAATCATTAAAAATATTCAACTTATCCACAGTTTTTCCGATTATTCTCCACTGCGATATACACAACATATAGTGCTTGACTTGGAACCCAACCACACCCTATAGTATCTGCACAATAAAACCGCTCAAGAATAGTGGCACCATCAAGGGGTCACCATAATAATAACAAGCAACAACAACATTCGCAGGAAGGGCAATGCAGGAAAATACACCAAAAGAACACGACGTGCACGCTGAAAATCCGGTCGCACAGACTCCCACTAACCCTGAAATCTCAGCCATCGACACAACCAGTATAGCAATAACGGCACCCGGTCAATTTCGTGTTATTCGACGCAACGGCAAGGTCACCGCTTTTGATGTTGAAAAAATTTCTATTGCCATGACCAAAGCCTTTCTGGCTGTCGAAGGCGGCAACGCGGCAGCCAGCAATCGCATCCATGAGATTGTTAAAAATCTAACCGAGATGGTAACAACCGCACTCACCCGTCGTATCCCTGATGGCGGCACGTTCCACATCGAAGATATTCAGGATCAGGTCGAACTGGCACTGATGCGTGGCGGTCATCAACAAATCTCACGGGCATATGTTATTTACCGTGATGAACATGCCCGTGCCCGTGCTGAAGAAGCCAAACAGATTGACGATAGTCCAATCAGCACTATTAATGTCACGCTGGAAGATGGCTCAACCGCACCACTGGATAACAAACGATTACATGCCATCGTATCTGAGGCCTGTGAGGATCTGGTCGATGTCGATATTCAAGCTATCCTCGACGATACCGAACGCAACCTGTTTGATGGTGTACCGAATAAAGACGTCGCTCGTATGCTGGTAATGAGTGCCCGCACCTTAATTGAAAAACAACCTGACTACAGCTACGCGGCTTCACGTTTATTACTCGACGACCTGCGCACCGAAGCTTTAAGTTTTGTTTACAACAAACCAACCAATGCAACACAGTCAGAAATCAAGACACAGTATGCTGGCTATTTTGGTGCTTATATTCGTCGTGCCATTGATGTCGAATTACTCGACCCCCGTCTGGGCGAATACGACCTCGACTTCCTTGGCAGACAACTGGATGCCTCTCGTGACCACCAGTTTACCTATCTGGGCTTACAGACTTTATACGACCGCTACTTTATCCATCACGAAGACACGCGTTTCGAATTGCCTCAGGCCTTTTTCATGCGTGTAGCAATGGGTCTAGCCCTTAATGAAATCAATCGTGAGCAGAGCGCTGTTGAATTCTACCGTCTACTGTCTTCATTCGATTTTATGAGTTCAACCCCTACCCTGTTTAACTCAGGCACTTTACGTCCACAGCTATCAAGCTGTTACCTGACCACCGTGCCCGATAATCTGGATGGCATCTTCAGTTCAATCAAAGATGACGCCATGTTATCTAAGTACGCGGGCGGTCTGGGTAATGACTGGACACGTGTTCGCGGTATGGGTGCTCACATCAAAGGCACTAACGGTAAATCACAGGGCGTTGTACCTTTCCTAAAAGTAGCGAACGATACTGCTGTCGCAGTGAACCAGGGCGGYAARCGCAARGGSGCRRTGTGYGCTTAYCTKGARACWTGGCAYMTCGAYATMGAAGARTTTKTMGASTTRCGYAAAAACACCGGKGATGATCGCCGTCGTACCCATGACATGAATACCGCAAACTGGATTCCTGACCTGTTCATGAAACGCGTTGCGGAAGACAAAGAATGGACTTTATTCTCACCCAATGAAACCCCCGAGCTGCACGAACTGTACGGCAAGGCATTCGAAAAAGCCTACGTGGCTTACGAGAAAAAAGCAGCCGACGGTGAAATACGCGTTTACAAAACCCTTAAAGCCGCCGCACTATGGCGCAAGATRCTTAGTATGTTGTTTGAAACCGGTCATCCATGGATCACGTTTAAAGATCCTTGTAACCTGCGTTACAGCAACCAGCATGTTGGCGTGGTACACAGCTCAAATCTATGTACCGAGATTATGTTACACACCAACGACGAAGAGATTGCAGTTTGTAACCTGGGCTCAGTCAATCTACCTGCTCACATTAATGAAAATGGCCTGAACACTGAGAAGTTAGAAAAAACCATCAACACTGCCATGCGCATGTTAGATAACGTCATCGACTATAACTTCTACAGCGTACCCGAAGCACGTGACTCTAACTTACGTCACCGTCCTGTTGGTATGGGTGTCATGGGATTCCAGGATTCACTCTACAAGCAACGCATGTCTTACGCCAGCGAAGAAGCCGTTGAGTTTGCTGACCGCACTATGGAAGCCATCAGTTACTATGCCATTAAAGCCTCGACTGATTTATCTGAAGAGCGTGGTCGTTACTCTTCATTTGAAGGTTCATTGTGGAGCAAAGGTATTTTACCGATTGATTCACTGGACTATCTTGCAGAAGGTCGTGGCAACTACCTGGAAGTTGATCGTAGCCATAGCTTTGACTGGGATTCATTACGTGACCGCGTTCAACGCGTCGGCATGCGTAACTCCAACACCATGGCGATTGCACCGACTGCGACCATTTCTAACATCTGTGGTGTCAGTCAATCTATCGAACCGACTTATCAGAACCTGTTCGTCAAATCGAACCTGTCTGGCGAATTCACCGTAGTCAACCCTTACCTGATTAAAGACCTCCGTGATCGTGGTATCTGGGACGAAGTCATGGCCAATGACCTGAAATACTACGATGGCAGCGTACAACAAATTGATCGTGTGCCTGAAGATCTCAAAGCACAATATCAAACCGCGTTCGAACTGGATGCGCGCTGGTTAATCGAAGCCGCTTCACGTCGTCAGAAGTGGATTGACCAGGGGCAGTCATTAAATTTATACATGTCTGAACCCAATGGTCAAAAACTGGATGCGCTGTACAAATTAGCATGGGTACGTGGTTTAAAAACCACCTACTACCTGCGATCTATGGGTGCAACCCATGTTGAAAAATCAACCATGGACASCAGTCGCAGTAGCGGTCTGARCGCAGTCGGTAATATGACTACAACAGCCGCAGAAACAACCGGATCTGCAGCACCCAAGGCGTGTTCAATACTGGATCCGGATTGCGATGCTTGCCAATAGACTTGCCAATAAAACGGTTTTTTATAACGAAAACATTAAGCAAAACAAGAAGTGGGAAAAGGCAAAACAATAAAAATAAGATAATAATAAAAGGGGTGGCAGCGTGAGCCTACTTGCTAAATTAAGATTGGTTAAATCAAACCAGAACGGCTTGAATACAAATTATTTCAATCAATCTTTTAACAAGCAACAGACAAACCAAAGTGGTATCGCGTACTTTTGCGAACACGATGGCATCTGCATTAAGTTTACACAAGCTGGTCTCAGCAGTGCAAAATCTTCATGGCAGGCTATAACGCCATGCGCGCTAAAACCCTGGTGGTTATTTTTAAAACCACTACAAAAAAATAAAAATTGTCTATAAAAAATTGTAGATAATCGAATAAACAATAAATAATAAAAATACGCAGTCATCATCGAGGTAATTAAAAATGCTTAACAACTGGGAAGACCCTTTCGCAAAATTTGCTAACAATACAGACGACACAAAAAATAGTGCGGCTGATGAAAACAACAATAATATTATTAATGAGCAAACACTGGAAAGAGCCCAGACTAAACAGCAAGCCTCTGCTGAGCCATCACCAGCATCGGTTGCACAGAACAACACTCTGGATATCACACCTATTCCATCGCATGCAACGGCTGTAGCAGAAGAGACAACAACTTACACACCTCATGCAGGCGACGGTATTGTTAGCAACGAACAACTCATGTCAACCGCTGGCGCTGCACCACAAGTTAACCCTATTCCTGAACAGACAAACATCCAGCCAACGTCTAATGACAACAGCCTGACAGGTACCGGTCTGGAAAAAATTGAAATGGGTGCTAAGCGCATTCAAGTAGACGACAAAAAAATCATCAACTGTCGTTGCGATCTTAACCAGCTCGTACCTTTCAAATATGACTGGGCATGGCAAAAATATCTGGATGGTTGTGCCAACCACTGGATGCCACAGGAAATCAACATGACCGCCGACCTCGCGTTATGGCGCGATCCAAATGGTCTAACCGATGATGAACGTACCGTAATCAAACGTAACCTGGGTTTTTTTGCCAGCGCAGATTCACTGGTTGCCAACAACCTGGTACTCGCTGTTTACAGACACATCACTAACCCGGAGTGTCGCCAGTACCTGTTACGCCAGTCTTTCGAAGAAGCCGTACACACACATGCTTACCAATACTGTGTTGAGTCACTGGGGCTAGACGAAGGTGAAATATTTAATATGTATCGCGAATTGCCTGCCGTTGCACGCAAAGCTGAGTGGGCATTACCATTCACACAAAACCTTGCCGATCCTAACTTCCACACAGGCACACCTGAAAACGATCAAAAACTATTACGTGAACTCATCGCTTTTTATGTTGTATTCGAAGGTATTTTCTTCTACGTTGGATTCGCACAAATTCTATCAATGGGTCGCCGCAACAAAATGACCGGTGTCGCTGAACAGTTCCAGTACATCATGCGTGATGAGTCAATGCACATGAACTTTGGTATTGATGTCATCAACCAGATAAAAATTGAAAACCCACACCTGTGGACCGCTGATTTCCAACAGGAAATGGTTGAGCTTATTCGTGATGCCGTCGAAATTGAAACCCAGTACGCACGTGACACCATGCCACGTGGCATACTGGGTTTAAACGCCCCTATGTTTGAAGAATACCTGCAGTTCATTGCCAACCGTCGCTGCTCACAGATTGGTTTACCTGAACAATACMCYGGYGYKAMWAATCCATTCCCATGGATGWSYGAARTRMTGGATCTTAAGAAAGAGAAAAACTTTTTTGAAACACGAGTGACGGAATATCAGACTGGCGGTGCTTTGAGCTGGGATTAAAATAGAAGACACTTTTACAACAACAAAACCACACCACCTGTTTTTGTAGGTAGAAAGAACACGGATACAAGAATAAGCCTCGGAGGCTGGAGTAAATCTTAAAGGCGATGAGCAATCATCGCCTTTTTTATTGCTTACAAAATGTGACTACTGAGAAAATTTAAAAGCATTATAGAGTCGTCATCCCCGAACGCTTTTATCGGGAATCCAGCATTATTAGTAATGTGAACGGTCTAGACTCCCGACAAAAACATTCAGGAATAACAAAGCCATTTTTACCGTACAACTAGTGACACAGGGCATGGGAACGAGAAAAATCGCTAAATGCTCAATCCTGCCACTTCATTACTAAATAGTAGCTTAAATGTCATGTTTACAAGCACCTATATGCAAGATAAAACATCTTAGATAAAATCTAAAAATCAATAGTTATCAATATCTTACCAGCCATATTCGAACACGTATTCTTCACAAAACCACCTGTCACTACTTTTAAAAAAGCTGCCACAACGGCAGGGATTTCGACCTATATTAGTTGTGCAGCAGCATGCTTTACCGTTAAACTGTCAGAAGATTCAAACCAAGCCATCCTCAAAAAAATTGAGGATGACTACGATGAATAAATGGATATGGATAGATATTTAGCTGAAAAAGAAATGGTATCAGCACGGATGAATTGAATGCTTTACTCTGTCCAATTACGGAAGCGATAGAAGACCCTGACAAGTCAGGTCTTTGCCAACAATAACGGCAAAGATAGCACCTGCAGGAACGTACCACATATTGCGGAGTACTTAATGAAAAAAGTTTGTCAAAATTGCAAACAACGAGAACACTGTGCGGATTTACCAGGAATATGTTTACTGTTTCCACGCGTCCTTGTTGCCTCGGTCGCCATAATGGTTACGGTTTTATTTTTCAGTAGTACGCTTTAATTACAAAAGTAACAAACACCGTCATGCCGGCACGACAAACCTTATAAATATATATTCTCGGATAAGCTCCTAACGAGCCTCATTCCACTCTCGCCCTCTCCTAAATTTCTTGCCGTTATGATCCGATAAAAATATCGGTATAATCACTATTCCAAATCTTCACTTAAGGATAGGATGATAATGCAAAAGTTTGGATTATATTTATTAAGAAAGAGTTCAAAATCATGAAGATTATTGAAGTCATCGCCGACGCGGGTCACCACGACACCATTTTGAGTATCGCCGAGCAGCATAACATCGAAGATGTCTGGTCTGGAGAGAAAAATGAAGATGGCAGAATCGCCACCCGACTATTAGTCCAACCTGAAAACCGTCAAAAAGTATTAGATTCTTTGCAGAGCATTTTACAAAACACAGAAAATTACCGTGTAATTATAATCCCGCTTGACACCGTCTTACCCAAACCCGCTGAACCAGAACCGGAACCCGAACACTTAAGCGAAGAAGAAAAAGCTGCAAACAAAACCAAAGAAAAAGAAAAGAACCAGGCGGCATTGATGAGTACGCGTGAAGAAATTCTCACGCAGGTAACAAAAGATGCACAGCTTGATAATAACTTTATTTTACTGGTTATTTTATCCGCCATCGTTGCCGCTATCGGTTTACTGGAAAACAATCTCGCCGTAGTTGTAGGCGCTATGGTTATCGCACCATTACTGGGCCCCAATATCGCTTTTTCTCTAGGTGTGTCACTGGGTGAAAAAAAACTGGTTATTGAATCCCTGCAAACAATTTTTGTTGGCGTAGTGATTGCCATTCTTTTTTCCATCGGCATCGGACTGGTCTGGCCCGGAACGTTTGATAGCGTCGAATTAATGTCACGTACTGATGTCGCATATTCAAGCACAGCCATAGCACTTGCTTCAGGTGCTGCCGCCTCACTCTCGCTGGTTAGTGGAACATCCAGTGTTCTGGTCGGTGTAATGGTAGCCGTCGCATTAATGCCACCTGCTGTCACCATCGGCCTGATGCTCAGCGTCGGTCAATACAATCATTCACTGGGTGCGGCTTTATTGCTTGCGGTTAACATTGTTTGTATCAACCTGTCATCCAACCTGGTTTTTTTATTTCGAGGCATTAAACCCAGAACCTGGTTAGAAACACATCAGGCTAAACAATCACGATTACTCTATATTGGCGCATGGGTGGTTATGTTAATACTGCTCTGTCTGATGATTTACTTCAAAAATAAAACATAATGGAAAGTGTGAGACATATCATTACATAAAAAAGCTGACATCACTTTTAAAAAACAGCAACATTATTTAAATCGCTGTCATCCTGAACAATAGTGAAGGATCTTAAATGCCAGTGTATAAGATCCTTCACTATCGTTCAGGATGACAAAATTAATAACTAAAGTCTTACACTGAAAGCCCATAGGTTTTACTAGCGTCCTGGGACAATAAATAATTCTGTTCAAGTTAGCCGTTTTAATTTTTCTTTTTTAGCAAAACCTCAATCATTTGTGCGGCAGCAGTAAAACCAAAACAAGCCGTTACCATGACTGAGGAACCATAACCATAAGCACAGTCCAGAGAAAGTTTGGCAACACCGGGTTTTTGATAACCCACATTGCCATCTTTATCAGGATAACGTTGCTGTTCCGTTGAATAAACGCAAGGCACACCAAAACTGCGTTTGGGGTCGCGTGAAAAACTGTGCACCTGACGCAAACAGAGCCGCACCGCAGATGCCAGTGGATCATTCCAGGTACGTGATAAGTCTTTTACCTCTATCATCGTCGGATCAATCAAACCACCCGCTCCACCCGTTGCAACAATAGGAATCTTATTACGCTTGCAACAATAAATCATCGCAGATTTGTATTTGATACTATCGATAGCATCGATGACACCATCGTAACCGCGTTCGAGAATATCACGCAGGCTGTCATCCTCAAGATATTGGTTGATGACCTGGATTTCACACTCCGCATTAATATCCATAATTCGGTCACGAACTACATCCACTTTTACTTTGCCGATGGTTGAATCCAGAGTATGAATCTGACGATTTATATTACTTGCTGAAATGGTATCACCATCGACCAGAGTGATTTTACCGACACCACTGCGTGCCAATGCTTCAGCTGCCCATGAACCGACCCCGCCCATACCCACCACGCAGATATGAAAATGACGTATTTTTTGTAATGTCGCATCACCATATACACGGCTCAAGCTGCCAAATTTTTCTTCAAAATCACTCATTATAAAAAATAGTTGTAAGTTGAAAGTTATAAGAAAAAACTCCGTTTCGTGTTTTTCTTATAACTTTCAACTTACAACTTATAACTCCTTAATTTAAGGTAAAATGCCCTCTTTCAAACCACAATTTTGAGTATGAGTCAAAAAACACACAATATCGGCTTCGTCAGCCTGGGCTGCCCGAAAGCAACGGTCGATTCAGAACATATTCTCACACAACTTCGCGCCGAGGGTTACAATATTGTGCCAAGTTATGACGGCGCTGATCTCGTCGTAGTGAATACCTGCGGATTTATCGATGCGGCAGTCGAAGAATCACTGGATGCCATCGGCGAAGCGCTAACAGAAAATGGCAAAGTTATCGTTACAGGCTGCTTAGGTGCGAAAGGTGACATCGTAAAACAGACCCATCCCAAAGTACTCGCTGTCACTGGCCCCCATGCTACCGATGAAGTGATGAAGGCGATACATGAGCACCTGCCTGCCGAACACGACCCATTTATTGACTTAGTGCCACCACAGGGTATTCGCCTCACRCCCAAACACTACGCCTATTTAAAAATTTCAGAAGGTTGYAATCATCGCTGYACCTTCTGCATTATTCCTTCACTACGCGGCGACCTTGTCAGTCGTCCAGTTAATGATGTTTTAATGGAAGCCGAACGACTGGCTGCAGCCGGTGTAAAAGAGTTACTGGTGGTATCRCAAGATACCAGTGCTTATGGTGTAGACGTAAAATACAAAACCGAATTTTATAAYGGCATGCCGGTAAAAACYCGSATGACTGAATTATGCGAAGCACTRRGTCAGTTTGGTATATGGGTTCGATTRCATTATGTTTATCCYTACCCGCATGTDRAYGARRTTATYMCGCTRATGGCAGAAGGTAAAATTTTGCCTTACCTYGATATCCCGTTCCAGCATGCYAGCCCTRAAATATTAAAAGCCATGAARCGACCCGCTTCGACTGAAAACACATTGCAACGTATCAATCAATGGCGTGAAATTTGCCCTGACATTACTATACGCAGTACCTTTATTGCCGGYTTCCCYGGTGAAACAGAACAGGACTTTGAAGAATTACTCAACTTTCTGGACGAAGCACAACTCGACCGCGTGGGCTGCTTTGCTTATTCTAATGTCGATGGCGCTAAAGCCAACGAGCTTGATGGCGCTGTACCAGAAGAAGTAAAACAGGAACGCGTTGCACGCTTTATGGAAAAACAGGCAAATATCAGTGCAATCAAACTTAAACAAAATATCGGGGAAACACGCGATGTCATTATTGATGATATCGTCTCCGACGAAGTCGGCAAACAAATAATTGCGCGCACARCGTCAGATGCACCCGATATAGACGGATTAGTTTATATCGACGCACCTGACAAACATGGTCACAAAGTGGGTGATATAACACAGGTGACAATCACTAGTACTGACGAGTATGATATGTGGGGCGCGCTTTTCGCGCCAATGAAAAGTGAAAAATGAAAAACTTGGAAATTATATGCAAACATTATTATTGATAATTACTCCAGGCGTCAGCATACTAACTACGAGTTGTAATTCAAATGCAACAAAAGAAACCKGTTCTGATTCGCCCAGACAATCTGCCCCAACTCCTTCACGATCAGGAAGGTATTAAAAACATGCGTGTTTACATTTTTCACTTTTCACTTTTCACTTTTCATTACATCACATGATGTCAGATCCTATAACGCTCACCGCCGCCTTTCTGCTCGGTTTCTTTAGTTCCTTACACTGTATTGGCATGTGTGGTGGCATCATTGGTGCTTTAAGCCTTAGCCTGCCTCTGGAAATCAGAAACAACAAAGCCAAACTGTTTAGTTTTGTACTAAGTTACAATATTGGTCGATTACTCAGCTACGGTATGGCTGGATTAATCGCTGGCGCAGTGGGAACCAGCGTCCTACAGTCAACCGGTTTTGATCAGGGTCACGCAATATTGAGAAGCATCGGTGTTGCCATGATGGTTGCTATCGGTCTCTATCTAACGGGCTGGTTACCGCAACTCGCCCGTGTTGAAAAAATAGGCATTCCGATCTGGAAACGTCTGGAGCCCATCGGTAGAAAATTAGTACCCGTGGCATCGATACCAAAAGCCCTTGCATACGGATTAATTTGGGGATGGCTACCTTGCGGTCTGGTGTATTTTGTTTTGATATGGGCACTCACAGCTGGCGACGCCTGGTTAGGCGCGATGACCATGATTGCATTCGGTGCCGGTACCTTACCGACCTTAATCACCGCCGGTTTTATGACATCATGGATTACCCGTTTTGCGCATTCAACTAAAGCTAGACAAATCGTCGGTCTACTCATTATTGTAATGGCCATCGGTAGTTTGTTTATCCCCATGGAACACAGCCATCACTAGTTTGTGAACGATTAAATAGAAGCCCATGTTTTCTAACAGCGATAACAACCATTTTACTAACATAATCGGTCATTCGCCCGATCTTGAATCCGTCATTCGTACTGCGCAAATTGCTGCAGCGGCAGATGTTACTATTCTTATAGAGGGTGAAACAGGAACCGGTAAAGAGCTCATGGCACAGGCTTTACAAAAAAGCAGTCGCCGCGTGGATAAACCTTTTGTCATCATCAACTGTGCCGCACTCCCAACTGAACTTATTGAGTCATTATTTTTTGGTCACGAAAAAGGGGCGTTTACGGGGGCGGATGAACGCAAAGACGGTTATGTTCAAAAAGCAGCAGGGGGTACGCTATTTCTGGATGAAATAGGTGAGCTCCCTCTTTCGCTACAGGCAAAACTATTACGCTTTGTTGAAAACGGCGAATGCCAAAGACTGGGCTCACACAAAACAGAAATAATAGACGTAAGAATTTTAGCTGCCACCCATCGAAATCTTTTACAAATGGTAGCAGACGGAAGCTTCCGGCAGGATCTATTTTATCGTTTAAGTGTGGTCTGTATACGCTTACCTAATTTAAAACAACGACGTAAAGATATTCCTGAACTCGCCAGTCACTTCTTAAAAGAAGCCGCAAAAAGAAATCATGCAACCGCTTGCACATTTAGCAAAGATGCAATCAATCAATTAAAGCATTATCCATGGCCAGGCAATATTCGCGAATTAAAAAACATCTGTGAACATGTTTCCGCCCTGTCGCCTGGCGAAACGATTGAGAAAGACAATCTACCGTTAAACATCAATGAAAATAGTCGAACCCAAACCCGTCTCGAGGGTTACACCTTGCCTGAACAGGGCATCAATATGGAATCACTGGAAATTGATTTGATTAAACAGGCGCTCAACCATACCAATGGAAACAAATCTAAAGCGGCTAAATTACTTGGCTTAAGTCGAGACGCTTTTTTATATCGTTTAAAAAAACACGATTTATAATAAAACAACCCAATTAAGTTTAATTAAGATATTAAACTGGTAATCTGCTTTCGACTCTTAGCAAACATCTAAAAGATTAAAAACGGTTAGTCCGCGAATAACGCAAAAGACGCGAAAAAAGCAAAAGAAACAATATTTTATTTGCGATTTTTTTGCGTTCTTTGCGTTATTCGCGGACAAGATTTTTTCTTTTAAAAGTCCGCTCATGGCCGGAAAGGGGAGTCAGACCGAAAGCACCTTACCCCTTAAGCACGTGACACATAATCCCCAGTTCGAGTATCGATTTTCAAAATATCACCTTCATCGATAAACAGCGGCACTTTAACTTCAGTACCGGTTTCCAGGGTGGCGGGTTTAGTTGCACCCTGTGCTGTATCACCTTTCAGACCCGGATCGGTTTGAGCCACTGCCAGCTCAACAAAGTTAGGTGGCGTAATAGTTAACGGCGAACCATCCCAAAGTGTCATAACACAGACTTCCTGCCCTTTTATCCACTTAACCGCATCCGCTACCGCGGTTGCATCAGCGGCATACTGCTCAAAACTAGTGGGTTCCATAAAGTGCCAGTACTCACCGTCACAGTATAGATATTCCACATTCATTTCATCGACATCAGCCGCTTCTACCGACTCAGTGGATTTAAATGTTCGCTCTAATACTCGACCTGTCCTCAGGTTCTTCGCTTTAATTTTATTGAATGCCTGACCTTTGCCCGGTTTCACCACGTTGTTCTCTGTAATGGAACAAGGATCATTATCAAGAATAATTTTTAAGCCATTTTTAAACTGGTTCGTACGGTATGTTGCCATGTTAAACTTCTGCTCTTGTTTGCTTGTCAGTTAAAGTTCGCTAGAAGCTTGCCCGAGAATAGTAACCGTAGCGAAAACCACAGAATCGCACCGCCATCCATGGCTCCTTGCGCCATAATTGCAAACATGGTCGCCCATCCATGGACATAAAGGTTATAAGCTTAGATTATGACTTTTCTGGGATTTGCAGTAGGCTCTCTATTTTCGGACAAGCACCTAATTATAATTTGACCGTATATTACCCTGAATCGCCACTAACTTAAATGTCACAATCTGTTGAATTCATTTCAAACTCGCTGAAACCTGAGCATACAACAAATTCGTCAGGCAACATTCCCTATTTCGACTGGAAAAAAGAACTGTCGAATGCCACCACTTCGGTCAACGCCTTATTACACCGGCTTAAGCTTTCTCAGCACATAAATGCAGTCGATCTAAAGCCGGATTTTACCTGCCTGGTGACAGAGTCATACATCAATAAAATCATACCAGGCGATTTCCATGACCCTTTACTGCAACAAATTTTACCGCTAAAAAATGAAAATGATAGTGCAATACAAATAAACAGCAGTACCAACCCGGTCGGCGACATCGAAGCATTGGCGGCACAGGGTCTGTTACATAAATACCATGGTCGCGCACTCCTTATTTCTACTGGCGCCTGCGCAGTTCATTGCCGCTACTGTTTTCGACGCCACTACCCCTACCAACAATCTGCATTTTCCAGCAAAGCATTAGGGGACGTTTTAAATTACCTGGAATCGCACCGTGAGATCGAAGAAGTTATTCTAAGTGGCGGCGACCCACTCATTTTGGATAATGAAAAACTAGCCCGATTAATCACCCAATTAGAAACACTCAATCACATACAAACACTCAGAATTCACACCCGCTTACCCGTCGTATTACCCTCACGGATAGATGATGGACTACTGGATTTATTACACTCATCTCGTTTCGATATCGTTATGGTCATTCACGCCAACCATGCAAATGAGATACAAGACGTCGAACAAAACAAACTGCTGCAACTTAACCATACCGGTGTAACATTGTTAAACCAAAGCGTACTACTTAAAGGAATCAATGATAATGCCGATACATTAATTGCACTGAGCAAGAAATTATTTCGATGTAAAACATTGCCTTACTACCTGCATTTACTTGATCCCGTAAAAGGCGCCATGCACTTTGAGACTACAGCGGAAATTGCCCTCAGCTTAAAACAGAAAATGGAGCAAAAACTACCTGGCTACCTGGTACCACGACTAGTACAGGAAATAGCAGGAAACCAGTCAAAAACAGCAATTTTCAGTATCTAAGCTACAATTAGAGCCAATTATGGAATAATTATAAAAAAAATATCCTGAAGTCAATTTTACCAATAATAACAATGACTTGGATTACAAAAAAACAACGCTTACTATAATGAAACTAAACATACCTGAACAAAATGCGCCAACAACAAGCGCAACTCCCAGCCATCCTCGAAAATTTAAGAAGGTATTATCGGCTCTGCCCAATGCAAACATGGGCGAGCTCACCAAACAAACATTTCAAATACTCCGTGATCAAAATCGCCAGGCGATGCCTAATAAACATCGACTGGAAAATCTTGAGATGTTGCGAGAACAGGCACGTAGTATTTTTAATAACCTTAAAAAATACTTTATCAATCGTACCCTGCCGCTACCAGACAAAAGCCAGAAAATCGTCAATTTAAATCAATCCATTTTGCAGGAACTGGTATACGGTTACGAAATTATTGCACAGGAAGCGGCCAACAACGTCGATACCAAAATTGACGATAAAATTGTTAGCATAGCAATATCTAGAGCCATCACCTATTTATCAGAAATGTTTCTCCGAACGTCGGAAGTTTATGCGCCGTGCCCTAAAAATTTGTGGCACGACGTCCATCAACTATATGTTTTCGCCGAAGGTAAAGGCATAACAGGAAATGTTGTCATCGATCCTGAAATCGCACAGGAAAAAACCACTATAGAGAACGGTTATAAACAAATTCTGTTGTTTTCGCTTGCTCGGCCGATTGCATTAAGACAGAGTGACAGCGAACGCCTTTATAAAGAGCTTTTCAATTGGGCAAAATATTCAACACTAAGTCGCGACGCTTTAGCTAGCCAAATTGACAATATCTTTAGCATGCGAATCCATGAAGATTCGGCACCAAACTATCTAAGCAAGACCGACCTCGAAAGCAATACCACGCTGCGTACACTTGATGCCAGCAAATTAGTTGCCCATGTAAAAGCAATGATAGCTGAACAATCCAAACACAAACAAAAACTGACTATTGGGGATTCTATTTCAGTCGATACGCTAAACATTCTGGCAAATGCATGGGCTGAAAATGTAAAACGTCGTTTTTCTAGAGCCGACCATCATGGATACATTAATGTTGCCATCGGCTTGAAACTCGCCGCTAAAACGATTCGCACTTCACTTTCAGGTGATGAGAGCATTGATACAAAAACCGGATTTGTTCGCACTTCAGTCTCTAACAAACAAGACCCCGACTTCACACTAGAATCCATCGTTACTGACGCTGATAAACGGGATCAGGGATATATGACTCATACTGAAATCGGTGATAAAGAAAATGATTCATGGGACATGGTTGCCAAGGGTCGCGTACTAACTAATACATACGAAAGCGAGAAAAAACGACTCAACGAACAGCAAGTCAACAAGCACCAGAAAAATGCAAAGTCAGACTGGGAGATTGTCAACATAAGCGCAGGGGGTTACTGCCTGAGATGGGACTCGGATGACACGTCTAAAGCACAAATAGGTGAATTAATCGCGTTACAGGAGTTTGATACAAAAGGAAAATTTGAATGGCGCATTGGTGTCATTCGATGGATGCAATTTACCCATGAGCATGGCCTTGAAATTGGTGTGCAGGTTATTTCACCAAAAGTCATCACCGCCACCGCACAACGTTTCAACCGTCCTGATGAAATTCCATTCGAATGTTTAATGTTGCCTGGAATAAAAGCATTAAAACAGGGGTCAACCACATTACTACCTGCACACGCGTTTAAATCTAATGATAAACTTGTCGTGCAAATTCTAGACAATAAATTAAACATAACACTGGGGCCAACCAAAGAACATACTGGTTCGTTTACACAGTTTACCTACAAAAACTCTGAAGAAGACCAGCGCATCAGACAACAGGCTAAAAAAGAAAAAGCGTCAAAAAGTAAAGATGACTTCGATGAACTTTGGTCATCCCTATAAGAAGCATCTACTATTTACCAAGAATTATTTAGAATCACATTTGTTGAGATAAAAATTAAGTGGAAACAGAAAAAATAATAAATTTAGTAGTCATTGATGATTCATTTGATAGTGAAGAACAAATTATCAGTAAACTAAGAAGCGTAGGTTACACTGCAAGGTCAACACGTGTTGAGGATGATGAAGATTTGCTTGAGTCTCTGAGCTCACAAATTCCTGACATTATTATTTTTTTCGAGGGACTGGAACTGGTCACTCTAAAAGATGTGGTTAATTGCATCAAAAAAGATAAAAAAACTGAAAGCTGTCGTATTATCTCGGTCAATAAAACCGAACAACCTAACGTCGTTAACGCCATTCGCACAGGCGCCGTTGACGCCACCTGCTTTATCAATATCGACCATCTGTTATTAATTATTACTCGCGAACATCAGTCATTAATCAGTGCTCGAAATATTGGAAAATTCAAAAAAGCATTCAGTGAATCTGAAAAAAGATGTACCTCACTACTAGATAGTTCCCGTGATGCGATAGCTTACATACATGAAGGCATGCACGTATATTCGAACCAATCCTATCTGGACGTCTTTGATATAGAGGAGTCTGATGATCTGGAAGGACTACCCGTCCTTGATATGGTTGCTATCGACGGTCGAAACAGTTTCAAGTCTTTCCTGCGTAATTACAATAAAAATGAAGACCATATAGAAAAACTAGACACCACTCTACGCAAACCCGGTGGCGACGAGTTTAATGGTGAAATGGAATTTTCGCCTGCACAAATTGATGGTGAGCCTTGCATTCAGATTATCATTCGCAAAGAAGACGTCACCTCTGAAGAACTTGAGCGCCAGTTAAAAATGCTGAGCCAAAAAGATCAGTTAACCGGTCTATACAACCGCCAGTACTGTATCGAAAAGCTCGAATCTGTTATTAAAGATTGTGCCGAGGAAAAATACACCGCTGCTATGGTGGAGTTTCACATCGACAACTTCGATGAAATCAAACAGTCCGTCGGTGTAGTCGATGCAGACCAATACATCATCGAAGCGGCCAAAGCACTTAATGATGCCACCGGCCCAGATGACATACTTGCACGCTTCACACATGATTGCTTTTCTGTCATTGCAATCGATTATACAAAGGAAAATATCGAGCGCTACGCTGCCAATTTACAAAAAGCCATCTCATCACTCGAAACAGAGATTAATGGAACAAATATCAATACCACGTGTTGTGTCGGCATCACACTTATCGATAGCGACTCACCGGAATATAACGATGTTCTGGCTCGACTAGAAAAAGCGGTTGCCGCAGCGAAAAAACAAGGCGCTAATCAAATAATTACTCACGTTCCAGACAAAGGTGAATTGACACGTCACGAAGTTGACACTAARTTTAAACAACAACTAACCAATGCATTAAAGAATGACAAATTCCTCTTGCATTACCAACCAATCGTCAGTCTTCACGGTGACACCGATGAACGTTACGAAGTCTTCGTTAGAATGCAAGGTGAAGACCCTGATCAAATGATAATGCCTCAGGACTTCTTACCTGCTGCAGAAAGAATTGGTATGGCAATCGCCATTGATCGTTGGGTACTGTATAAAACCATACAGGAATATTCTACAAGAAAAGACAAAGGCAAGAAAACTCGTTTCTTTATCAAGTTATCTGCGCCATCCATTAAAGACAACACACTGATTGATTGGTTAAGTTACCAGATAAAAGAAAAAAATATTCCTGCCAATACTTTAAATTTTGCGGTTAAAGAAACCGTAGCCGTAACTAATCTGAAAAACGCAAAAACCCTGTCACATAGTCTTAAAAAATTGCAGTGTGGTTTTATATTAGACGACTTCGGTACCGGCACCAATCCATTCCAGTTACTTGATCATATCCATGCCGATTATGTCAGAATAGAACGCAGCTTTATGGAAGGACTTGCAGAAAATCCTCAAAATCAAGAATCCATTAAACATTTGGCTGAGCAAGCAGCAGAATTAGGCAAGCTAACCATCGCGCAACACGTACCCGATGCAGCAAGCCTGTCCATACTTTGGGGAATGGGCGTGAACTTTATTCAAGGTTACTTCCTGCAGGAACCTATGCCCACGATGGAATACGATTTTACTGAAATGTCTGGATAATTTATCGCATACTGCCATCCTGTTTGAACTTCTGCTCGTGAGCCTTAGCAGACATCTAAAAGATTAAAAACGGTTAGTCCGCGAAAAAAGCAAAAGAGACAATATTTTATTTGCGGTTTTTTTTGCGTTCTTTGCGTTATTCGCGGACAAGATTTTTTCTTTTAAAAGTCTGCTACTGGCAGTTTTGTTATATGCAAACAGTCAACCTTATTCCACCACCAATCGATCAACTGTTCGATAACCCTGTGACAGCTTCAAGCCACGACGGCCACGCTCACCCCAGTAGCCATCCAGTTCTGCCGGTTTCATGGTTTTATGCTTTTTACCAGAGTAAATCGTCAATTTACTGCCTTCGGGCACAACGGTAATGGCCGCAACTTTTTCATCGCCCGCTTTCATTAATTTTGAGGGGATATTGATGATTTTATTACCCTTACCTTTCGCCATCTGTGGCAACTGCTCAACCGGTGTAACCAGTATATGGCCAGCTGAACTCACCGCTGCTATCTGATCACTTTCAACATCACTGATTTTCACCGGAGGTAAAGCTAATGCCTGCTTACCGACATTAAGTACCGCTTTACCTTTTTTCGCGTTAGCCTGCATATCGCCTAAACGTCCGACAAACCCATAACCAAAATCACTCGCCAGAAGATAAAGATCATCGGGATTACCGATAAGGACACCGACAAAATGCGAACCGGGTGTGGGCGTAAAATAACTACTTAAAGGATCGCCCTGTCCTCTCGCTGATGGTAATTTATGTGCTGGCAAGGTGTAAGCTCGGCCACTGGAATCGAAGAAGATTGCTGCCTGATTAGATTTACCCTGTGCCGATGCCTGAAAACCATCACCGGCCTTATAGTTTAATTTATCTGGATCAATTTCGTGACCTTTAGCCGAGCGCACCCAACCTTTACTCGATAACACCACGGTAATCGCTTCACTTGGAATTAATGAAGTCGCATCCAATGCCTGTGCCGCGCTACGTTCAACAATAGGTGAACGTCGATCATCTCCGTAAGTTTCAGCAGCCGCTATGATTTCTTTTTTAATCAAGGTTTTTAAACGTGTGGCTGAGCCTAGAATTATTTCTAGTCTATCTCGCTCTTCGGCTAGCTCACTTTGCTCGCCACGAATTTTCATCTCTTCAAGTTTCGCCAGGTGCCGTAACTTTAAATCGAGGATGGCTTCAGCCTGAGTATCCGTTATTTTAAAGCGCGCCATTAACACCGGTTTTGGTTTGTCGTTTTCACGAATAATGGCGATAACTTCATCGATATTTAAGAAAGCAATTAATAAGGCGTCAAGAATATGCAGACGTTTATTGACTTTATCTAAATGCCATTGCAGACGACGACGCACGGTCACTGTTCTAAATTTCAGCCATTCTTCCAACAGCAGGCGTAAGTTTTTAACTTGCGGACGACCATCAATACCGATGACATTCATATTGACGCGATAGCTGCGTTCTAGATCGGTAGTAGCAAATAAGTGCGCCATTAATTCTTCAATATTGACGCGATTAGAACGTGGCATGATGACGAGTCGTGTGGGATTTTCGTGATCAGACTCATCACGTAAATCTTCTACCATGGGCAGTTTTTTCGCATTCATCTGCGCTGCTATCTGTTCGAGTATTTTATTACCTGAAACTTGATAAGGCAGCGCCGTGATAATCACCGAACCGTCTTCCATCTCATAAACGGCACGCTGTCTGATACCACCACGACCGGTATGGTATATTTCTAGAATATCTTGTTTTGGCGTAATAATTTCAGCTTCGGTTGGAAAATCCGGCCCCTGAATATGCTCACATAAATCTTCAACCGTTGATTTTGGTTTTTCCAGCAAACGCAAACAGGCCGTCGCGACTTCACGTAAGTTGTGTGGCGGGATATCTGTTGCCATACCAACCGCAATACCGGTGCCACCATTCAATAAGACATTCGGCAATCTCGCCGGTAAGGTTTCAGGCTCATCCATGGTACCGTCAAAATTAGGTTTCCAGCTAACAGTACCTTGACCTAGTTCCGATAATAGAACTTCAGAATATTTCGCCAATCGTGATTCGGTATAACGCATAGCAGCAAATGATTTCGGGTCATCCGGCGCACCCCAGTTCCCCTGACCATCGACCAGTGGATAACGATAAGAAAACGGTTGCGCCATTAATACCATGGCTTCGTAACAGGCACTATCACCGTGAGGATGATACTTACCTAAAACATCACCTACGGTACGCGCTGATTTTTTATGTTTGGATGTCGCACTTAAACCTAGCTCGGACATGGCATAAATAATACGACGTTGCACCGGTTTCAAACCGTCACCAATATACGGTAATGCACGATCCAAAATGACGTACATGGAATAGTCTAAATACGCTCTTTCGGTAAATTCGGAGAGTGGCAGTTTTTCTATGCCTTCGAACTCTAATTCTGACTGTGAACTCATATGTGCTATCGCTTTAATGAAAAATGAAAAGTGAAAAGTGAAAAGTGAAAAATAAGAAACGAAAAATAAAAAAATACTAGTTTTTGCTTTTAAATTTTTTATTTTTCACTTTTCATTGCTTGATTAAACTTCCGCTAACGCGCCTTTACTTTCTAGCCACGCTTTTCTATCGCCTGCTCGTTTCTTTGCTARYARCATATCAAGCATGCTGTGGCTTTTATTGCCCTCACCCAGGGTTAACTGAACCAAACGTCGTGTATCGGGAGACAAAGTCGTCACTCGTAAYTGCATCGGGTTCATTTCACCCAGTCCTTTGAAGCGCGTTACGGTAATCTTGCCGCGAATTTTTTCTGCTTCGATGCGATCYAGAATACCCTGTTTCTCTGGCTCATCTAGCGCATAAAAAACGTCTTTCGCCACATCRATTCGAAACAATGGTGGCATTGCTACGTAGATATGACCRGCTTCCACCAGCGGYCGAAAGTGTCGTAAAAACAGGGCGCATAATAAGGTTGCAATATGATAACCGTCCGAGTCCGCATCRGCCAGAATACAAACTTTYCCGTAACGCAAATCTTTTAAATCTGACGAACCCGGTTCGACGCCAACAGCGATAGAAATATCATGTACTTCCTGCGACGCTAACACCTGATCATGTTCAACYTCCCAGGTGTTTAATATTTTTCCACGTAATGGCATGATCGCCTGAAATTCACGATCACGTGCCTGCTTGGCACTGCCRCCCGCTGAGTCRCCTTCGACCARAAATAATTCTGTGCGGGTRATATCCTGTGACGAACAATCCGATAACTTCCCGGGTAAAGCGGGCCCGCTTGTCACTTTTTTCCGGATGACTTTTTTACCCGCTCGTAAGCGTTTTTGCGCATTTTCAATCGCCCGCATGGCGATAGACTCACCGGCTTGTGTATGTTGATTCAACCACAAACTAAACGCATCTTTTATCACACCGGAAACAAAYGCTGCGCATTCACGTGATGACAAACGTTCTTTRGTYTGACCCGAAAATTGCGGATCTGCCAATTTTACCGATAAYACATAACAGACTTTATCCCAGACATCTTCCGGACTGAGTTTTACACCRCGCGGTAATAAGCTACGTATCTCGCAAAAYTCACGCAATGCTTCGGTTAAACCGGTACGTAATCCGTTGACATGTGTACCGCCAACAGAGGTYGGTATTAAATTCACATAGGATTCYGTTGTTAATTCMCCSGCATCAATCTGCCAGGTTAACGCCCAGTCTACCGCCTCTATCGYACTCGACATCGAACCGACAAAGGGTTCTTCAGGTAAACATTCTTTTTCGAAYAGRCTCTCACCGAGATAATCRGCSAGRCCRCCTTCATAGTGCCARCTTTGTTTTTCACCGGATTTTTCTTCAGTAAAACTRACTTCCAGCCCGGARCACAATACCGCCTTRGCGCGTAACACRTGYTTWAGYTTYGGAATAGAAAAAACRGGYGAATCRAAATAYTTTTTCTCCGGCCAGAAATGAATCTTGGTCCCGGTATTACGCTTRCCAACYGTACCTGTYTTTTTCAGTTTTTTAGTCTTGGCACCRTGTTGGAATGACATTTCAAARACMGCACCGTCACGRCGCACYTCCACATCCACACGAGAAGACAAGGCATTCACCACAGAAACCCCGACACCATGYAGRCCACCRGAAAATTCATAATTTTTATTGGAGAAYTTACCSCCCGCGTGAAGACGYGTAAGAATCACCTCGACACCGGGAATACCTTCTTCGGGATGAATATCCACCGGCATACCCCTGCCATCGTCAGTGACACTGACTGAGCCATCTTTAAATAGAACCACATCGATTTTACTGGCATGACCTGCAATCGCTTCATCGACGCTATTATCAATAACTTCCTGGGCGAGGTGATTGGGGCGATCCGTGTCGGTATACATGCCAGGTCGTTTTTGAACCGGCTCGAGACCTGTTAATACCTCGATCGATGAGGCATCGTACTTACTCATTAAAATTGACTCACTTTGTGATTTACCCTGATTATTAGAGTTATATGGGTTTGTTTACTCGCAGGTACTTTACCACTAGGGTGTTATACCGGCAATGTTCGGTAGCGTGGTTTTTTTACTTTTTACCGTATCGTGATTACACGTACTCACAGGGCGCCGTGCTTTATGTAGACGCTTGCTTTAATTCCGTCAATAGTCACATCCGCTTTGTAAGAGCTGTCATCCTCGAACGCTTCTATCGGGGATCCAGCACTTTGGGGACATTTAAAACCTCTGGATTATAGCCCACATCCATGTGGGCTACCCTTCGGGCCATGCGAAGCATGTTTAAATTCGTTCCAAACGAATTTATCCCGACAGAAGCATTCGGGAATGACGGATTCTTTGGTCTTTGGTTTACGTTTGATTTTAGGTTTGTGCTTTCTTTATGACTTCCCCCTTTTTCGTTTGCTGAATTTGGCTGCATTGGTAGCGCAAATATTATAGTGAGTGGCCTGTTAGGTCTGTGCGCCCGGACGGCGCATCAGACCGGGCGCGTAGGCAATGAAGCCAAATTCAGGCACCCGCAGGGCAAACGAGTTGGGGCGGCCCTTTTTGGTTACTTTTTGGGGCAGCAGCCAAAAAGTAACTCACCCGCGTGAAACCCCATGTGATAACTAAGGCCGGGATAGTGTGATAACTGGGATGATCAGGAACTTAATGGTACTTTACGGGACAGGTTATCGTAATACTATTGCTAATAGTGTAATAGTGTAAATGAGAGCGGCGGAAATTTTTGATTAGATCAGGCGCATCTTCGGGTGGGATTTTTTTGTAACTCATCATCTGGGAATGCGTCGGTCTGTTTGTCTGCTATTTCGCTGGCCCGCATATATTTTACTATCTTATATACCCAGGCCAATGACACGCCAAAATCATGGGCTAGTTCTGCCTGATTCGTACCATCAAATTTGTTCCAGAGTTCCTTGTCGCGCTCAGACAGCTGGTCTTCAGCACATTTTGGGAAGTATATCTGCTGGCCGCCCCAGTCGTTTTTAATATATCTAGCTATCTTTTGAGCAGCCATTTTTGCTTTCTCAGGATCAAGTCCAACATCTTCTTCTTGCAGGATATCAGTACATTTTTCTGTGAAATCATCTAGCAGCTCTGGTGTGCTCGTGTATGACATTAGTATTTAACTCCAGTACGATCACACCAGCACTTAAGTTGTTCGATTACTTTAGTGGCTACGCGACCAGGAAGAAATTTAGGAGATTTCCAGCCCAAACCACGCTCGTGCTGACGACGTGTCGCATTTTGTAGCCACTTTCGAAGGCCAGCATTACTTGGGTCTATGATTTCACCACCGGCAGCAAGGTTAGCCCAGAGTGCGTTGATCATGGATATCTGATTATGGCTTGCGTTACCACTGACTGATATACTGCTTTTACGCTTGATGAATTTTGCGCCACAATTTTCCAGGTGCTTTATTACCTTGTGTCGCCCATGTTCATCCAGGTCTGCAGATGAATGTACGCGGCCTTGTGTCCAGAGCATATTTTCATAAGTCTGCTGATCCATATCAAGCTGTTTTTTACCGATATGTATTTTTGCTAATTCTGCATTTCTATCAGACATTGTTGATAACCTTATTAAGGTCGATTTGTTTTTTGTCACCTGTTACCGGGATAACCTCTACCCAGACTCCTGCGTATAAATTACATTGCTTGTCAGCCAATACTTGTGCCTGGCGAAGATCATCTGACTCTATAAATTTAAGTGCGATGGGCTTACCAAGGTGAATTAGTTGCAGCATAAATTCTTTACTCATTATTATTTTTTACCGTTTATCGCGTAACTACTTGTTTTCGCTTTAATATCAAAATACACAGAAACTTGTTCCTATTATTGCTCTGTTATGTGCTTCGACCACATTCAGCGCAGTCGCTTACAAAGCCATGCCCGCCATGATTATCACAGTGGAATACCCCACCTATTTTCACGTCTTTTGGTGGGTTACTGTGATAAATATAATCTTTCAACTGCTCCAAAAAACTAACATGGCTCATACGACCGCAAGCGTGGTAAAACTCAATATTTTCTTCGAGCCTACGGGTTAGATTTTCCTTTCGGCTCTCATTGTCTTTTTTCTTTCGCGGCATTATGTAAGGCTTACTCATAACTTATATGCCACCCATGCGCCGCCAAAAACCAATATGGAAAGTGGTATAGAAATCTCTAAAAGCCATAATATTATTTTATCAAACATACTTATCTCCAAAATTACACATAACCAGTAAATCAACACAGACGGCAAAATACGCCGCTGGTTATCAAAGGGTCGTTATGCTTCTAAAGTGGCAAGAACTTGTCTTGCCGCAATAATTGCATTTGGCTTATTTATAATTAGATTGTTTTCAATGTCATCAATTCTTACAAAGTTCTCGAGCGCCTGAGCTAATGCGTTACGCTCTATTAATAAAGTTTCATTTTGAGCTTCTAAGTAACCGATCCTTTCGGCAGATGCGTAGAAAATATCACTGCCTCCTGTTCGTTCTCCGTTAGTTTCATTTGCTGCTATTAATCGCTGTACTAAATCACACATAACAAGTAGCTCCAGTTGACAAATAACCGCTAGCGACTATTTGTGTTAAATTTAAGTTTCTCAGTAGCGGTTATTTGCCACTGAGCATGGTCGTCATGTTTTGAGTTGCCAACTTTTTGTTGGCAACTAGTGCAATCTTCTACTGTCATTTTATATTCTCCGGCTCACGTCTCACTTCTATCGTTTTTTCGACAGTGTCATTGGCAGCTTCTTTTTACAGTGCAGCTATGTCAAGTGAGATCGGTGTGTAGTCTTCACTGTCACCGATACGTTCATAGAATCTTATGTATGATTTTGTGCCGATTACCTGTATTGAATCGCTAATAGCTTTCATCGCGTTTTGCCATTGCGGGTCGTCAATTTTTATTCGTTTTAAGCCCAGGATACGACTGGTTGATATTTTTCCTTGCCGGTCTGTTTGAAAGGCGTCCTGTACGAGTACTTTGATTTCGGAGCGCGAACCTTTTGCCCATTTTGTGATGCATTCATCTACCAATGCTTTAGCTATCTGCAAGCGCTCATCGAAGCTGATGTTTTCAGCATGGCAACGTACTATTTTGTAGCGACCGTCGAAACTGTAAACGGTTATATTGCCTTTTTTTCCGCCCATTTTTGCGTTGTAGTTTGCAGCTGAATCATCAATGAAATTTTGAATTTCCTGCATTGATGTTTTTTTAAATGCGGCTAATGGTTTCTGCACTTGATTCGCTGTTTTAATTAATGACTTTACTAATTTGTCGCAGTTTAAGTCTCGCTCTGAGACCATGCTTTTTGGTACTAAGGTGCCATCACCTTTACGCATATAACCGCGTGGGATTTCGTCTTGCGTTGTTTGCTGTGTGGTCATGATTTTCTCTTTTATTGTGTGTTCAGGCGCTGAGTTTACTCAGCGCCTGAACACCTGGTTAAATGTAATCAGCTAGCACCTGATCGGTTGATTGATCTGTGTCTTGAGTAGTAACTGGCAAACCTTCTACCAGGCTGCCGCCACCACGAATCATGTAGCGACCAGGTATGCCAAGCGCTTCGCATTGTTCATGTTTTACCGGCACACCGAGACGGCATTTTGTTGCGACAATTTGTGCCGGTGATTTACAGAATGTATCCCAGGCTGCGCACTGGCGAAAGCCGTTATTATCTGCAGACGCAGTTGCTGGTATAAGTGTTATAGCTAATATCAATATTGATGTTTTCATAATATCCTCTGATTGTTGAAGTTATGGTGTTACGTTTAAGTGTTAAGACGAAGCTGGCCACGCAGATCAGGCAAGGCTATTTTTTTCATTGCCGATATTTGTTTGAGCGAACTCATTGCTCGTTCATGCAGGAACTCGCAGGTTTCATTCAACTCGGCTTCATTGGCTGCGATGTAATAGCCGTCCTGTGGAGTTGCGCAAATATGATGCCCCTGCTGTCGCAGGTCCTGCACCAGTTTGCGAATGTGCCGCTTGAAAGGCTCGTTGTGTAGAAGCCTGCCGCTGAGTTTTTGAGCCAGCTTTATTCCGCAAATACCTTTTTCTTTACCGATATGATCCTGCAGCGCAGTCAGTAGATCATCAGTGTTAAACATTGAGCTGTTGTTAGTCATCGATGTGCCCCTGGTTTTTTTTAAAAAAACGGTCAACTATTTGGTCTAATTTCTGAATTAAAAGCAGTAGCAACCACATTGATAATCCGAAAATAACGGCCTCGATAATAAATCCGAAAACAAAATACAAGATCGCCACAACCGCTAGTGACGACATTGTGTCTCTGGCTGTAATTTCATTGATGCTCATACTATTTTTACCGCGTAGTGAGGCAATACCTTGCCGTTATGAATTTCTTTATAACCAGTCATAACTATGCTGTCTTCGCTGAGCATTTGGGTGACAAACAAAATGATGGTAAATCGCTGGATATCGAGCGCTGCCGAAATTTGTCTAGAGTTTGCGGCTTCACCCACGCTTTGTTTTTTACGCAAGAAGTCGATAATGCGCCCTTTAATTGTCTGGTCTCGAAGGCGTTTTTTATTTTCTTTACGCTGCTCTCTTGTTGAGTTTTTCATGATGACTCCACCGCAGCTCGTGTATATTTTGGTTTCTTGTGCGCGTAGCGGTGATGGTGTAATGACTCAAAAGGTGCGCCATTGCGACGCCCTTTATTTTCACCATCAAGGCGCTTCTCTTCGCGCTTTTGCAGCTCTCGCATCGCATCTTCATGGCGGATTTGTGCAGCAACTACTCTTTGTGCTGACAGTAATGGTTTAAATTGATGTTTTTTTATGGAATCTAAAATCTGTTGTGGCATGCGTAAAAACATTTCAAATACAATGCCGTACTGTTTTAATTTTTCACGCAGATAAACGTTGCCCCAATATTCCAGATGTTCATCTGTGTATGTTATGTAAGGCATAATTAAAGCCCCCTTATTATTTCAGCGGTTACTTTCTGTTCGCCCATATCAGCCGTAAGGTTCATGGCTTTTGTTACTGTGATATTGACGATCAATGGGTACAACATGCTTTGTGATGCGCTTACACCACGCTGGCGGATCGTACAGCGTTCTCGTATGGCATCGAATGCGTCCGGCTCGAAGATGTGATCGAGTCTTTTGTCTGCGCGTTTAAATTTAAGTGCCAGGTATTGTTCGAGGTTGCCGTTTAGCGGATGCAACTCGACGGTCTCACAGCGATTAATCACTTCGCGTGCATCATAATTTTGCCGAACATCGAGCATGCCTTTTAATTCTGTCTGACCGATTAATATGATGGCCAGTAACTTAGTAAACCCGTCTTCAAGCTCCCAGAACCTTTTTAAGTACTTCAAGGTTTTTATCGTGATATCGTGCGCCTCTTCGATAATCAGGACATGTTTACTGCCCCCGCGAGCGCGTGATGTAAGGATGCGCTCGATCTGGCTGGCCTTAGCTTCCAGTGATTGTTTTGGCCGCTCGCTGCTAACATCACGAATAATGGCCTCACAGATTGCACCGGCGGTTAATTTGGCTTTATCGATGATGCGCGGCTGAATGATAGAGATCGGCAACTCCTCTCGGTTCACACGGTCAATCAGGTCACGGCGAAGCGTGGTTTTACCTGAGCCTGACTCGCCGATGATGGCAACAAAACCACCGTGCTTTGCGGTTTGATACATAGCGGCGCGTACGTGCATCTGGTCATCGCTTAAATAAATATCATCGGCTGATTGAACGTCGTCGATAAAGGGGTTGATGAAAATATTAAAATGGCTTTTGGCGGTGGCTGATAGCATTTCGTTCTCCGGTAAGTTCAGGTCGAAAATTGTTCGTTTGTGGGTGTTTTTTTGAGGGCCGCGTTTTACACCCGTGGGTATTTTGTTACGGCCCGTATCCTGGTTATCAATATTCCAGATGGTAGCGATTAAGCCTTCGGTTATTTTTTTCTTGCGTAAAAAATTTTCCGTCTGTTCGACAATGATTTTTTTGTCGGTTAACTTTGGCCACTGGTTCCAGTTGAGTATCTGCGTACCTGCAGAGCTGGATAATGATCGGCCTGCGCCACGACCTCCCTCCTGAATGATTGCGTCTTGCCAGTCAGATTGTCGTAGCCCGTTATCTGCCAGCACATTTTTTAGTTTTAAAGGCATGTAGGATTGTCCCCATTTATTTTTTTTATTGGCGGTGAGTGGTTTATCATTGCCAGAAGATTTCTCTAGTGGCGTAATCAGGTTGGCGGCGAGTTTTTGCATGTCTGTCTCTCCAGTTAGCTAGTTAGATTTATCCAGTGTTTTTTAGTCACAAACTCATACGCTTCCGTCCAGCAATAAAGTCGCTGAAACATTCCCCAACCAAAGCGTCGGCCATCTTTTGTGATTTCAAGGTGACATTGATTTCCAGCGATATATTCATCGGTACGCCAACCATGTTTAGCAATTTCATCTTTTGCTTTTTGGATGGCGTTTTCTATATTGTTATTCATCATTTATTACCTGGCGGTTTATTTATTTCACAAGCTGTAGCGAGTTTTTGTTGGGCGTCTGGCCGGTGCGTATTAATTCACACAGGTTTTCTATTTCATCTGGTGGTACACCATCGGGATAGGTTTCGCGCATCATTTGGTTATCGTCTGGTGTGAGTGTGCGGCCTAATTGCTGTATTAATAACTTGGCGGCTTCTATATAGGTGAGCGGTTTAACTTCTACTTGCATGCGGTTAGGCACGTCGAGGTCACTGCCTGGGCGCTGCATATATGACGGCATGTTGGTGTTTGCAAGGTGTGAATGAGCGTCGATGGTGCCTTCAAAAGGAACGGCATTTTTGCGCTGCAGCTTTTTAATTTCTTTTTCGGTTTTACCAGGGAAAGCCACTTGATCGGCAGCCTTGCCTGCTTGTTCGATGATAGTGTCGGGCTGCGACTTCATCTCATCACCGATAACTGCCGCATCCATGTTAAAGCCACTAAATTCATCACCAATCATTGGCTGTAAAATATGCTCGGCATCCTCGCCACGATAGTTTTCAACATACAGAATAATCTCTGCATCGCCGTAAATTAACGGACCGACTTTGACGATTGCTTTTGGATACACGTCTTGAATGCCAGCAACGTCGTACCACATTTGTTTTTTGGTGACAGGGTGTTTGAATGAAACCGTAAGATCGGCGCGCACTTTGCGCTCTACTGGCTCAGCAGTTAATAGATAACGGCATACCTGCTCATCGGGTAAAAGTCTTAATTGTTCGCGGCGAATGATCTGCCATATTTCATATCGTGCGCGCGGCTCAGCCATAAAGCGCCGCTTTAACCTGCTGTCGTAATGTGGAATGGTGTTGCTGTTGTAAGCATTCATCCAGCCCTGTACTGCATCGTTTAACTGATCAACATCTGCAACAGGTTCATAACGTAAACGACTTTCGAATAATTTTTCTACCAGGTTATTAGCCTGCTCTACTGCACCCTTTGCACGAGGGTTACCAGCTTCATGTTCAATGGCGTTAACGCCAAGAGCATGCAATGCCGTTTTTATAGCGCTGGCGGTATTGGCGCTGCCTTTGTCCCAATATAAAGTAAAGGGTACACCGTGAAATGGTGAGCTGTCTGTGTGTTGCCAGCACCACAATAAAAAGTCATACATGTTGGCCTGTGTTTCGCCGTGACTTCGGTAATATTTAACAGCGACAACACTGCTGAAGTGATCAACTAATACATAACGCCATACTTTAAATTTTTTAATCTTCTCGATAAAATCAGGCTTGTTTTTATAAGCTTCATCATCACGAATAACGTGCTGGTTACCTTGAGGATCGTAATAAAGTAAACATAAAGAGGGGTCGACCAAATGAACATGATTAGGGTGTAGTGTGCGTAATGGCTGGCATGCGCTTTGTTGTTTTTGTGCGTTCACATCCATGCCACGCTCTTTCAGTAAAACATTTAGACGGGCATTGCTAACAGCGAAGTCGCGACCGTTAGATGCTAACAAGCTGCGCGCGTTAGGGGTTTGTGAAGTGATCTTGCCGTTTTTTCTAACGCCTAAGCGCTGCACTGCTGACAGATCGGTTAATGCATCCATACACTGACTGGTTGTGCCTTTATCAGCACGTGCCTTGCGCCCACTCGACCAGCCGATGCCACTAAGCTGGCGATATACTTTTTGTTTGCTCCAGCCAAATTTTGTCGCAAACGTATCCATTAACTTGCCGCGCTGAGAGTGCATGGCGTTATCGAGGTTATTAGCCAATGCCTGCAGCTCGTTTAATATATGAATTTGAAGTGGAGCAGTTGCCATGATTATTCCTGATCGAGCTTCTCTTCCCAGTAATCAACCATTGTCATAGAGTGGTTGGCGTAATGTCCGAACAGGTGGTCGCAGGCCGTTATTACTTCTGCCGCTTTGTGTCCTATCTGCTCTATTGCGTTGAAGTAAACGCAGCCCATCGCATTGTCAGCTTGCTCTCGATTGTCGTCGCCAAAATCTTCAGATAGATAAACTTCGCGCAGCGCCTCGAGTTTGCTCAACGCCTCCAGAACATCGCTGGCGATGTTGGTGGTTTCCTGGTTGAATTCTTTAACGCGGCTGTCCCAGTTTTTTGCACGTTTGCTGAGCTTGTTGAGTTTTTTATCTTTGCCTTCGATTAGTTTTTCGTTGGCAGTGTTGTCGGCTTCATGAGTTTTTCGGGATTTGCGGAGTGCGGCTTTAAGTTCGCGCGTAGACATGGCATCAATCTCATCCAAATCAAGACCGGCCAGTGTTCCTCCGCTCGCTAGTTCTTTTAGGTCTTCATCGTCTTCGATCATGAGTTCTAGCATTTTTACTTTTCCCAAATGCGCGAGCGCTTTCGCATTTGAGCCTGTAAATTTAACTGCTGCCTGCATCATCTGTTGTGCCGCTCGCGGGGCCAGCCCTATGTCTTCAAGTGCTTTTGTAAACCCCCCGTGCGGCTCATGTTCTTTAAGTACAACTAAATGACGACCGGCTTGCAGCATGGCTTCTGCTGAGTGGTTGAGATAAAAACGAACTTCATTAATTAGCCGACCCTGTTCGTATGGAAGGCCGTCGCCGTATTTAGTATCGATTGTTATTAAGTGCTGGGTTAGCTTGTCAGCATTTTTAGCGGCTTTGGCTATTGCTTTTTTGTCAGCCATTTTCGTCATATCTTCTACTTTGGCGGTGGATTTTTTACGTGGCATATATTTCTCCGTAGCTCCAAACGACAACCTTCGTCGTTTTGGGTTAATTAAACTTCTCGGCTGTATCTGTTCTTTGTTTCACTGAGTTTTTTGTCGGCTTTATCCATTGCGTTGGTGTGTGCGATGGCTATCTGTACGATGCGTGGCGCCAAGCGCCAGCGGTCGTTACTGGTAATTTTTTCGGCGATACCGGCAATCTCAAGATTTGCCATCGTGCGCGTGGTCTGCGTAGCGGACATGTGTGTTGCTTTCGCAATTTGCGAAGGGGCAAGCCCTTCCATCTCATGACCTGCGAGGCACATCTGCGCTTTGAATGCGCGCTGTACGGATTCGATACGGTGTTTTTCTTCAAACACTGGCGGCGTCCTTTTTTGTGTTAAGTAATTTTTCAGCTTGAGAGTCCGCGATGAGCTTGTTTACAAGTTTTCTTGCTTTGGGGCCTGCCCAGCTACCCAGTAACGCCTGACGAGCATTGCTTGCAAAGACTTTATTGGTGCGGCACCAACTAGCTAAAGTTGTGCCGCGAAACATGAAGCCAGCTTTGACTGCACGATGCAGTTCGGCTCCGGGTGTGTGTGTATGTTTGATACCTTTCATCAGTTATACTGTTATCTCTATTGAATGTTTGTTTCACATAATGTAAATATAGACGCAATATGTGGACATGTCAACCATTGGGGTTACATTTTGTGAATAATATTGTTGATGCTGGCGCAGTGCTTAATCGGCTAAGCGAAATACTTGATTGTAAGAATGATTCTGAGCTTGCTAAGAAGCTCGACGTGGGAAGGACCACTGTTAGCGCATGGCGAACAAGAGGGTCTGTGCCCTATGCTGAATGCGTCGATGTCGCTTTGCGTGAAGGCGTATTTTTGGATTATATTATTACTGGGCGCAAACAGGCTTCGCTTGATTCCGGTGTTGGCGAAGAAAGGCAGAAATATTCGGTTATAGATGAAAAAGTGATTCGTGAAGTAACGGCGCGAGTATTCGCTATTTTGACTAAGCGGAAGATACAGCCAACGGATCCGTTGAAGATTGGACCGATAAGAGACTTTGCGTGCTTGGTGCGACTAACTGATGATCAAATAGAGTTGCTTTTTGATATGGTGGAGCAATTGCCTGATATTTACGATCGTAAGACGTGAAACTTTAATGTAAATTTTATCCTGACAATGGAAGTTATAATATGAAAGATATAGACCGGGGTTATAAGCAGAAATGGGCTGAAGAATTAGTTAGTTATAAAGATTCTGAAAAACTTAGTGTTATTGTTGGTGTAGAAATATCTAAAGGGAAGCCGTGGCCGCCTGCTCTGAAAATTGTTGAATTGCATAACAAGGGGTTTGATGTAAAAGCAATAGCGAAAGAAGTTGGCTATAGTACTCAGACTGTCGAGCGAAATATTAAAACAAAAGGTGTGGACCCACGGATTGGATCGCAATGTGTTAAATATGCAGGAAGGGTTTTTTCCATTGATGAGGCGCTAGCTTTAATGCCGCTGCCTTGCAGTGAGACATGTGTTTGTTATTGGCGCACAGTTCTACGGTCAGACTAAATCAGGAATTATATTATGAAAAAGATTGTTATATTATGTGCGCTGTTATCTGGCTGTGTTGCTTATCCTGATTACAGTGCTTTGCAGGTGCGGACACAGGATCAGGCTCAATATATGGAGCCTTTGTACTCTACAATAATAATTTCACCCAAAGTGGCGCCTGATGGTGCTAAATCTTTTGGTGCTTCTGGCTGGACTAAGCTGCCAAAAGATATACCGCCAAGTATGACTATTGAAAAGTGGCATGCAAATTTGATTGCCACTGAGCTAGCGAGGCAAAGAATTTGTATGAATGGTTATAGTTACGAAAAGGTTAATGAAATAGATGGCATTGTGACTTATAGTGGTCAATGCAAATAATAAAGAAAAGCCTTTAACCTCTCCGCGCTTTATTAAAGCGCTTTAATGTATCAACCATGCGGTCATCTCTAAGATGGCCGCATGCGTATCAACTTAACAAAAAACTTTTACCTCGACGAGTTTACTTTTTCGGAAACCGCGATCCGTCATGGGGTTGAAATTGTTGTCGAAGAAGGGTCGCTTCAATTTAAACGATTACAGCGTTATTGCGAAACATTCGCACAGCCCTTGCGTGATGTTTGCGGCCCGCTAAATATTGTATCTGGTTATCGACCGTTAGAGGTTAACCGACTGGTCGGCAGTGGTGATGGCTCACAGCACATCGAATGCCTTGCGGGTGATGTTGTTCCTGTTGAAGTAACGCCACTTGAACTGTGTGAAGCCGCTATTGATTTAGGCTTGCCGTACGATCAGCTTATTCATGAGTTTGGTCGCTGGTGTCATGGCTCTATTGCTGAAGAAGATGAGCAGCCTCGCGGTGAAGTGTTAACCGCTTATAAATTTCGCCCTCGTGTTGGTAAAGTCTTTACGAAATACGAGCATGGTTTACACACTATCGAATCATTAACGAGCGGCAGCTGATGTCTATAACCGTTGCCATAGCTCTGGCTAAATTTGTGCCTGATGTGCTGCGCTGGTTTGGTGGTGATGATGAAGCCGACATGGCGCAGAAGGTTGTTGATGTTGCCAGTGTTATTACGGGTGAAAGTGACCAGCAAGTTGCGCTGGACAGGATAGAAAATGATCCTGAGCTACAACTAAAGTTAACCCAGGCTATGCAGCCAGTTATCATCGCGCAATATCAAGAAGAATCCAAACAGCTAGAAACGATCAACGCCACCATGCGTGTTGAAGTTCAGAGCGACGATAAATTTAAATCATACTGGCGGCCTACATTTGGTTACATAATGGCTTTCAGCTGGGGTGCGATGATGTTCGCTATTATTTACGCAATTATTAAAACACCAAAAGAAGCTAGTTTAATCATTAACTCATTTTCGGCGCTCGGCATGATGTGGTCTGTTGGTCTTGGCGTGCTTGGTATTCAAATTAGTGCGCGCAGTAAAGATAAGCAGGCAGTAAATGGCAATGCCCCGGCGCTTGGTATCGTGTCGGCCCTTGCACATCGAATTAAAGGGAAAGTTTCAGGATAAGTATGACGGATGTTTTAGATCGGGCAACAGAAACCGAGATGCGTAACAGTGAGCTGGCGTTACGAAATCAGCAAGAAAGTGCCAGGCAAACTGAATCACCACTGATTATCGAGGGCAACCGATGCTGCCTTGATTGTGAAGACGTTGTACCCAAAAAACGATTAAAGGCTTACCCGGACGCTGTGCGTTGCGTGTACTGTCAGGAAGATTTTGAGTTGAAAGAAAAACAAATAAATGGGTGTTGTTGATGGGGGATGTAATTAATTGGCAAATGGTTGGTGTGTTGGTAGCCATGCTGGCAGCGTTCAGCGCAGTTGTTTTGTTGGCAGTAAGAGTCATGCTTGCAGCGCAGCAGAGACACGCTGATGAGAAATTTAGACTATTGAGCGCAGGGATAGAAAAAAACAACACGGAGTGGCAACGCATTGAAAAAGACTTTTTAAAATTTCAGGCAACCCTGCCAGAAAAGTATGTGRCAAGGGATGACTGGATTCGGTTTAGTAATTCTATTGATGCAAAGCAAGACAAAATCACCGAGAACATGATAACGGTCAAAGGGACTCTTAATCAATTATTGGAGAGAATAAAAACATGAGTGAACATGAACGAGTAAAACATGCGCGCCAGAAAATGATTCGATACCGTTTGTTAAAAGTAWTGGACGCAAGCAGGCCAAACCCGCTGGGCGAAGGGCTGATCAAACAGGTTTTAGTCGATGTAGATTTAGACGCATCACTGCAGGACGTTCGCAAAGCGATGCAATATCTGGAAGATAAAAAGTTTATAGAAGTGACGCATGAACTAAGTCACTGGCTGGGTCGCTTATTACCGGACGGTGTCGATTTTCTGGAAAGCCCAGATGCGACTGATAACGGTATCTCGAAACCWGAAGACTTTAGTTAATCGTTGTTATGCCACGCAGATCATCTATTTTGAAATTACCTGAAGCTTTACGCCGCGAGTTGAATTCTAAGCTCGTGTCGCAGGGCTTTGCGAATTACGATGGCCTTGAAGCGTGGCTGACGGATAAATTGCAGGCGCTTGATCTTGAAATTAAGGTGTCGCGTTCTGCGATTCATCGTCATGGTCAGGAGTTTGAAGAAAAGCTGGAAAAATTGCGAGTCGCCACCGAACAGGCGAAAGCTATTAGCGATGGCTCGGAAGATGATGCTGGCGCTATGAGTGAGGCATTACTGCGTATGGTGCAAACCAAGACCTTCGATGTGTTAATGGACATGGAGGACGGCGACAAGAATATTCATAAGATCGGGCTGACTGTTGCGCGGCTAGCACGGGCATCGGTTAATCAGAAGAAGTGGGCTGCAGAGGTTCATGACAATTTAAAAGAGGTTGCCGATAAAGTAGACAGCCTGGGTAAAAAAGGTGGCCTGACGAAAGATGTGGCCAACCAGATCCGTGCGCAGATACTTGGGGTGAATCTCAATGGATGACAAGCAGCGCGGCGACTATCTTGAACTGGTCGACGAGATTCAGTCAGAGCGTGAAACCAAAAACTTAAGCGCAGCTGAAGTACCCAATATTTTATTGCCATATCAGATTGCCTGGCATCAGGACAAATCGCCAGTGCGTTTCGGCGAGAAGTCACGACGCATTGGCTGGAGTTGGGGTGGCATGGCATGTGAGGCTGTGCTGGAAGCAGCTGAGCAGGAGGGCATGGATCAGTTTTACGTTGGCTATAACCTGCCGATGGCCGCTGAGTTTATAGGTGATTGCGCGTTTTTCTGTAAAGCCTTTGCAATAGTAGTAAGTGCCATTGATGTTTCGATGGAGCATGCCGTTATCGATAACGAGCGCCGCGATATCGTTAAGTACAGCATTAAGTTGTCATCCGGACACAAGATTGAGGCGCTAAGTTCTAACCCGCATAACTTCCGTGGTCGTCAAGGTCATGCGCGAATTGATGAGGCTGCTTTTCATAATGATCTCAACGAATTATTAAAAGCCGCACTGGCATTCTTAATTTGGGGCGGTCGCGTCGACGTGGTTAGTACGCATAACGGTGACGACAATCCCTTTAACCAGATGCTGCGCGAGATTGATGCGGGCAAGCTAGATTACTCGCATCACAAGGTTACATTTGACAATGCGCTAGAGCAGGGTTTTTATAAACGCATTTGCCTGGTCCAGGGAAAAGACTGGTCTAAAAAAGGCGAGAAAGAATTTCGTGAGCACATCGTCAAACAGTATGGCGACGGTGCTAACGAAGAGTTGTTTTGCATAGCCAGTAAAGGCAGCGGTGTTTATTTGCCGCGAGTACTCATTGAGCGTTGCATGGATGATTCTATTCCAGTGCTGCATTACGCGCTGAAAGATGAAGACGTGCTTGATGATAATCGCCTGGTTAAAGCTGAGAAATGGTTTAACGATAATTTGAAGCCGGTGCTAGATAACTTGCCGCCCGATAAGCGCTCGGTGTTTGGCGATGACTTTGGTCGCAGCGGCGATCTCTCTGCTTTATGGGTATTGCAGGAAATTGAAAAAGACAAATGGAAAACCGGCTTTGTTTTTGAAATGCGTAACGTGCCTTTTGATGTGCAGCAGTTAATGGTGTTTTTAATTATCGACGCATTACCGTTGTTTCATCATGGAAAATTTGATGCGCGCGGCAATGGCCAGCAGATAGCAGAAGCCGCCATGCAGAAGTATGGGCCTATCCGGATCGAGTGCGTAATGGCAACAGCAGGATGGTATTCGGTCGCGTTTCCAAAGTACAAATCTGCCTTTGAATCTAAGATGATTATTATTCCGAAGTCAGAAGATATTGTGGCCGACCACCGCCGGGTTGTTTTAGATAAAGGTCGCCCGAGAATGGATGATGGCCGTGACAAAGGTAGCGATGGTTTAGCCAGGCACGGTGATACTGCCGTGGCGGGTTTGCTGGCGTGGATGGCAACAGAAGAAGACGGCCAACCGCCTGCAGGCGAATCAATCGAAAATACTGATGGTGTTTATATGTCGGAAGCGACACGTGGTCGGCGTAGTGTGAAAATGTTTGGGCGCGGTAGTCGTATTAACTAAATTGAATTTTATGGGGGTGGGTTATGAGTAAGTTTAAAGATGATCGGAGCTGGGTGAACCTTATAAAGGGTATATTTGCTCGCCGCGTTGTTGTTGAGCGCGCATCATTAATTGTTGCTAGTTGGGAAAGTGCAGGCGCAGCAACATCAGCAACAGCAGGTGCATCAAATGATGAATTCGGTACGGGTGCAGTTGACCCTGCAAATTTTGGGTTAGACCAACTGGGTAGAAGTCAATCTACTCTAACAGACGGTTCAAGCCCTCTTTACGCAATACATATTTCAGACGCGGGAGTACATTCATGGATACCCCTAAATCGAACTTATTTAGAAATATATGGAGGCATATAATGGCTGTCGGTGATTTAACTATTTTCAACAAAGGTTTAGAGAAAATACAAAATGGTTCGTGGGCAGGGGCAGATGTTATGTTTCTTGCTATTTGTGATAACACAACAGTGCCAGCAGTAGCGGCTACACCTGTGCCTGTGCTTGCAGACTTTACGCAAGTTGGCGTTCTTGGGAACTATATTAGTGGAGGTATCAGTCTTGGAGCTTTATCTACTTTAATTACTGAAGCTGCGGGTGTTATTACATTCGATAGTGCAGTCAACCCAGAATGGTTAGCTGATGCCGGTAACGATGTTGATGCAATGTGGGGCATTATTTATAACAATGCAGGCGTAAACAAGGAGTGTCTTGGATTCGTTGAACTAGGTACAGTTGATATGTCTGTAGACCCTTTGCAGGTTATTTGGAACAGCTTAGGTCTTTATACTATAGCAAATAACGGGTAGGTGATTTATGAGTCATGATTTACATACGTATGGTTCTGTCGAGCCACTTTATTTCTTTCTCGTAGATTCTGCGGGAAATAGAATTGCAGGACATGTTTTTGTTACCGGTGATGTGCTTTTAATTGTTGATGGTGACGCTGATATTGACATAAGCGCTGAATGTGTTGCCGTAAGTCAAGGCTGTTATAAATGGACTCCGAGTCTTGCATCGCGTACAGAGAGACAAGTAATAGCTATTGTTATACAGGATTCTGTTGGTACAGCATTTATAGACAACGGCATGATAGTCGCTACAGGCAATCATGCAAACGCAAGGTTTTAATTATGAGTATGGGTGATAGTACAGGTGATAGTGTTGGAGCAAACACAGGTTCTAGTAGTAATTTTATAGCCCCTGTGCTGCCTCCGCTCGCTGGTATTATTTTTGAAACCAATTTTGTTAACGATGCCGCTTTTGCACATACCGGGCCAACGTCATTTCCGTGGACAAATATAGCCTCAATAAAGCCAGAGGGATTTAGTGGTACATTGATTGAGGGTAATGGTCGTATTTATGGTGTTGCCGGTGAGGGTGTTGCAGGGTCAGTTGCGATGCGTTTTGAGTGGGGCGATTTATCTCAACCTGTAACACAGTTATTTAAACATTTAACAGACGATCAAAATACTGGGTATGACGAGATTTTTCTTCGTTATCGCGTGAGGCTGCCTAATAACATCTTAATGGGTGATACTGCGATTGACGATTTTGCTTATTGGAAATGGGCTAGATTATGGCAAAACAACGGACCTGTTAGCGCAGGTGTCACAGAAAATAGAGCAGATTCTGGTTTTGCAGTAATGAATTTTGGTGGTACGGCAACTTGGGGTGTGTATGCGGGTGGAACGTTCGCTGCAAACTTCGATGCAACAGGGCTTCCATTAAGTGGTGGCAGTGCTAACGGAGCTAGATACTCTATTGATTATTACGACGGTTTTAAAGCCAGCTATGTTGGCACTCCTGGCGCACTTAATAATATGGGTTCTGGTGCGTGGGATTTTGATAAAACAACACGTATCCTTGTCAATAACACAACTCAGACGTGGCACACAATAGAATGGAGATGTAAGTTAGCTACCAGTGATACTGCAAATGACGGTGTTTATCAAATCTGGTTCGATGGCGTTGAGCAAATACCTATTGTCGATATGAGGCCTAAAGCACCAACACCCGTTTTAGCTGATCTATTACCAGGAGAAATTCCAACGGCATCACGCGGATCAGGTTATAACTTTTTAGTATTGTTTGACAATTTGCAATTTGTTAACGGAAACTGGGATACACCGGGAACAATTGATGGCAATAATGGTATTTGGATAAATGATTTAGTGATAAGCACAAAACGAATTGGACATAATCATGTCGCGGGTAATACAGATAACACAGGTGTAGGAGCAACGTAATGGCGATTACAGTAATAGGTAGTGCAGTTTTTGAAGCTGAAACAGGCTCGGCAACTTTTACTCACGGCATTACCCACCAAGTAGGCGACTATATGGTTGCCGTGGTACATAGAGACGGTGTAGCAGTTGCCACCCCCGGCGAAGCGTGGGATTTTACAGATGATTATGATGTTGTATCTGAAACAGCGAAAGTAGTTACGCACTATACAAAATTAACAGCTTTGCGCCCATCACCAACATGGACATTTAATAGCGCGATTAATCGCACACACATAATTCTTTATATTTTACGGGCAGACAATAACTTAGTTGCTGATGCAGCACTTACCAGAGGTTATAGTGCTTCAAATGCTTTTTTACGTTGCGATGTTAACGGCGTTGTATTAGCGGCTAACGCAATTAGTTTCGTTCACGGCGGCATGGACAGAGCAAGCACAGGTGCTTATATATCTGCGACTCAAGGCTATATTGGTGTTCTCGGAGCAGGAACGAATCAAGTATCTGCAATGGCATATAAAATTTCAGCGGGGGAAACCTTAGTTGGAAACGTAGATATAACAGGCTCCGCTGCAACAGACCTTACTTACAGTACGCATTTCTCCTTAGTTGAATCTGCTTTGGATACAGCACCCGATCCTTTTAGTTTTGTCGATCAAACAGATGTAGCTTTGTCTTCGGTCATTACTTCTGCTGGCGTTACAATTACAGGTATAAATGCACCAGCGCCAGTTACTTCCGTTAACGGCACATGTTCAATCAACGGCGGCGCTTACTCCACAGCTCCCGGTAATTGTGTGGCTAATGACGTAATTACAGCAAGACATACATCATCAGCAAGTAATGCAACAGCCGTCGATACTATTGTTACGGTGGGTGGTATATCCGATACGTATACAAGTACAACACTGGCTGCAATTCAGACTGCAACATTTCCAGCGATAGCAGGAGGCGAAAATCTTGCAGGACTGGATTATTGTGTTTTTGCTGGTCATGACCTTTCGACAATGACTATTTTAAAACAAGGAATAGGTGAGTCTACGGACGCATCTGGTAATCTTGTTATTGACTTGAATGACGTTGTCGTTAGTAATAACGATCCATTATTGATTATTATAGGGGATTGGGCGCTTGCACCCGCAGGTACTAATAGAACGGCTGTATGTTACACGACGGCATCGGTGATATAAAATGTTAGTCAATACATGGTCACTCGTTAATACATGGCAAGTAACTGCCACACAGATTAACGTAACTAATCGTGCGTTGACGTTGGTTACTTACCCGGTAACAGTATTTCAGGGTATAGAATTTGTTAATAACTTTTTTGGTAATACATTTTTCAAGTCTCAGTTTTTCGAGCCAACGTTTTGGGTAGATAAAAACGCAACGGTGAATATTAATGTTACTGCCAAGGTATTAACATTAATTACTTATGCAGCGAGGATAAACACGGGTGTTAAAGCGGTAACTCTTACGTTAATGACACACAAAGCGGCTATTAGCACAGGTCTTAATATGGGCATGGCTTTAGCTGTAAAGATTCTTTTACGAAGATTTTAAAAGCCAAAGCAGGATGATGCAGCAACTTAAATCAAGATCGCTGACTTTTAAAAAAAGTGCTGTGAGCGTTTTTTAAAATAATAAAGGGGTAATGGCAACGGTTCATCATGATCTTAGTTTATAAACGTTTTATAAAGCGGAACACAATGGGTCTGGCTTGTGACGCAGTCCCGAATTTGAGGAAATTATGGCGGTAGTGAAAGAAGATATCCGAACACGGCTGGCAAACGCACTGAATGATCAGGTGTTGGTCGATGTGCTGGAGGCCGAAAAAAGCATTCCCAGCAATATAGTGCCATTTCGTGAAGCGTATGGCCAGACCATCGACGTTGACGATGCCGACTGGCGAAAACTAACCGGTGACAGCCACCGCGACCTGGCACCGATGACGCAAAAGCGGATGGTTGATTTGGGCGTGTATTTGTGGGAATCGAACATGCTTGCAAACCGCATCGTCGAGTTGCCGATTGCATTTATGTTGGCTGAGGGTGTGACGGTTACCGCTGACGATGAAACGGTTAGCGAAGTGATTGAGAGTTTCTGGTTTGATCCGATCAATCGCATGGACATTAAGCTAATTAAAAAGGTGCGTGAGCTTGGTTTATTTGGCGAGCAGTGCTGGCCAACTTTTGTAAATGAATTTAATGGCCATGTTCGTTTAGGTTATCTGGATCCTGTTGTTATCGAAACAGTGGTGATGGATCCGGATAATCCTGAACAGCCTATTGGCGTTATCACCAAAAAAGATCGCAAGGGTCGCGCCCGACGTTATCGTGTGATCGTTAACGGCAATGACAATGATCTATTTACACAACGTACGGTGGAAATTCGTGAGACGTTTGATACCGGTGAATGCTTCTACTTTAATGTAAATAGTTTGTCGACTAGTACACGAGGCCGTTCTGATCTGCTGCCACAGATCGACTGGCTGGATGCTTATGAGCAATTTTTGTTCGGTGAGCTTGAGCGCAGTTCGTTTGCCCGTGCATTCATCTGGGATGTCACGCTGAAAAATGCAACGCCTGAAGAAATTAAAAAAAGAGCACAAGAGATTCGCGTGCCAAACCCTGGCAGTGTTCGCGTACACAACGATTCTGAAGAATGGAGGACAGAGTCTCCTGATCTGGGGTCGGAAGATACTGAAAAAAATGCCAGGACATTTAGAAATCATAGCCTGGGCGGTGCGTCCATTCCTGAACACTGGTTTGGCGGTGGCGGTGATGTAAACCGTGCAACGGCTGGCGAGATGGGTGAGCCGACTTTTAAAGTGATGGCCATGCGTCGCCAGTTTATTAAATACATGTTGTGTGAGGTGATTACCTACGCGATTAGGCAATCAGAGCTGTCGATGGGCGGCGAACCTGATATGCGCGATGATATTTATAAGTTCGAAGTGCAGTTTCCTGAAATGGTGTCTAAAGATGTTAGTAAATATGCGACGGCATTAACGCAGGTGGTAATGGGTGTGGCCGCAGCTATTACTCAGGGATTAATGACTAAAGAGCGTGGTCTACAGATCATCGAGAAAATTACCTCGCGGCTAGGTGTTGAATTTGATGCGAAAACAGAACTTGTAAATGCGCTGAAGGAAGCAGGCAGTGAAAAAGAAGAGGATGCTTTTAAAGAGCCAGCCGCTGGCAAGGATGGTTAGTTATGTATTCACTTACTGTAACTGCAGGCTGGTGGTTGCTGCCATTTTTAATTACATTGATTGCTTATGCCTGGGCGTGGCGAGTAACGCCTGATGCGGATGAGAGTTTCTTAAGCGGCATTGAGGGTATTTATACGTTCGGCCTTGCAACCTTTGCATCACTGGTTGTGTGGGTGGTTTTTCTGGCGGTCACATGATCTACGCCATATCCAGTCACTTTATTGCCCGCGTTCGAGAACGTGCGCCCTGGTTGCTTGACCTTGAGCAATTGCAGGACGCTATCGAACAATCTCAACTAATCGACCCGCCTCGAAACATTTATAAAAAAATTGATGATGCTAATGCGCGCACCAGGTATCTGCGGGTGCCGAGCCAGAGCAAGCTACACTCTGCCCTGATTTTAGTGGTTGCCGACGATAAGTTAGTGACGCTTTATCCTGCTGATAAGTTTGATCAGGCGCAACCGTTGTGAATGACGACGAACGCAATAAGGTTTTTAACAAGGAAAGGGCGAAAATAATTAAAGGAAAAACAGCCATTCAGCGTAACACTCTTACAGAAATTGAGCGTTTGCTGGCGCTAGCCTCGACACAGATCAGCGCTACACTGGCTGCTACGCCGACTGATTTTCAGGCGTGGAATTTACCGCAGTTACAAAATTCTATTAATACCGCGATGGATGAGATCGGCACGCTCAGCGCGCAGAAAGTATCAACAGCATCAAATGAAATCTGGCAGCAAGGGGTTGACCTGATCGATAAACCTGTTGCTGCTGCTGGCTTGCAAATTTCTGCTGTATTGCCAGCCATCGATACTCGGCAACTGATTGCGATGCGCACCTTTATGACGGGGCGGATGAAAGATATTAGTATGACTATTGCTAATAGTGTAAACAGTGAGCTTGGGCTGGTGGCTATCGGCGCTAAAAGCCAGCAGGATGCCATTAATAATATATCTGCCTTTTTAAAGTCTGGCCGCTCACGCGCCATTATGGTTTTGCGTACCGAGTTAGGCGGTGCTTTTTCGGTTGCCACCCAGGCACGGATGAAACAGGCTAGTGAGATTTTACCGGGCCTTAAAAAACAGTGGCGGCGTAGCGGCAAGATTCACTCGCGTATTCATCACGATGCTGCCGATGGGCAGATTGTTGACCAGGATAAACCGTTCAAGTTGTACGCTAAAACGGGCAGTGTGTCATTGATGTTTCCTCGTGACCCGGCAGCACCAGTGGGTGAGCGTGTAAATTGTGGTTGTGAGTCTTTGCCCTTTATGGATGATTGGGAAGTGAAGAACCCCGGCCGTGTTCCATTTACTGATGATGAGCTGAAGAAGAATGCGTTTAAGCGTGCGCTGGATGCTGAACTTCAGGGGCGCGCTGCGTGATCCATGAAAACTCTTTACACGGCGACGACCAGCATAAAATAAACGAGCACATTGTGTACTTGCATCGATGCGCCAAGTTAAGTCTGCCTGTTTATGCAAACTCACTGACTGAAGACCAACGAAGAATTGCCAGGGATTATTTGCAGATGCATTTAAAGAGCGCAAGAGACAATAAATAATAATATTGCAATAAAAAACCAGAATCGTTAATCTATTACTTCACCGCCAGCGCACATCCGTGCGCTGTTTTGTTTCCGTCATCTTTTTTATACACCGCCTTGCTAATTATTAAAGCGCTTTAATGTAGCTTTTACTTGCGCGTGGGTAAAGTCTGGCTCTGATGTTTTTATTTATTCAAATAATCAATTAACCGGAGACCGCCGTGGACCCCAAAGACACTAAAAAAGACAAAGAAGGTTTTAAGCCAACAATGACAAAAGCACAAGCCGTCAAGCTGGTGCATCGTGTTGTTCCTGATCTTGATGACAAGGGTCAGTCAAAACTGGGCAAGGACGATATTCCTAAAACCAAAAAGGAATCTATCAGAGAAGCAGACGTGCTGAATTTTGCCGAATATGAAGACAAGGTTGTTGTTGTAACCACTTCTGGTGAAAAGCTGGAACACACCAAGTAATCGTAGTACACATTTATTAACTGACGATGACTGACGATAACTGGGGTTACGATGACTTACAAGATTAAAAAAATACCGAGCAACGGATTTGAAGGTGAAGTTGCGATGCGTGAAGCCGCTGCTGGCGATTTCCGCACCATTATGTCGATGGTTCGCAAGGCGCTGGTAGAGCATGTTTTACCAGGCGTTGTCGACGGCTGGGTTGATATGCAGGCTATTTTTACTGATAAGGCTGTTGTTTATAAAGATGGCCGTCTTTTCAGTTACGCATACACACTAACTGAGGATAATCAAGTTTCTATCGGCGAAGGCACTGAGGTGGTTCTGGATTACACGCCAGTAGCTGCTCGCATGGCGGAAGCCCTGGATAAAAATAAATCTTCTGACATGCCGACAGTGTTTCTTGAGTCGAAAGATGACAAGGGCCTTAAATGGCGAATCAAAGTTGTTGAGGCTGGTTTGTCTGGTAATCACAACTTTTATCCTGATGCTGTTTTGCGTGAAGCGTTGCCATTATTTAACGGTGCGCGTGTGTTCGTTAAGTCGGATGAAGAGCATCTGAAAGGCAAAGGCAAAAGTTTCAATCAGCTTATCGGTCAGCTGAGTAATGCCAGTTTTGTGGAAGGCAAAAACAAAGATACTGGTGAGGTGCAGGCTGATTTGTCATTGCTCGCTAGTGCTGGCGATGTACCTGCCAAGTTACGCGAAGCACATGATYGTGGAATGACTGGCCTATTCGGTTYTTCAATGGATGCCAGTGGTACGGCTAAATCACAACGCGGCAAGCGAGTCGCAACAAAACTCATCAAGGTAGACAGTGTCGATTTAATTATCGAGCCTGGTGCCGGTGGTGGAATTATTAATTTTATCGAAGCGAAGGCCCCGGAGGGTGATGCAGATATGAAACTGCGAAATAAGATGATCGACAAAATAAAGTCGGCAAACAAAGGTGTCCTCCCGACTGGGCTGGACGTGGACAATGACGACGCATTGGAAGTTTCTTATCGCGAGGCGCTGGAAAGTGAACTTGCAGCATCTGATGATTCTGCAGCTGCAGATAATAAACTCGGCGTAACAACCGAACAGATGGAGAAGCGTTTACGCATGGTTGAAGCCAAGAGCTACATGCGTGAAACCGTTGCTGCCAGCAAGCTACCGGATGCAGCTAAAGAAAAACTGCGTGATCAGTTTGCTGTAATGGATTCATTTAAAGAAGCGCAGGTTGATGATGCGATTAAGAACGAGGCTGAATACCTGGCTAAGTTTACAGAATCTGGAAAGGTGAATGGTATGGGTGGCGCAAGCTCTGAAATGGTTGAAGACCGTGCGGATAAAGTTAACGCTATGCTTGACAGCTTTTTTATGCGGAAAAAAGGCGAACGTTTGATGTCATTTAAAGAATGCTACGTCAATATTACGGGTGACTCTCGTGTTACTGGGTTGACGCGCGATACGGATCAAGCACGTTTCCGTGAATCTTTGTCTGATGCAGGCAACCTTGATGTGTTACTGGGTGATGCGATTCATCGTGCGATGATTGCAGACTATCGTGAGATGGGCCAGTACGATGTATACCGCCCGATTATCAGCACGGTACCACTGGCTGATTTCCGCACTAATCATCGTACTCGTTTAGGCGGTTATGGTGACCTGCCCACCGTTGCTAAGATGGCAGATTACCTGGCATTAACATCACCGGGCGATGAAGAAGCGACTTACGCGCCAACCAAACAAGGTGGTCTGGAAACAATCGCTCTGGAAGACATCCGCAATGATGATGTTGGTCTGATCAGTCGAATCCCACGTAAATTCTCGCGGGCAGGTAAGCGCACTTTAGCCAAGTTTGTGCTGGATATGATTCGCACTAATGCGAACATTTACGACACTACTCCATTGTTCACCGTTGGTCACGGCAACCTTGGTACTGCTGCTCTCGATGCGATTAGCCTGGCAGCGCGTCGACTGTCGATGGTTCAACAAACGGAACTTGGTAGTGGCGAGGAGCTTGGTATTGGGCCTAAGTACTTATTGGTGCCGCCGACTCTTGAGCAGGTTGCTTATGATCTGTTTGCGCGTGATACAAACAACGACGAAACCTTTATCCAGAAACTGGCGTTAGAGATTCTACCTGTTTGGTATTGGTCTGACGTGAACGACTGGTCGCTTGTTGCAGACCCAATGGATATGGCTGGTATTGAGATTGGTTTCTTAGATGGCAATGAAGAGCCTGAGATATTTGTGCAGGACAGCCCTACCAATGGCTCAATGTTTAGCAACGATAGCCTGACATGGAAGATTCGCCATATCTACGGCGGTGCAGTTGTCGATTACCGTCCGTTCGATAAGAGTGTTGTGGTATAAGCCATCGTTTAAAGATCACCAGGCGGTGAGTAAAGCCAGTGTGCAGGCTGCGCATCAACTGCAAACCTTAAGAGCTTACCTGGTGGACTGGCGCGTAGCCGGTTCGCCAACCTTTTAACAAGTTAGGAGATTCTTCTTATGAAGAAATCAATTTTAGTAATAACTGCAGTAGCAGCGATAATGGCATCGAGTGTTTCGGTTGTTTGTGCCGGTTTATTGTTAGCCAATGAATATATTGGTGACCAGTATGAAATGCCTGGCAATCTTGAGCCAGTAACGGATTCGCTAAGCGTAAATGATTTACCTATTGTGAACTTTAAGGTGGCAGATAATCAGTTGGCTGCGGGACAGATGTTTGTTTTTCGTAACGAGCTGTTACTTGATGGAGCGCTGGTGCTTTTAGGTGCTGATGCTTCTGGTACCGGCGCGGTGGTTTTTCTGCAAGCCAAAACTTTACGGTCAAGGCGATTAACCGGCGATCAGATGCTTGTGTTTAATAACGCGGTTTTCTGGGAGCCGTTAGCGACTGGTTAATTACTAGAAAATTAGTGAGCCATGCAAAAAATGGGCTGGCTCAGATGTCAGTCTATTTTTTTAATCTAAAAACTTACTACCCTGAGATATAAAACGCGATGGCATTAGCTGATTACCAAAGTTTGATTGATAACAAAGTACGCGATGATGCCAGTATTATTGAGGTAGCAGATCGCGACCAGGCATTGCTGTCTGCTGTTATTAGATATAGCAATGACAAGCCTGATGAGGAAGTTGAAGACGTGGTTGTTGCTGGTGGCCAGTCCATCAATTTACCTGCAGGCTGGCAGGCGAATTTTAGCAGCTTAAAAAATATTGAGTTCCCTATTGGCAATGTGCCACCCCGTTATCTTGAGTCTGGCGCTTACGGTATTTATAACGCCCCTGGTGGTAAAACTGTAATGGTGCGTAACAGCCTGACTGCTAACGATACAGTGCGAATGGTGTTTACTGTAAAGCATATTGTTGATGCCGTTAATGAAACGCCGCCGGATATTCACCGTGAAGCAATCGCCTGCTGGGCAGCCGCTTTGCTTTGCGAGCAGCTTGCCAGTTATTACAGCGGTGATAGTGACAGCCTTATTCAAGCTGACTCGGTCGACCATGCAAGCAAGGCGCGTGACTTTGCCGCACGCGCTAGAACTTTTAGAAAGTTTTATTTCGATACATTGGGTATTGACCCTAAAAAGAACGTAGCTGCAGGCGTGGTTGTTGATCTGGATATGGCCGATAGCCGAGGTGGTAATCGTCTTACGCATTCTCGACGGTTTCGCTAATGGGTATATCGTCGCTACAGCTTGACACTAAACAGGCAAAGCTTTATGCAAAGTTTTTGCGTAAAGCGCCTGAAATTACACGCGAAGAAACTAAACAAGAGTTAACGACGATTCTGCTGTTTTTAGAACGTGAGATTAAGGAAGACACGCCTGTTGGTGTTGGTGGCTCGGCTGGATTACGCGGCAGCATTTCTCATGACTTGCGTGGCACGACTCAAGACACGTTGCGTGGCAGGGTTTTTAGCCCGCTGGCACATGCACAGGCTGTTGAATATGGCACTAAACCACATTTGCCGCCGTTTACAGCTTTGATGGACTGGGTGGAAGCCAAGCTTGGTATTACTGATCCGGATGAAGTGATTGGTGTGTCGATTGCAATCGCATTAAAAATTAAGCATCACGGTACTAAAGGTGCGCACATGTTTGAAAACAACTTTAGTAAACATCAGCAACGTGTGACGCGACAGCTTGGTGGCTCGATTGACCGCGCTGTCGCTCGTTGGCAGGCGGGTGAACGATGAGTGATTTAGCAACGATTCGTGTTGCGATTAAAGCGGTAATGGAATCGGTGGTCGATATTGGTGTGGTGCATGATCGTGAACGTTATGCGACCAAGAAATCAGAATTCGACACCTTGTTTAAATCGGGAGATAAGTTACTTGGCTGGTTCTTTTTTCGTGAGCGCACTGCTGAAATGGATGGTGACACGGGTGAAGTTCGACGCGTTCATTACTGGCAGATTTATGGATTTTATTCGTTAAGTGATGCTGGTGGTACTGCCCTGACATTTCAGGATTTAGTTGAAGACGTTGCTGCTGCATTTCGCGGCGACCCTACATTGGGCGGCGTGGTGGACGATAATAAAAATATGGATCAGACGTTTGGTCCTGTAGGTATACAAGTAGATGGCATTGAGAATGTGATGTTTGCGAAGACATTATGCCACCGGGCACGATTAAGCCTGGTAACAGAAGCAACAGAATCGAAGTAACAATTTAAGCATAAATAATAAAGCACACAGAGGTGAGCGATGAAGTTACGCAATAAAGCATTTTTACATAAAGTCGAAGCCGTTAAAGGTGCCGATGCTGTGCCAACCGTTGGCAATGACCTGGTTATTTTAAACGGCGATATCAATATTGGTATACCTACTGAAAAAGACGATGGTGCTGATGATTTAAAAGGCACCTTTGGCCCTGGCGCCAGTGTTACTACGAAGCAGTCAATGACTGTGCCAGCCGCTTCGCGTGTACGTGGACTTGGCCAGGGCGTGGGTGCTTTGCTGGTGCCGGACATTCATGCTGCGTTAATGGCGAGTGGCCACGCTGTGGTTAGCTCTGGTGATGGTATTGCTACACCGCGTGCAGCGGTTTACACGCCGACCAGTGACAGCGCATTATTAAGAAGCGCGACCGGGTATTTTTATGAAGATGGTTTGCTTTATAGCCTGCTTGGTGCGGTTAATGATTTAACTTTTGAAGCCAGTATGAGTGCATTAAAAGCCAGTTTTAATGTGCAGGCTGGATATGCAGTAGGCGCGGTCGTTGCTTTGCCTGCTATTTCTCAGCCGTCGACCGAAGTGTTTCGTATGACGAGTGCGCTGTGCACTATTGATGAAGGTGGCAGCACGGTGAATATCGGCGCGTTTACTTTTAATGCCGGTGTTGATGTGCAGGAAGCGAATGAAACCGGGCTGCATTATTTTGAAGTGGCTAACCGTACACCGACAATCAGCATCGACCCCCGTGCTGTAGCAACTATTGCCGACTGGGACGCATTAACAAATTCTACACAGATGGCGATTACAGCCACCTTTACTAACAGCCTTGGTGAGACGCTGGTGTTTAATGGGCAGCAGGCTGAGCTGGCAGAAAACACTGCAGGTGGTCGTGCTGGCAACATTACGCGGCAGAAGAGTTATGCACTGAAAGAAAGTGCGGGTGATGACCAATACAGTATTACTTTTACCAGTGTTCTGTAACAGATAACACACTACAAAGCTAGCAGTAGAGCTGGTGGGCGAATGGTCGCCCGCCAGCAATCGGAGAAAATTAAAAAATGAAAATGCACCGCCCAGGAAGTACCGAAGAATACATTATTAAACAGGATCGTGAATCTGAAAACCCCACCACTTTTATTTTACGCGGACTGACGTGGAAAGAGCTTGATGATGTTAATCGTGATAGCCCTATGAGCGTTGGTGATGCTCTGATTATTCATGGGCTTATTCATAAAGCTAAGGAGGAAGATCGTGAGTTGAATAATGATGAGCAACATCAGATTAGAGGGATATCACCTTTGGACGCTGAAACCATGCGAAAAGTGAACCAGCAACATGCTAAGGCGTGTGGTTTTGGACTGGTTGAGGTTGGTGATATTTTAGATGAGAAAGGTGAAAAGTTTACATTAAAACTAGATGAATTTATTAAGAGTGCACCGATTATTGTCATCCGTGAACTAGGTGCAAAAATCATTAATATGAGTCGCTATAGTGAGGACGCAGTAAAAAACTGAGACGTGCCACGCGCGCGTGGACGTGTGGTGATAGTTGTGAGATGTGTCCACGTTTACCTGTGAAGCCTGCCAATTGCGTTTGTGATGAACCGGATATGTGGCGTGATGGCGATACTGAAGCCGGTACGGTTTGCCCTTTGCTGCTGGTGCCGGAATTTGATTATGAATTTAAGGCTTACAACATGCTCTCGCATAATCAGTCACCGAACGCTTGTGGCTGGGAAAACGAGAGCTACCGGTGGAACCAGGCAATTGAGATTATTGGTAGCGTAACCGCGCAGGTGCAGCGCAGCAAACTTGAAGAGATGAAGCAGAACAAATAACAGTTATGGGAATAGGAGTCGGACAAAACGGTGAAATGGCTATCGTCCTGAAGGTTAAGGATGATGGCTCTGTTGTTGTTGAAAAGTTTGGCGAGAATGCCGAAGATGCTTTTGATAAGACGGGCAAAGGAGCGGATAAGGCCGGTAAGAAATGGAAAAAGTTTTCGGCTGATGCAAAAAAATACGCCGCTATTGGATCGGCAGCGGTTGCTGTACTCGCCGGTGCGGCGATTAAGGTTGGCGCTGGTTTTGAGCAGGCGATTGCGAATGTGGCCAGTGTCGCCGGAGCAAGTGATGCGGAGCTAAAACGCTTGTCTGCAGGCGCACGCGAACAAGCCAAAGTTAGTATATTTTCTGCCACGCAGGCAGCAGAAGCACAGTATGCACTTGCCTCTGCTGGCTTTGATACAAACCAGATTCTGGCGGCACAGGCTAACGTAATGACGCTGGCGGCTGCTACACAAGCTGACCTGGCTACTACCTCTGCCATTACTACCGCTACGCTTTCACAATTTAGTCTTAATGCGGAAGACTCCGGACGGGTGGCCAATGTATTTGCTGCAGCTATTTCTGGTAGCCAGGCAACGCTGCAGAAGCTGGGTGATGCAATGCGCTTTGTTGGCCCAGTGGCAAATGCACTGGACCTGGATCTGGAATCAACCACTGCTGCGATCTCTTTATTATTTAATGCTGGTTTTAAAGGCGAGCAAGCCGGTACTATTTTACGAAGCAGTCTTATTTCGCTGCAGAAACCGAGCACTGATGCAGCCAGTCTGATTAAAGATATTGGGCTGGAAATTAATGATGCCAGCGGCAAGTTTATTGGCTTTGGTCCATTGATTGAGCAGCTTGCTGACAAACAATTAACGCTGAATGAAGCAGCCACTATTTTTGGCACGGAGGCTGCGCCCGGTATGTTGGCTTTGGTTAACCAGGGGCCTGCTGCATTTGAGGCTATGAGTAAAGGTATTACGGATACCAGTAAAGCGCAGGAGCTGGCTAGCAAGCAAACCAACACGCTGACCGGTGACTATAAGTTGTGGATTTCTACACTTGAAGAGAGCGCGTTGGTTTTCTTTGATGATGTTAATCCTGCTATGCGTAGCCTGGTGCAATCGAATACTGATCTAATCGAGGCAATGGGTTTTGTTTTACCGGGCGCAGATGCTGCAGGGTTTGCGATAAAAAGTTTTAGCTCCATCGTTGTTGGTGCCAGTAAAACGGTAGAGCTTCTCGGGGTGTCACTGGGTGGAACTGCTGCTGCATTGGTTCAATTTGCTTCTGGTGATTTCAGTGATGCATCGAAGACGATCGACAGGATGTTGGATGACATGGATGCGATCGCATTTCGTGGCGCAGACTTGATAAACAATATATGGGAAGCAAACGCTGCTAYTGCAGAGCAGACACCAGATTCTAGTGGCGATGATTCAAGTATCAGTAATACTGACGAGACGGGGTTGCCTAGAGGCCGTGGTGATCGCGAAGCAGCACAAACGGAATTATTGCGTGAGCAGTTGCTTGAACAGGTTGAGGTTTTGGCCGAGGCGCAGCTTACTGAAGAAGAGCGTTTGTTTGAGCAGTATGCTAATGAGCAATTTTTGCTGGATGATGCGCTGGAACTTAAGGCGATTTCTGAAGAAACATTTATGGCTAGGTCGCTGGCTTCTTCACAATCATTTGAGACGGGTAAAACCGCGATTATTGATAAAGAAAATAAAAAGCAGCTGGCACTAGAAACCACGGCAAATAAGGCTCATCTTGCTGCAGAAAAGCAGCGTAATCAGATTGAAGTCGCGGGGCGCGAACAGGTATTTACGCAGGGTCTTAATTTGCTTCGTCGATTTGCTGATGATAACCGAGCAATCACATTAATTTTAATTGCACTACAGACCGCAAAGACTGTTGCCGATATACAAACCAATGCGGCAGCGTCGGCTTCGATGGTGTTGGCTTACGGCCAGGTTGAAGCGGCCGCTATTATGGCGGCAACTGTAGGCTTGGGCGGTGCTGCTGCAGCGGCTGCAATAGCTAGATCTGTTGCCTCTGCCGCAGCTATTGGTAGTAATGCTTTATTAGCTTCTGGCCTAGCCATCGCCGGTGGTGTTTTGGATGCTATTGATGGAACTGCCGGTGCACCAGGATCATCGAGTAACCCGGTTAATGTAACGCCAACTAATTCAATTATAAATGCCGCTGATACCACGCTAGCTAGCAGTACTTCTGCAACTAGTTTTGAAGACGAAGTTGGCGCTGTTGAACCGCCAGCGATATTTTCACCAGCAGATCAGGCTGCTGTTATTGCGCAGCCACAGGAAATAAGTCTAACCATCCGTGGCAGTGATATTTTTACTTCTGCTAAATTTGCTGATGGCTTGTCTGAAGCTCTCGTTCAAATACTGGGTGATGGGCGGTTTAATCTTAATGTGGATATGGTCTGATGTACGGTAAGCCGCTTTTTCTTTTTGACAATATGTTGGCTACATCGCCAGTTACCACTGATAACGGTACCGCTGCTGGTGATTATGTTTTGGCCAGTCTATTTGATTACCGATCTTATACATGGTGGCTAACAAACGGCGCTGGCAACCACCGTGTTACTGTTACAAATGACGCTGACCGTTCTGCTGATTATATGTATATTGCTGGCGATATTTTAACTGGCAGTACAATTACGCTTACCAGTTCTGATCTTGGCGGTGCTAATGCTGTTGTGCATATTAATAACCAGGTCTTAGATGGCCAGCTTGCGTATTTTTTTGAGTTTGCTAGCTACTCACAACGTGTTTGGTTTCTTGATGTGGTAACTGCTAACCCGTCAGCGCTTTCGCATTTAATAATCGGTAATAAGCTGGAGCTACCTCGACATTTGCAGCAAGGTTTTGATCCGCTCGGTAGCAAGCCACGAGGTCGTATTATTAAATCGTCAAACGGTCACCCACTGGGTACGGCTGAAGATTGGCGCGAGTGGAAGCAGAAAATTTCTTTTAGAAACATTAATGCAAGCTGGGTGCGAGATACCTGGAAGCCAGCATTTGATGATCATTTAAAGCATACACCGGGTGTATTTGTGTGGGACCCTGTCGAGCATGCTAATGAGACTTATCTTATTCATCCTATATTTGAATATAGAGCGCCGCATGTACAGGGGCAGTTTACTAATTTGAGCTTTACATTGGAAGGGCTCGGTAAATGACGGCTCGCGATGATGCACGCAGCACATGGAAGTTAAAACCTGTATTGGCTGCACGATTACATGTTGAACGCTGTGCTAATGTTTATAGTAATGCACCATGCACCGCCAGCGCGGGCGTAGGCAATGAGTGTTATAACACGCGGCCTACCTGTCAGGATTTAGCTAACTTTTCTGCCGTCGATTTTGTGTTGCCACTGTGTAAACGTGGCTCGCGCATTCCCCCTGGTGAGACGTATTATCCGTACATTAAATCTATACGTACAAACGTGTCGCGGCTTAACCCGGATGAAGGTTTATCTAACCGCGCGACTGTTACCATAAAACTGGTTGATGAAGCGATTGACGATCGCTGGCTTGATCCTTATATCGATACACGTAGTGTGCCTGCAGGCAGTACATTTTGGCCACGTTTTATGGCCCGTAATAAAGCATTGAACGGCAAGTTTGTCGAGCTATTGCGTGGTTACGATGTCGATCCCTGGGATTGGTCTACGTTTGTAACTGAGCTGTACTCTATTGATACACTGGATGGCCCTGATGGCAGGAGCGAGATGAAGCTGGTTTTAAAAGACCTGGTCAAGCTTGCTGATACGGTGCAGTTGCCAAGACCAACGCGCGGAAAATTAGTTAATGAGCTGTTTGAATATGATGATATTGGTACGGCGCAAGCTGGTGGTGCTAATACGATTACGCTTCATACAGAAGCTTCTGCTGTGGATGATTTTTATAACGGCATGGCGGTTCGCATTTATGGGCAGACCGGGTCTGGTCAAGAGCGAATAATTACAGATTATGATGGTGCTGGCCGTGTGGCCACAGTAAACAGTGATTGGGCAGTTAACCCTAATAATTCATCATTGTATTTTGTGCAGCAACTGTCTATTACGCTGGATGCGAATGGCACTGATTATGATCTTTATGGTGTGCCGGGTTTCGTCCGTGTAGGTAAGGAAGTTATTAGGTTTTCTGCCCGTGTTGGTGAGGTGCTTAGCTGGCCTGATACAAGTTACCGGGCGCAGTTTAATACTGTATTAGAAGACCATCGGGCAGATGCTTCTGTGCAGATATGCAAGGCTTTTTCCAATGAGGCTTTTACTGATGTTATTAAATGGTTTTACATTGAAAGCGGTCTGGATTCTATTTACATTGATGAGGCTGGTTTTGCTGAATTAGATAGTACCTGGTTGGGCAATGATTATATTATTGATCAGGTTGCTATTAGTACGCCGCGCAAGGCTAGTGACTATATTAAGGAGCTGCTGCAGTCGGCAAACGCGATGACGTGGTGGGATGCACAGACCAAGTTATTGAAGTTAGCATTATCGGTGCCGCCTACACCGGGTGTTGGAATAAAGCAGTTATCTGACGAGTCTGCATTAGTTGATGGCACGGTGGATGTGAAAACACTTAATAGTGCCAGATTGACTTTGTCTGCTTTGTATTTTGACCTGCAGACGGCTACTTCTAATGTGCGCGAAGCCAGCAACTATTTGGATGGTGCGGTATTTTTTGATCAGGAGGCGTTGGTCGAATACGGTACCGAGCAAACAGATGTGCAGTACTCCCGATTTTTTAACGCTGCTAATAATGGCGCAGCACGAGATCACGTGGCACGCGCGTTGGCCACCCGGCGAGATCCTCCCCAGTTAATAAAGTGTGAAATTCACCCTAAAGACTACGATTTTCAGCGTGGTGATTATCGTGATTTTTTGACAAATAAAATTGTTGATAAAGCTGGCCAGCCGAAAAAAACCCGAGCATTAATTACTATGATTGATGACCAGGGTGCGACCGTTAAGATCGAAGCGCGCACGACTATTTTTAGCCGACCGTTTGCCGCTTTTGCGCCAAACGGTACTGCAAATTATCCTAACAATAATGGTTATGCCTGCTTTAGCCAAAACGATGGTTTGATGCCAGACGGTGTTGAAGGTTATTTGTTTTTTTGAGGATTTATGATGACTAAACCTGACACTATATGCTCTGAAGAAGAGATTGAAATAACGGATGATTTGTATGTTAATTGCCCTGTGGAGGGCGATGATTTCCCCCTGGTTCGGGTAAAGAATTTTTGTGCAGCGGGCTGTCCCCATTGGCAAGGTTTTTTTAAGGTGCAATATGATTTTTCGGCACCGTTTGAAAAGCAGCACTCGATTAAATGTGGGTTTGCTGTATCGAGACAATTAATAAAGGTGATTAACTAATGCCACTACCAACAAAAACATGGACTGTTCCGGTTGCAGCTCAGCAAGACCCTGCAGTGCCGATTACTTCTAGCTGGGGTAATAATGTTAAGAATAACGAGCAGTTTTTAATGGAGTGGTTGGGTGCTGATTTTTTGGCTGATGCCGCACAAAACCACAACCATGACGGCGTTAATTCAGCAAAGGTAGATGTGCTTCAGGGGTTAATGCCTAATGGCTCGTTTCAGCAAATTAGTGCGGGCCTTCCGATTGGTTGGGAAGCTACTGAGTTCATTGGCGGTACGGTAGCTAGTAGTACCGCTGTTAATAAACACGGCGATACAGTGCTGGCAATTACTTCTACCATACTGGCGAATGGTGGCGGTCAGCTTCTTCAGGACGAGTTTAAAGCGGTTACTGATAATAAACGGTATGGCTTTGAGATTTATCGCTGGGCAAGCGTTGGGAATGTAAGCTGTTCATGTGAGCTGATTTGGTATGATGCTTCCAAGTCGCAAATTTCATCGACTGTTTTATTTTTGGATGCGAGTACTTCCCTTGTTGCAAGTCTGCATTCCGCAACGGTAACATCGCCTGCTAATGCTCGATTCGTTCGGGTGTTAATAACAGGTGGGTTGCCCGCACAGGGCACCGCTGTCGGTACTGTTTATTTTGACGGTGGGCGGGTTGTTGAAACGCTGCCAAATAATGTTGTTAACGGTGCGGCGATTGAGGCTAACGCCATTACCGTATCTAAAATAGCTAATAATGCTGTTGGCGCCTCTCAGATTGCTGCAGGTGCAGTACATACTTCTGAGCTAAATACAGTCATATCTTACGATTCAGTAACTGCTGTCACCAAAACAGTTATTTTGGCTGCATCGGATTATATTTTTCAGGTACGTCACAGAAGAACCGCTGGCACGCAACCAGTAGACTTTTTTTACTCGGACTGGGTAAGTCAAACTACGGCCTTTAGAACATTGGTAGGTCACGGAGGGAGGCCGACAAATACATTTACTGGTTTGACTGCATCTACTTCACAGGTTTCATGGCGTTATGTAAGTACATCACCGCCCCATAACACTGGCGATGGAGACATCCCGGTTTTTATTTATTTGTCAGTGGACCGGGCAAATAAGAAAATAACAGGCGTTAATTTGTCACCTGACCCTATTTGGCTGCATGCAGGACCTACAAACAATATGCCAGACGGCTACAATAAAGATGGTCATGCATATCAAGAAAAGCGTATTTTGCCGGATAATTATAACGCTTTAGATTATATTGATAAGCTAGCTGCGCTACGTGAATCTGTAAAAACAAAGGTGCTGATAACAGAAAAGCAGAAGCATTTCGATATGGACGATGTACCTCACCCGTGGTTGCAAGATAACCGGATGGCCTCAGGCGTAGAGGTGGTCGCTATGCTGGACCCTGTTTGCCAGCTAACTAGAGATCTTGCTGAATTGCACTACGCCGGTGAGGATGTTGCGTCTTTGCTGATGAGTGATAAGTATATAAAAATAAACAATAAGCCTTTAAATCGAAAACTACCTAAGTCGCTGTTAATTATTGATGGAATGTGGAAATTGACCGGTGGTTAGACGACAATAAAAAGAGAGCGTCGCGATGGATGTTGACGCATCCACTGCGACCTCGACAACAGTGCCTTAACACTGTGTCAAACAAGGCTCCCTCACCGCGATCACGGTAAAAGGAGTGTAGTAGATAATGACGCATATTGAGGTGCATAATGATAAAACCAGTAATTCCCTGGATGGGCGGCAAAGGCCGTCTGGCCGATAAAATTCTTCCATTATTCCCAGATCACACCTGTTATGTTGAAGTGTTCGCGGGTGCAGCAGCGCTGTATTTTCGCAAAGAGCCGAGTAAATGTGAAGTGCTGAACGATGTCAACGGTGAGTTAATCAATATGTATCGGGTAATTCAGCACCACCTTGAGGAGTTTATTAAGCAGCTGAAATGGGCTATTAGCAGCCGCACGATGTTTGAGTGGGAAAAGGCAAAGAACATCGATACGCTGACAGATATCCAGCGAGCAGCACGATTCTATTATCTTCATAAGACGTGTTTTGGTGGACGTGGCCAGAACTACGGCACGGCAACTACATCGCCAGCACGCTTTAGGATACTGCATATAGAAGAAGACCTGGTGGATGCGCATTACCGGCTATCAGGCGTTAACGTCGAGCAACTGGATTGGAGAGAATGTATTAAACGATATGACCGGCCGCACACGTTCTTTTATCTTGATCCTCCTTATTGGGGCACAGCTGGTTACGGTGTTGAGTTTAGCATCGATGAGTACACTGCAATGGCCGAGTTGGCCAGAACGATCAAGGGAAAGCTTATGATCAGCGTAAACGACCACAAGGACATGAGAAAGGTATTTGACGGTTTGAAAACGAAGAAATTACCGATCACTTACAGCGTGAGCCGGTGCAATAAATCAAAGAAAAGCTATGAACTAATAATCAAGAGTTGGTGAGCAAGTGCTAATAGTGTAATTTTGTTACGTATATAGCAAAGAATCGTGAAGGGTAGTTATCTCATTATTGTCGGTTAGTTTTCGCGGGCGGCATCACCCGCGGTACGAGTACCGCTAAGCTTAAGGGCACCTCTATTAATTGCTGGGAGATCAAAACCCAAAGCAAATATAAGCAAACAAGAAAATCGCGGATTACAATCCGCTCCTACAGGAAAGAAAATCAACCACTCTAGCCTCCACCCCCCATCTCAAGATAAACTCCCCCCATGCCACCACAAAACAATAGCCTCGACGCCTGTAACCCAAAACTAAACGCCACCGTATCCGCCTCTGCCGGAAGTGGTAAAACCTGGTTATTAATTACCCGTATCGTTCGACTGCTAATCGATGGTGCTGAACCCGGCAATATCATCGCCCTCACCTTCACCCGAAAAGCTGCCGGTGAAATGCAAATACGTCTAAATCAGCGTCTATTTGAAATGGCGACCGCGGAAAATAATGAACTGGATGATTTATTACAACTTATCGGCTGTGAAATCCACTCAGAAACTAAAAATATCGCATCAGGACTTTATGAAAAATTGATGCATAGCCTGTACCCGATTCGCATCCAGACATTCCATTCATTTTGTCAGGATATCCTGTCACGATTTCCACTGGAAGCCGACATTCCACCCGGATTTGAATTACTCGAAGACAGCAGCTTACTGGAGCGTCAGGCATGGCAAACATTATTCGATGATGCCGGTTTAAATCACCAAAAACAGCCGGATAATGCGGCCTTAAATGAAAACCTTGATTTCATCATGCAGCTTTGCAATGGCCCTGATAATACCCGCACTGCACTACACAACTTTTTATCACACCGCAGTGACTGGTGGGCATACACGGCTCACGCTACAGATGCTGTTAGTTTTGCGCGCGACGAACTCACTCAGTCATTACAAATAACAGATAGTGACATAGACCCCGTCACCGGTTTTCTCAATGACATCACCAAACAAAAATTAAAAGTTTTTGCTAACCTGTTAAGAGAGAATAAAAACAAAACCGGTGACAAACATGCACATATCATTGACCAGGCTCTGGATAAAGAAACCGATCAGATCATAGAATTCTCTCTAATAAAATCCGCCTTTCTCAAAAAAGATGGTGAAATTCTGCTACAAGGACGCAAACACACTGCTGCTCTGGAGAAGAAACTCGGCACTGAAAATGCCGATAAGTTTTTAAATCTGCACCACGAACTTGCAGAACAAATACTTCAAGTTAACGAACAGCTAAAACGCTTACTCAGTTTAAAAATCAATACTGCATGGTATTTCGCCGGCAATCATTACGTTGAAATTTTTCAGCGGTTAAAAAAGGAAAAGCGCTTACTGGATTTCACTGATCTGGAATGGAAATGCTATCAACTATTACAACATGCCGATAATGCACACTGGGTACAATACAAAATTGACCAACGTATCGACCATTTACTTATCGATGAATTTCAGGATACTAACCCGACACAGTGGCATTTGCTTTCTCCGATTCTCGAAGAAATTGCAGCGAACCCTGAACAGCGCCCACGCAGTGTGTTTCTGGTTGGTGATGAAAAACAATCCATTTACAGCTTTAGACGAGCCAACCCGGCATTGCAGGAACAGGCCAGCCGTTGGTTAGCCGAAAATTTAAATGCACGGGCAACGCCACTGGATTTTTCGCGGCGCTCTTCATCAGCCATCATTCATAGCGTTAATCAAGTGTTTGAACAGGAAGGCATCAAGCAAATAATGACCGGGTACATCACGCACGACACACATCTAAGTTCATTGCCCGGACGAGTGCAATTGTGTGAACTATTTGATGAAGATGAAGATGAAGACGAAACCGAATCAACTGAAACCATATACTTTCGCAATCCATTAAACCAACCACGGGAAATATCGTATAAAACACGCCGACATGACGAAGCAGATTATATTGCCAAACAAATTCTGCAGATTATTAACACCCCCATACTCATTACAGATAATGGACAGGCTCGTGCCGCTGAGTTTGGCGACATATTGATTTTAATGCGCAACCGAACCCATGTTGATATTTATGAAAAAGCGTTAAAACAACACAACATCGCCTACATTGGTAACAAAAAAGGAGGGTTGCTGGATAACCTTGAAATACAGGATCTTAACTGCTTACTTAATACCCTGGTCACACCGTTTAATAATTTAGCACTGGCACAAGTTTTAAAATCACCCGTATTCAGTGCGAGTGATAAAGATTTAATACAATTATCACAACTGAAAGGCTCGCCACACTGGTATCAACGATTATTACTGCAAGCCGAAGGCAATATTAACGAACTCAGCAAACCACTACAACGCGCCGCGCATTTATTACCGCGCTGGCAACAATTAGCTGAACAGTTACCGGTGCATGATTGCCTTGATAAAATTTTTTCACAAGGCAATATCATCGAACGTTACATGGCAGCAAACCAGCCTGAGAATAAACAGAAAGTCGCATCCAATTGTTTACGTTTTCTTGAGTTGTCACTGGAAACCGATAGCGGACGTTACCCTGGCATTACGCGTTTTTTGCAACAGCTCACTCACCTGAAAAATCATTCTGCAAGTCCACCTGAGGAGCCATTATCACAGAGCAATGAATCACGTGTTAGGTTAATGACCATTCATGGTAGCAAAGGCCTGGAAGCTCCCATCGTTTTTCTGGCTGACTGCAACAGTATTCCTGCCAATAAAAATGCTTACGCTACATTAATCCGCTGGCCCGCCAGTCAATCACGGCCCAGCAACTTTCAATTGCAGCTTAGCAAGGACAATACCGACCAGATAACACATAATCTACAACAGGAAAAACTCAACGAACAAAAACGCGAAGAACTCAACCTGCTTTATGTCGCACTAACACGTGCGCGCGAGCAGCTCTATATAAGTGGTACAGCAAGCAGCAGAAAACAGGAGAATAGCTGGTACCAAATTATTGCGAGGGGGTTAGAGAGTATAACGCAACCCGACACCACCGTTAGTAACATCAACTGTACCGTRTACGAACATTTAAGTTATGACWCAGCYACRCSGATAGAAAAAGCTCAAATCASCACSACTGAAACAACGACCACMATTGATGAACGTTTACTCAAACCCATAAAAAMYTTCCCAGCAAAAGATTTTATCCTTGCGCCCAGTTTAGTTACAGATGAATACAAACCTGATCATTCGTTAACAAAAAATGATTTTCAAAAAMCCACTCCTGATCTTGCYATGTGGCGAGGCACTATTATTCATARRGTGCTTGAGAAATTATGCAATAGYCGCACCTACCCCGCATCAGATAAGGCAGTTTCWGYCATTCAGTCTCAGTTGAAAATCGAAATTTTACGCGACACACCCGATCACATAAAAGATCTGRATGAATGCATAGAAGAAGCAGTGARCACATACAAYCATAACGCCCTACAAGCCATATTTAATCCCGCTATCGAACTTCAAACCTACAATGAAATGCCACTGATGTATCTGGAYAAAACCGAATCAYCTGATAAAAYTCAGGCAGTATAYGGTGTTGTTGATCGTTTAATAAAATCTGAAAACGAAATTTTAATTATTGATTACAAATCACATCACTTAGAAACATCCGATTCAACACAAACGGCTGCGCAACAATTTTCAAAACAACTGGCTTACTACAAGACAGGTGCTAAATATTTATGGCCAGAACATACCGTGAAAACTGGCGTTATATTTACCCAGCGGCAGGCGTTAATTTGGTTAGAATAACCTGGAGCAAATCTGAATAAGTATCATAAAACAGTGATATCATTTTAGGATCCTTTCTTTTCACGCATCTCTTTTTCTCACTATAAACCCAGTATTTCATAGTTAAGCGATCGCTCAATAATCCAGACAGATGATAATATAGCTGTGACAGTAATTCCACCACGGAATACAACAATACGATACCACCAGTATCGGTGCACCACAGAAGCAAACAAAASGAATGCGCAGACAATAAATAACTGGCCTAACTCAACACCAACATTAAATCCAAATAATGATAATGCCAATGCGGATTTTTCCAGACCGAGATCAAGTAATACGTTGGCGAACCCAAAACCATGAATCAGACCAAATATAAATGCCAGCTTCCATAGAGCATGCTGAAAGATCGGCTTTAGCGTGTGAATACAGGTTAGTAACACAGTTACTGCAATCACTACTTCGACCAGTTGTGAAGGTAATTGTACGATTTTCAATATTGACAAGCTTAGTGTGATCGAATGGGCAAGCGTAAACGCAGTAACAATTTTTAATATTGATACAAAACTTCCCTGGATGTTTTCACGTTGCTGCCACTGTCCATTTTGATACACCAACACGGCAGGCAGTAACAGCGCCAATAAAAATAGGATGTGATCCAAACCAATAAGRATATGCCAGAYGCCTTCTATTACATAATTAGTAAAAACCRACATMAGTGTYGCCGAGYTATTGTTGAAACTAAAAKTATGATTATCYKGACTWGCGACYARCGWTAYAMTCTCMYTTCCATCATTAATTAAAAYTAAACCCCGATGGTTTTTATCAATATCAAACATCAACTGGTAATCCAGAACATATTTGCTATCTAGTACTTGATTTAAACAAGGGGAAACGATATCAAAAACAAGATATGCACCGTCTGACTTATCATCGACTAATAATTGTTTATTGTCGAAATGACAAGACTGTTTTAACTGATTACTTACTGTATAAAGCGATAGACGACTTAGTACGTATGCCTCGATAACCTGCTTGCGCTGTAACACTTCAGCCCATGTGATATTCTTGTCCTCATCAACATCCAAGCCGACAGCAAATTCAAGATCTCTCACAGCTATTGACCAACTTATACTGCTCTGTTGTTCTGACAAATTTATATTTAGATAACTGTCACTGGTTGTATGTGAAAAGACTTGTTGACAATACATAAATAAAAATAAGGCAATGACATTTTTCATAGTATTGACTCACTCAATCGCTGGATTTCGAGACGCTGATCGACCAATCCTGTTTTGTTGATTTCTGCCTGAACCTTATGAATCTGATATTTGTCTCCCGTTGACAACACACTCTTTAACAATACACGAGCATCCTCTTGCTCTTTTTGCAAAGCCCAGTTTTTTTGAGCTATGGCATACGCTGCTTCTGGTTTATTCAATATTAAAAGTGTAAATAAAGCTTGTTCGCGCAAGTGTAGACTTTGTCCTCGTCTATTTTCCACCTCAAACATTTGTGTCAATGTAATTTTGTTTTTTTCATAGATGGTGGTATAACCTAATTTTTTGGCAATGATAGCGGAACGTATCATTATTGAACTATCATTTTTTTTATCTTTTATTAGATTAAACGCTTGTTTAAGTTGACTCCTGTCAACCAGATAATCCACATGTATCCGCATTAGATAATTATCATTTAAATTATTATCGGCAACCAGTTTCAGTGCCTGATCTATATAATCTTTAGCCTGTTTGTCATAACCATGCTGAATATTTATTTCAACTAAACTTGTGTACAACCAAATCTGCCCTTGTACAGGCATAGTATTAATCATAGGTAATAGCGTCTTAAGTGCTTTATCCGCTTTATCTAAATCACCTGTTCTAATCATGATATTACTCTGACAAACGATTGCATCCGTAAGAGAACTACTAGCCGATAATTGTCTGCAGCTGTTTTTTGCTGAGGAATAGTTACCTGTCAACAATTGTAAATTTGAAAGTAATGACCATGCTTTATTGTTATTTGGATGCTCATCTAAGAGTGATTCAAGAATTTGAATCGCCACACTTAACTCATGATTATATTGTTTAATACTGGCGTCAAGTAATCTTGCGTTCTCTGATTTCGGTGATACTTCCAACCAGCTTTTTAAACGATTCTCTGAATAACTGATATAACGCATATCGCCACTTACTTTTGCTTTATCTAAATAGGCGGTCACCAGATCGTTCTGTAGCTCATCCCATTGTTCAGCACTAACAGTATGGCGTTTGATTTGCCTATTAGAAAAATCATCTTCTTTAAACAATGACAAAAAATTAGCAGGTAGGGAATCAAGCACCTGGTATTCACTCTGTGGAATATAGGGCTCAGCCGTAGCAAAATTTTGTGCCAGAAACAAACTCATTGGAAACAAAAGAAATGCCAGAGTTTGGGGAAGGCGTAACCTTCCCCCAATAGCATCAACCATTACCGTTTTATGATTTTTATTCATCGCTATTTACTCATGGTCACTTCAAATGATCTCGGGCAGGCGCCTAGTTTGATGCCGCTCTATCTATGACAGATTGAACCGTATCACCTGCAAGCACATCAGTGCTCGCATTATCAGCATTACCAAAAACAGCCTCAATATCTGTCTCAAGTTGAGTGGTCAGCGCTAACGGTTCATCATCAGCCGTTAAATTACCGAAGGTTGCCAAAGCATTTTCTGGCTCAGGTATGTCAACGGGCGTGTCATCATCAGCCGTATCACTGCCATTACCACCACCACTACCGCATGCAGATAAAGCTAAACTACTGCACACAACTAACATTAAATAGTTTTTTGAGTTCATGATTACTCTCCTGGTTAGTTAGCGGGTGAACCGGCAACAGGTGTTGTCAGGTAGGGGAATACATCACCGAACTGTGCCGCTTCCTGCAATGCGCCATCGGTATAATYYAGTAAACCATCTGTCGCATCTGTCGGGGYACACAAMCCTAAGTCCARATGACATAAGACACCCATAGCAACACGTGCYGTTATATCGACAACATCATCACCCGGGCGGCGRCCATTAGGAAAACCGGCACTGTCGCCAGCAGCAACACCAATATTGTTTTGGCTAGCTTTTACAGTCGGTGCGATAGTGACATTTAATCGTTGCATCTCACSAACACTGCCGTTGCTGTTAACACCACTAAGTCCGGTTAGAAAAGCCGCTACAAGGTCAGGGCGAGCATCAAYCGTTGGCGCRCTGACACCAAATAGCACTTCAAGAATGGCGGGRAAAGTCGGGTTAGTCACATAATCAATAAACTGCCCGTCATCTTTTGGCTCACTGCTATTAAACAGATTTTTATCAGGAAGACCAATAACCAGTTCATTTACCAGCGGCATACCAAGACGCGATACCTGTGTCCACGCGCCTCTTTCCAGTGCCGGGTTATCATAGCCAGGCGTTGGATCCAGTATCTGAACCTGGCGCTTACTGGCAGTGGTCCATGCACCAATCACATCGACTACGCCATTATTAGTCAAACAATCAATAGGAACTTCAACCGCAAACGTTGTAATATTTTTATCACCAATAATGTTTAACTCAGCGTTTGTTGCGCCTAGAGGATTTGTATTAAACAAATCAAATACCTCGCCTAAATTAACGGCAAAGGATTCTTTACGCTGACCGACAAAAACTTTACCTTGCTGCGCACCAATAGGACACGAAGGAAAATTCACATCATAGATATGGGCATTGGCATAATCTTCATAGCTTTCGCTATTAAATGTTTTATTGCCAACATTATCAAAAGGTTTAGCAAAACTTGTCGAACTCCCATTGTTAATATTGAGTGCTGAACTTTTTAACCCAGTCCGTCTATCTCCATTAATTACGGTTAACGTGTATGACTCGGCGTCATTGATACTTGCCGGTGTCGCTGAGCTTACCTCAGAAATATTTCGCAATGAGACAGCTATATTTTTTCCGTTAATAGGAAGCGTGATACCCGCACCATTATTTGATAGTGTATTTTTGAATTCAAACTGGAACGTAATGTCTTCAATCGAATCACCATTGTTATCGACGTGAATCTCATATAATGCATTAGGATCCATAGTGAAATAGTTAGGGCCACCGAAACTAGCCTGTAGTGGATTGTAATTAGCCACTAGCGTTACAAAACCCTCTCTATCCGGCTCATAACTACGAAACATATAAAAGTCAGTACCATCAACTTTAGGATTCTGTGTGATGAAAGGTGCTTCTCTATGACTCGWTGCCACAGAATTTAATGATATCCCCAAACTTGAACATGCTATGGCTGTAGCAAGAACACTTCGGGTAAAAGTGTGTATTTTCATTATTTCTACCTGCGTATAGTTAATAAAATGACAACAAACTGTCTTTGTCATAGTTAACTACGCGGCAAAATATAAATTAGATTCAAAAACTTTTTAAGATAGGTAATTACTATCAGCAGACGTTTACTTTTAGCCCCTTCGCGCACTGGAAAAGAGCCAGAACGAGAGCGTGTTTCATTTTATTTTCCGTGGCAGTAGTGACACAGGAGAGAACAATCAGACGGGTAAGGCTTGCTCTAATCCTGTCTGTATATACAGTAAAGCGCCATGAATCGAATACGCTTCGTCATGTTTGCTTCCTTTCGGTGCCAAATGATAATCACCTGCATTAAGGTGTATATCGCCGAAACAAACATCGCCTTCTAATACGATACAGTGCTCATCAGTGGTATGAATATGTGGTGCGTCTTTTGCACCGGCTTCAATTTTCAGTAGATACGTTTCAATGCCGTTATCTGTATCGACATGTAATACTTTCTTTCTGATTTTGTCACTAACTGTTTCCCATTCACCGCTATCTGCCCGTATGGTCAACAGCTCATGATGGCTACTGGCTTCTTGTTTATCTACCCGCACCATTATTTTAGAGCGAAGTGACTGCATACGAACTGAACCGGCATTCACATCATCAGCGACAGCTGGAGCATCGCTTAGCAGCTGTATTTCTTCTTCACTTAGCACTTCGTGTTTAGTATTCATAGGGGGATCATTTTTTCTCATAAGATTCTCCCTCTGATAATTTTTCTACATTCATTATTTCTTTTAATTTGATAATTGCTCGGCGAATCTGTGTTTTAACCGTACCTAAAGGAGTATCAGTATAACTGGCAATCTCGTTATGGCTTAAGTTTTTAAAATAGGCCAACGACAATAATTGTCGTTGTTGTGGTTTTAATTGTTCAATCGCACGGTGCAACACACTGCCCTGCTGCACTGCATTTAATAAATCTTGCGGGGTTTCATCAATCGCTGGCTCAGCTATGGCATCAATATTAACTGATTCTCTAGCTTGTCTACTTTTTTGTTTCCTTAGCGCATCCAGTGCTCGACTACGACACAACATCATTAACCAGGTCATCACCCCACTTCGTTGCTCATCGTAGCTTACTGCTGTATTCCAAACTTGCATATAGACATCGCTAACAACTTCTTCTGCAATTTCTTCTTTACTCGTTATCCGCATTGCCTGACTAAAACATAACTTAATACTGCTATCGTAAAACTGTTCAAATGCTGACTTATCTTTACCTGCAATCTTAACCAGAAATGCTTTTAACTGTGCATTTAAACGCATCGAGTCCGATTGAATTTCAGATTGAATCGGTTGTTTATTTTGATTTTCAGCAGCAAGAGACATAACAGAAACTATAGCGCAAATTTCTTTTACAGAAAACCGTGAAATACTTATTGCCGAGTATCGTTTGCGGGGCCTTAAAAGTAATTCAGGCATAAACAACCTCCCACTCACAAAACCTTATGCTTATAAAAAACAATAACATGCAAAACTTTATCCCTTAATGCCGGAAATCAATACCTTATATACGGATTAAGTTTCAATCTGGATTCAGATATGTGTATTTTTTATACACTTTGGCAAAAGCAGAAAAGGCCTGTTACTGAAGACTAACATGGTATTTTTCAGGCCAAAACGCAGTCAGCACTTTAAGCGCCGTAACAACATACAACGCTGCCAATGAAATGAAGAGAATACGAAGCACAAAATTTTCAGAAAAATTTGCCCCCTCAGCCAGACTACTGTTCACTAAAATAATCATCGTCACCATGGCTGAAGGCAAAAACCGGGCCATTGGTTTAGCCGAATTTATCGCCAGGCCGAATTGAAGACTAATGAAAAACATTAACAATATTAAGAACAAATATTCAGGAACCGCRACCAGCGCCCAATAAACAAAGAAAGCGACASCGCCGCCAATAAACGTTGAGTTAATGGAATTAATRCCCGCTTGTTTGCCTTTATCTAAATCWGGAGACAAGGTGAAAATGGCCGCGAATACCATCACTAGTATTTGACTGGTCCAGTTATTGGCAATAAARATGATTGCGATGGGTAGTGCGACGARGGTACTTTTTAATGCTGCTTCTGCTGCCACTGCTGAATAACCCGGTTGATAACCTGGTGGTGCCGGCATCGTTGGCGCATCAGGTAAATCCGGCACCAGATAGTGTGATAGCCAAAGCAGTAGAATCGTTAACCAGCTTGATCCAACCAGCCCGACCACCACACCAATAGCCAGWCCTTCATGRACACCGGCYAACATYGGCATAAGCAGTAGACACAGTAACAACATCAACACTAACCAGAACGAACCACCACGATTTAAATGATAGTAAGTGTGAAATAAGGCAAGTGCTAACAAGGGTACATAGATAACGGGGAAGGGAAGAATAAATTGCGTAAAAATAAAGCCGACACCGAATGCAAACAGCGTATCTCGCATATTGCGAAAACCCTGCTTCAGAGTCAACTTAGGCAAAGGCAAAGCAAGTAAAACGGCAGATAATACCGGGAATAAAAATGACAGTGGCCAGGCAAAACCATAAGCCAGGGCAGAGGCAATCGTTACGCCTACGGCGTAGCGGATGGCTCGGATGCTTTGATGGTTGGTTAGCAAAATAATTTTTGTCCCAAAAAAAAGTTATAAATTATAAGTGAAAACACTGTTCCGTTAACTTATGAGAGAGATGAATGGCAATTTTGGTTGCTGTGGCCGTATGCCGCATGGACGCGGCATTCGAGCGCACAGGGATGTGTTTACAGCGTGCCACAGCAACCGATTGCCATTCATCTCTCGGATAACACGTAAAATGTCATTTCTTAAGCTCTGCAAGCCTTTCCACTTGCCATGCATAGCGTTAACGGGAAAGTAGTGACGTTTATAAATAAAAATTGTTTGTATCTTTCGATTTATAACTTACAACTTTCCCCACATATCAGTACACATACGACAACCAACTCAAAAGTCGTATCCAGACCCAACCCAATGAATTTATCAGCCAACTATCCGTTGAATAAAACTGTACATCCGCCTGCCCACCGACTCTTAACAACCCTTTCGTGCTTTCAACATCGAAAGTCACGTATACGGGAAAACGTTGTGCATCACGTAACCAGCCGGCATTATTTTCTATTGTTTCAAGACCACCGATTTCACCGCCTTTTTCATGACTGACAGCAAACCCCTTACTGCTAACCTGTCCCTGAAAAACACGACCTGGCGCAGAATCAAGAATAAATTCAACTGGTGTTCCCTCTGTAATATTAGCGATACTGTTCTCACGCAGATTAGCTTTTATCCACACATTATCCACTTCAATAAATGTCATCAAAGGTATGCCCACGCCTGCGTAATGACCTGTATCAATCTTTAGATTGGTAATGCCGCCGTGAGAAGGTGCCAATATAGTTGTTCGAGACAAATCTATCTGTGCTTGTTTCAATTTAGCAATGGCCGAACGAATTTTTGGATTGTCTTCACCTTTAACACCGAGTAGCTGTTTGGCTTTAACCAGTTCGGCTTTGGCACTATCCATCTGAGCTTGTGCCTTAACCACAGCCGCTCTCGCTTTATCACCACGCGCTTTTGAATAAATTTGTTTTTCTTCTAACTCAAAAACACGTTTACTTTGCGCTATAAGGTGATCGACATTCGCCTGCGCTTCAACCACTTTTGCCTGCGCAGTACTGACCGATGCGGTATCCGCGCCAATATCTTGCCCGGCTAGCTCTAGATTCGTTTTTGCATTTTCGACGGCAAGTTCATAATCTGTAGAATCAATTTTTAACAGTACATCACCTTGCTGGACTTCCTGATCCTTATCTACATTAACCTCGATAACTCGCCCTGCCACTTGTGAAACCACCGGCACGATATACGCCTGCACTCTTGCCTGATCCGTCCAGGGTGCCAGTCGATCGGCTATGACATACCMGATAAAGACGAGTGCRATYAAGATTAAAGCRATRCRCGTRATACGYTTAACGGGATCATGCGTGACAACTTCTGTCGTTTTATTTTCTTCAGTCANTTTTTTCAACCGCCAGTTATTTACTACTGATTATTACTACGAGTTACTTGCAACTTCTGATTTATTTAGCCATTTCATAAATAAYTCRTAACCCAGTGCAAGAACGATTGCRCCGACAAAYAAACCAATAATGCCAGACATAAKCATGCCRCCGATGGCRCCCAGCAATATCACCAGCATYGGAGTTTGCATACCACGGCCAAGAAATAATGGCTTTAAAAAAGCATCACTRCTRCTGATGATTAAACAATACACMAGAAAAATAACAGCCGGTGTTGTTTCAGCCACCGAAAACAYATAAGCACTAACAAAACCAAGAACAACAATAGGCGGCAACTGTGCGATAGCCAATACTAATACAAGCAGTGTCCAYAAGCCCCAGGCAGGCACATCCATYACCATCATGCCRAGCGCAGATAARGTCGCCTGAATCATTGCCACACCRAGCACACCTTGTGCAACACTGCGTATAGTCAATTTACTTAAGTCTGCATAATCTTTGCCCGATTCATTATTGGTCAGCCTGGTAAATATTTTAATAGTCACCTCGTATGCTGCGGTTGCATTTGCGACAAAAATACCAGAAATTATTATCGACAGCACAAATTGCAGAATCGTACCCGCTGCCCCTGCTGCACCCGAAATAATCCCCCTGGCTAACTTTTTTGTTTCAGCGTCGTATTTTTTTAGCGTATTTTCAAGATTATCTGATGCCTGCGCCCAAATAGTATGTAATTTTTCACCGACTAACGGCCATTCTTTCACTCTGTCATTCGGTGGCGGGATATCTAAGGTACCGGCTTCATAGCGTTCAGAAATAATACTGGATGATTCTATGACGGAATTAGAAATCATCACCGTGGGTGTAATCAACATGGCTAATGCCACTAGCGTGTAAACCGTGGCTGCCAACTTATTATTACCACCTAGCATCGCTTTCAACTTCAAGAATAAGGGATAAATGGCGACCGCAATAATCACGCCCCACATTACGGGTATGATAAAGGGCGAAATTATTTTAAAGCACCAGGTCGCAAGTAATAATAATAAACCAAGCCTGACAGCCGCTTCGATAGTGTTTTGTGTAAATTCATTATTATTCATGGTGCTTCCTCTATTTATTATTTTAGTGATACTAAAAAAATACTTTATTCGCTGCTCAGTGTATGCCATCTCGAGCAGAGGGAGAAACCTTAAGTAAAATCTCTCCCTCTGCTCGAGATGACAGCATTAAAGTAATTGCATATTGAGGCAACTCTGGTTAATACGTATAAGTCACACCGACAGATAAACGATAATCATCTGACTCTGGCGTTTCACCCGAATCATCTTCTCTTGGCTGGCTTATTCGATCCCATATTAATGAAAGATCAAAGTCCAGGTGACCGGTTAATTCACTTTCAAATGTGGTAATCATATGATGTGTGTAACCACCGGCATCTTCTTTTGATGCCTGGATATTATATTTAAAAATAAAATTCAGTGTATCGGATAACTCTGCATTAAAATTCGTACCGAACACTAGTGCGCCAGCATCCACTCGTCTGTTCTGGCCTGGCTGTACAGAAATATATTGGGTAATAACCAATGCTGGCCCGCCATTGATATCCCATTCATACTTTCCGGAATCGATTAGGGTGTAGCCCACCCCCACACCGGCTGTAATACGTTGATCAATATTTTGAAAAAGATCTCGATAATATTCACCAAAAATGGGCTGATAGARAAAGTATCGTGTCGCATAAACATCAAGCCCGGCGTTAACACGATGGTTGTTAACTGTTTCTGTTAGATTTCCCTGTGTAGTTCTGATTTTAGAAATATTACCAATGTAATCCAGTAAAAAACGAGACCTGGCTTTGCGTCGTTTTGCACTTAATTTAGAAGTGTAATCAGCCTGATCAGTATTACCGCTTTTAATATTCAAGCCAAGTGTGAATTTAATCGACCAGAGATCAAGCTCTCGATTGCCTGCCGGTGTGAATGAAACCAGTTCAATACGATCAAATTCCTGCACTTCGTCACCTGTCGTAATAGTGACCTTATCATCCGATATTTGAAGACTACCTGTCACTGGACTCCTGTGCTCTATATTGACACTGCTCGGTCGATAACTCTTTAGATATTTCACATCATTCCAATCAATATTTAACAGATCAAGTTTATCGCTATCAAACTCCAGGCTTTCGTTATACATCGATTTTATTTCACCTTTAAGCCACTCACCCGAGGTAAGTTGCACCCAGTCAAACTGTTTGGCTGCTGGCAACCAGGGTTTCGAGGAGGCTTCATCTTTATCTGCCGGTGAAGCCTCTGCATTCTCAGGATTTTCTCCAACAGTCGCTTCCAGATTCAATAATTCCTGTTCTGCCTGTTGCAACTCTTCTGCTGCAGCCTCTTCTATGACATTGCTTTCTGCAAAAACAGAAGAACATATTAATAGTAAAAAAAACAATACTGATGAAAATATTTTATGAAACATACAAATAAAGTAAATTATAAATACTGCAACCAGATTGACTGTGCATGTACAATTTTATAGCCATGATACTTATTTATCACCATTCTTCTCAGCAATACCCACACCAATCAAACTTGCGACCAATACAGCCATATAAAAAACACCAACCACCGCTTCCATATAAACCAGAAAACGAGCGATTGGCGCAACAGGACTAATATCACCGTAACCCAGCGTGGTCAGTGTAACGTAACTGTAATAGGCAACATCAGCAAAATTATCGTACCAGACAAGCTGCTCCACACCATTAAACGCTCCCGGTATAGCCTGCGCGATAAACAGATACATCAACGTCCATAATAAGCCCATCAACAGATAGATACAGATTGCACCCACTATCCTGTTTGCATCTACAGCGCCAGTAAATAAAACTTGCTTACCGGCTAGAAAAACTGCCCATAGATAAAAACAGAACAACAGAATGAGATGTAAATAATATAATTGCAATAACTCTAAAATTACACCTATTATAACAACGATAGATATCGAAACAGTAATGCCGAACGTCGAGTAGAACCACATTTTTTTGGACTTAAACCCGTAAATACCGATAACGATATTGATAATCGAAAAGGCCTGAACTAACTGGTGCCCGATAACGCCAGAAAACTGATCGGATATCGCTCCGACAAAAAGCAGTAACACGATACCAACGGTTAAATATAAAAAATTATTTTTTTCAGATACAACATTCATACATCAGTCCAGTATTCGATACTCGTCAAAATAAAGAATGTCACATGATACATGCAATAATGGACGACATAAATAATAATTGAGCGCTTTGCACGAAGCTCTCTAATTATCACCACTGCCCTTAACTCAACATTGAAGTGAAGCCAGGTTAATGGGGCAGCGATGGTAAAATATTTAAAATAGAAAAATCAGGATGAGGTTTGAATTTCGACCTCTATTAATTGCTTATGCCCTCTGCATGCTTCAGACCGCGTGCCCTAATTAATTAAAGAGGAGCACAACACAGCTGTAACGTTTGTTACAACTGCGCTGACCAACCATTGGAAATAACTATTTACGTGTAATAGTAATTTTAGCTACCGGATTACGCCAGTCATAAACATCTGCAGCAAGGTCTCCAATGCCGTGTATACCGCGATTGATATGAACATAACCTTCGCCACTCACTTCAGGTGACAGCCCCTCACCGCCACACGTAGGACCAGGGATGTTGGCACAAACTTCATCGTTAGGCTCCGTCCCAGCATCATAACCAGGTGAGTAAACCGTTTTTGATCTTTTTTTCGGTACTTTAATATTTTGAATGGCGATAAAACCATCGTTGGTTGGCAACATCATAGACGCAACGCTAATACGACGCTTATGGCGCTCCGTTTTGATTTCAACGGTAACGGATTCACCCGGCCCAAGTAAACCACCTGAACTTTTAACCTCTGCGACACGATTATCAGCGGATAAGCTTGCAGCTAAAGGTGCTGTATCRCCACCCTCAGCAATAGCCGTTAATCCTTCGCTAGCGGCTGAGCCCGCTTCGAAAAGAGTAACGCCATTACGATGACTCGCAACAAGAATAGGCGTGAAAGTGATTGAATTCGTCAAGTTAGTAATGGTTACATCATAAACACGAACTTTATTACCGGCAGTGGCTGACGATGAAGCCAGTAAAAGACCGCCAATTGCTGCAACCTGCAGTGCTTTTCGCAATGGTATAAACATAGTTATTTCTCCGTTTTTTATGTATCCGAAATTGGATCATTCATATTTGATAAACGGTATCGTCTATCAACGAGAAAGAACTATGCRCGGCTTATGTCACACAAAACTCACTTAATTGTAAAATATTTATCACATTATGGTGTTAGGCAATCTCTGAATCAGAGGCTCCTTTTGGTAAGCTGAACTGAAATGTTGTGCCCTGATGAAGCACGCTATCTACCGACAAGCGTCCACCATGAAGTTCTATGATACGTGCAGCGATGGCTAATCCCAGACCCAGACCGGCTCCGATATCGGCATGGCTATCGCCTTTTTTATAAAACCGCTTAAATATATGCGGAATTTCTTCTTCATGTATGCCATAGCCGGTATCTGACACCGCTAATTGAACATTTGTTTTAATACTGGACAACTGCAATCGAATACAGCCGCCTTTTGGCGTATGTTTAAATGAATTATCAATAAGATTATCCAGTACGCGTTCTATCATACTGACATCTGCATTAACGTAAGGGATGGTTTCATCTACTTCAATATCCAGACTGATTTGTTGCTCATCAGCACGTAAATGAAATTTGTGCGAAACGTCATAGGTTAACTCTGCGAGTGAAAACAATTCATACTGCGGTTGTATTTCATTCGCATCAAGTTTGGCTAACTCAAATAGTTCTTCAACCAGCGTCGACAGGCGTTTGGAATTATCAAATGCAATTTTCAGATAAGCCTGTTTATCTTCTTCTGTCAGATCGGCTGACTTGAGCAACAATGTTTCAATGTAACCACTAAGCGATGCCAATGGGGTGCGTAAATCATGTGATACGTTGGCGACCAGTTCACGACGCAGCGAATCGGTTTCCTGTAATCGATTCATCTGCAAATGGATGTGTCTGGCCATATCCTGAAAGGTTAATGCCATGTTATCGATCTCATCGCCTCGATTGACCGCATTGACATGACTTCGGGCAAGAGTAATCTCATTTTGAAACTGATTGTCTTTGAATGTCTGCATCGAATGATTAAGCACATGTAACTTACGCATCAAAAAGTAGAACAGAATGAGTGCCGCGACAAATGCTAAAGCGAGTGCAGCTAAAACGACGCCAGCGCTCCACTTCATAATCAAGCTGCGTTGTAGAATTTCAGTGATGTGATCAATTTTTTCGCTACCTAATATCGCATAAATATATCCCTGTCGCTGACCATCAAAATCGATCGGTGCAACACTGAATCCCTTACGTTGWGATTCACYGCTCGGATCATCTCCCATTATCAGCCCTTCAGACGGCCCGGCTAAAAACTKATTGATAGGRGCCAGTGAAACATGATTTTGTTTAATCTTTTCTAAAGGCATCGAATGCGCCATCACACCGCCTTCTTTGTCGAGCAGATACAGTGCAAGACTGGGATTAATAATCATCGCCTTATGAAACAGTGCTTCAAGGTTATCGTGCCGGACACTGCCGTTTTCAATAAGCACATGCTCGCTGACTATATACATKGCAAGGTCGCGATTTAATTGCTGACTRACCTCCTGTTGGTACATGGGCGCAGTATAAAAAGCMACCGMCAKAAAGACACTGCCGATTAATATAAATAACACAAACAGGACAAGTACCAATTTGGTATAAAGACTATTAAACATCGTTTTCACTAATCAGGAGACGATGAATATTCACGAAATTTATAACCCACACCCCAGACTGTTTTAATATATTGAGACCGTTCTGGATTATGTTCTATTTTTTTACGTAAGCGATTAATATGAGAGTTCACTGTATGCTCGTAACCGTTATGACTGTAACCCCAAACAATATCCAATAATTGYCCACGGCTATAGACCCGGCCAGGGTTTTTAGAAAAATGAAGTAATAAATCAAATTCCTTTACCGTCAACTCGACAGGSTTATTTTCTATCGTGACATTGCGACCKGTTATATCRATAACCAGMGACGCAATTTCAATTCGTTCATCCGGTTTCAYTTTGGTCTGTTCGCGAGACAATTCGACTCGACGCAATATYGCTTTTACACGYGCCTGTAATTCTTTAATTGAGAATGGCTTTGTTARATAATCATCCGCACCCAACTCYARGCCTAATACTCTATCGAATTCAGAAGATTTAGCTGTCAGCATAAGTACTGGCGTATTGATGGCCATACTGCGTAATCGACGACAGACTTCCAGCCCATCCAGACCCGGTAACATCAAATCCAGAACAATYAATTGATARTCRTRATYRCTCGCACGRTTAAGACCATCAACACCATTGTTGGCAACATCCACCCTAAAGGCAATATCACTCAAATGAATTTTCARCAGTYGACTKATATCCGGATCATCTTCTACCACCAGTATGCGCCGRCTACTAAYGAYGGGTCGATGGCGATGRYCATCTGCCTGAGTATTCGATTGCAAAGTAAGATTCAAAGTAGACTCCCTRAAGTGAACRACTGTAGAAAAGRTTAAAASAGTGSATGCTAGACCTGAATTATCACGAAAAATTCACAAACCACCCTYATCTGGTTTAAATKGGGGNAAATCACACGAATAAAARYACCTTTTGATAGTTATTCGTCTRTTGAYGGCCATKAGCRGACTTCCAGGAAAAACAWTTTTTTGCCGCGAAGGACGCAAAGAACGCAAAGAAAAACAAAGTCAGTGATGGTTCAGTGCGCGCTACGCTCGCACTGAACCGAAGCATAATATTTTTTTGCGCTTTTTTTGCGTTCTTTGCGTCCTTCGCGGCAAAACGTTTTTAATCTTTTCCAACAGTCCTATAAGAGTCGTTAACAGTCCCACGATTAAATAAAGAAGTCATTAAATATTGACATCTTAATCTAGATTCTTAATCTTATAGATACCACAATCAATTTAGCTCGCCTGTTCACAGGGATGTGGATAGAAGGCCAGCATCCTTCATCGGAGGTGACTTATGGCTATCGCAATCACTCTAAAAGACTATCTCGAAAATTCAGGTATTGAGTACGAATTAATCGAACACGACTACACAGTAACCAGCATGCGTTCAGCGGACAAAGCTCATGTATCGGGCGAGGATACTGCCAAGGCTGTTTTGTTACATGATGGTGTCAACTATATGGTTGCCGTTTTACCTGCAACGCATAGGGTGCAACTGGGAAAACTGCATAAGCAGTTTGATCGATATATCGCTCTGGCCTCTGAGGCAGAACTGCAAGAATTATTTGAGGACTGTAGCGTCGGCGCGGTTCCACCCATAGGCAATGCTTATGGTGTCAATGTAATTATCGACAATCATTTAGACAACTGTGATGATGTTTACTTTGAAGCAGGGGATCATACTGATCTGGTTCATGTCAGTGGTCTGGATTTCAGATACTTGATGGAAGATGCTTATCACTGCGCAATAAGCAAACATATCTAAGGAACGTCTGATAAAAAACGGCCCCTCAAATTTCTCTGAGGAGCCGTCTCATGCTTATCAATACGCTAAGGTAACTACTTACGCAACTCTGCAACCAGTTTATCGACAGGAACATAACCTGGCAATAATGTACCATCTTCCAGCAAAATAGCGGGCGTACCACGTATACCCATTTCACGTGCCAYTTTCATGTGCTTTTTAATTGGATTTTTACAGGTTTTTTCTTCAATTTGCACCCCAGCCTTAGCCATATCAAGGGCTAACTGTTGATCGTCAGAACACCACACACTGATTGTCTTTCTCATATCCGCAGGACCTTTTAGCGGCATGAAGATATAACGAACCTGTATCTCGTTTTCTAAATAGTCAGGAATCTCATCATGCAAACGTCGACAATAAGGACAATCGATATCAGTAACAACGGTTATCGTGTTTTTAATCTTTTTAGGCGTATAGATGATCATGTTATCCGAACCCAACTTATCAACGGCTGCCAGACGAATAACAGACTTGGCACCTTCAGTGACATTAACCTTTGTCTTCAAGTCAAATAAGTCTCCTTCAATCATGTAACGCGCATTGATGTCCATATAAACAACCTGTGTACCAACAATCACTTCATACAAACCATTGACCGGCGTGCTAGAAATTTTGGTTGGTTTCACCTGTGGCATGGTTTTAACCAAGGCCTGCCTGAGTTGTTCAACTGCATCATCGCCATCCGCTGAGGCAGCATTTGCAGAATAAGAAGCCATAAAGGTAATAATAAGTAAAGCAAAGGGAAATAATTTCATAAAGGTACGCTGTGTAGTAAGTGAATTCTATGTATCAAGACAACATGAATTATAGTTAATTCCATCGAATCTTGCTATAACAACATCTGGGCACCYGAGAAAAAGTTCAATTTTTGTCAGGCTCGGGGGTGATGAGACTGATACATGTCTCGTAAACGTTGATCTGCAACATGTGTGTAAATCTGAGTCGTTGATATGTCGCTGTGTCCCAATAACATCTGCACCACCCGCAAATCCGCACCATGATTTAATAAATGCGTCGCAAAGGCATGTCGCAAGGTATGCGGCGACAACTGATCGGTTGAAATACCGGCAACCAGCGCATAACGTTTTACCCTGTACCAAAATGCCTGCCGCGTCATCGCTGAACCACGTCGGGTTACAAAAATTTCATTGCACTGACTCACCGTTTTTTGTTTATTTGTTTTTTTCAGTAGTAACTGCGGACGCGCCTGTTGATAATACTGCGCCAGCCAGTCCAGTGCGATTTCACCTACTGGCACTAATCGTTCTTTATTGCCCTTACCAACAACGCGAATCACCCCTTGTTGCAATGAAATTTGAGTCGTTTGTAAATTGATTAACTCACTGACACGTAAACCGGTGGCATAAAGAAGTTCTAACATCGCTCGATCACGCAGACCCAGGTCGTCACTGATATCAGGTGCGGCTAACAAATTATCGATTTGTGGCTCATTTAATGAGACCGGTAACGAACGTTCGCCCTTAGGCGACTCAAGCAATCGCGTTGGATCGTCGCTAATGTTATTTTCTCGAAACTGAAAAAGATAAAAACGACGTAATGTTGATAATAAACGGGCGACTGAACGACGTTTTTGCTGCATATCATAGTTAAACGCAAGATAGGCCTGTATGTCTTCCGTATTTGCTTTTACCAATTGTTGTTCTTTTCCTTTTAACCACAAAGCAAAACTTGCCAGATCATTTCGATAGGCAGATAAGGTGTTTTCACTGAGGCCGTTTTCCATCCATAGATGATCGATAAAACGCTCGATAATCACTTTTTCTGTTGTCGGTATTTGATCAAATTTAGACATTTTCAAGTATAAATATTTTTTAAGGAATCTCTAATGATTATAGGCGAAAAAAAACCACTCATATCAATGAGTGGTTTTTTCGATAAAGCCCCAAAGGACTTTACATGCTACTAACGTTGCTATTAACGACGCTTGCGGCCTTTTGGTTTAAGGGCTTTATCAATCTTAGCCATTTCTTTCTTAGACCAACTTTCCACAAACCTTGCTACCGCAGCTTCTTTTTTCTCAGCCATTCTGATCAAAAGATCCTGACGTTTTCGGGTTGTCGCTACTTCTGCTTTAGCATCAGCTACAGCGGTTGCAGCAGCAGCTACTCTGTCACGTAATTTCTGCTTAGCTAAAGCCGCATTCACTCTAGCCTTTTTCTTACGTTCAGCAGTTGCCTTCTTCTTCGCCGCTAATGCTTTACGCTTAGCGGCCACGGCCTTTTTTCTGGCTGCAGTTGCCCTCTTCTTAGCAGCGGCGGCACGCTTTTTAGTAGCAGCAGCCTTTTTCTTAACCACAGCTTTCTTCTTGGCTGTAGTCGCTTTTTTCGCTGTAGCTGTCGATTTCTTAGCTACTTTCTTTTTAGCGACTTTTTTCTTAGCGACCTTCTTCTTCACTACTTTTTTCTTAGCCACTTTTTTCTTAGTAACCTTCTTCGCTACTTTTTTCTTAGCAACCTTTTTCTTCACTACTTTTTTCTTAGCAACTTTACGCTTAGCAGGTGCTTTACGTTTCGCTACTTTCTTTTTAGTAACTTTGCGTTTAGCAGGTGCTTTACGCTTTGCTACTTTCTTTTTTGTTGCTTTTTTCGTTGTTGTACGAGCCATYTTAGAAGTCCCCTTTTGTGAGTTACGTWCAGAAGTATAAAACGAAATTCTAATTTAGCAAACTTTTTTTACAAATTACAAACTTTTTTTATTAATTAAATAAATTACTTAACRAAGAAATAACTTTAATTTGGACGATATTTTTTAATTTTAAATGAAATACGGTTTAAAAAACACATTAAAATCTGAAACCTGTTTGTACAAAACCACCTATAGAGTTATCCGTTAATGTAGCAGCGATATCAAGATTGAAACCTAACCAAATACCTACCCCTGCAGTATATATCGTATCTTTAGCACCAGAAGAAATGCCATCGGCCAGGTTTTTAGAAGCACCAACACGYAACTGCATAAAATCAAATGCATTAAACTCAGCCCCTAAGCTGACAAACTGTGTTTTTAAACCTTTAAATGAATTATTTGCTAATAACGGTTCATTTTCAGTCAGGTCGTAATCGGCGGCAATTGTTAACAATCGATTGTGATATGCAATYCCGATACGTGCTGTTGTATCAAAATTTAGTGTTTGATCACCAATTTYAAAATCATCTGTTAACAGGTTTCTAATATTTAAACCTAATCGTATTGCTGGTGTTAGTTCGACGGCTAATCCTAAATCAACKGTGGTRAACGTTCCTAAATCCTCTTTATTGTCATCATCATTAATATTTTCAAATCCCGCCGAYGCGGTAAGAATRGATTCAGTGAATGAAAATGAACGTAAATCAACTAATTTTGGTTTTACGCCAATAGAAACTCGGCGCTCAAAAATATTAAAATCTTTAGCAAATGAAACGCCAAATTCTGTTACCAGAACTCCTTCAATATTCAAGATGTTAAAATTTTCACTGAGTAGCTCACTTGAATCACAACCCGGTTCAGTCAGATCACAGGATAAATCGGTGACTGTACCGCCAGCGATGGCATCAGCTCGAACACTGATCGCCATGGCGAAGGAATCAAATGCGATGCCCATCGCCGCAACACCCGTTGCTTCTGGTGCAATAATTTTTGATTCAATACCTCTAATAATCGACCGCATATCCAGTAACGCCGCCGCTTCACCAGCGATATCACCTGAATTTTGTGCACTTTCTCTATTCTCATCGGCATCCTGAAAATCATTGATGTCAGAAATCAGATCATCGTTATCTCTAACGAATGCCCCTAAACCGATTAAAAGTGAAAAATTATCATTGGGACGTTGATTGGTTAACATGGCAGGGTTCGCCCACGCCGCAGTCGCCAGATCAGCCGTTGCGACAGAGGCTCCCCCCATTGCCAGAGAGCGAGCTTCAAATGTAAATGGTATGGCATTGACCGATTGGGAAAACACGGACAATGCAACAATGGATAGAATTTTGTTTTTAAGTTTCATAAGCTTTCTCTCTAAAAATTCCTGTTCTTTTAGTATTCACTCAAAGAAAATGTACAACAGAAAAAACACTATATATTGAGTATGTCTCTTCCGAGCATATATCATCAATAACCAAATACAAGCATTCCTGTTAACATGCGCACCTTCAATAAAGTTTGTTTATCGCTGTTCTTGGCTATAACACCCTTAAACAAAAGTACTGGCCATATAATCCTGAAAATCGACTACTCAGATGAAAACTTAATGAATAAATCAAACAATTTACAAACTTCAACCGCGATACAACCTGGTGTTGGATTATTTCGACGCCTGTTAGCCATCTTTTATGATGGTTTTCTTCTTACAGCCATTTTATTCGTGGTTTCAGGCATAGCGACCGCTTTAAACCAGGGCACAGCGGTTGAGCCCGGAAATACTCTCTACCCGCTTATGGTGTTTATCATTTTTAGTCTTAGCTATTTGTACTTTGACTGGTTCTGGATGCATGGCGGTCAGACATTAGGGATGAAAAGCTGGCAAATACAACTGCGATCAATTGATAACAGAAAAATCGACAAGAAAATGGCTGTGATACGGTTTATCACTGCTCTATTTTCCTGGGGATTGGCAGGACTGGGATTTTTATGGGCGTTGGTAGATAAACAAAATCGGGGTTGGCACGATTTAAGTAGTAAAACCATTCTGATTGATCTTAGAAAACCTTGATTAAAGGGCGCCTCTCTTAATATAAACGTCTTAGGTATACCAATATTATTGGATTACGACAGCAGCGGGAGGGGGTTAAATGCTGAATCAAAATATTGAACCACAGAGGCACAAAGAACACAATACAAAAACTCTGTGCTCTCTGTGGTTCAAGCTTTTAAGATTTTCTAATAGTAAGAGCTTCAATGTCGAAAACAGGCCGCCAAACTAACCGTAAACATTAGTTAACCCTTCGTAAAAAATACAGGCTAATTATCATAACCAGTACCAGCGGAATGGCAGCGCTCAATAAGGGTGCAATATTAAAAGCTAAACCTAGATGATTAATCGAACGATTAATCACAAAATAGACAATACCAATAACCACTGCCAAAATAATACGCTGCCCTACACCGCCACTACGTGGTGTGGTTGCAAATACAATCGGCATCGCAATCATCAACATGACCAGGCAGGTTAAAGGTGTAAATACTTTTATCCAAAATGACAACAAATATTCATCATCATCCAGATTATTTTCCTGCAAGTACCGGCTATAAGTTAACAACTCGATTGCCGACATATCTTTAGGTTCCAGCTCTAATACAGTAAACAATTCAAGCAATAAAAGACGTTCTAATATCATTTGTTTTTTAAATATCGTATCGACGCCAGTGGTTGATATTGTTGAACGTTTTATATTATCCAATACCCATTTCTCATCTTGATACTGTGCGCGCTCCGCGTAAGTCAAGGTATTTAACTGGTGTTTTTCATCCAGCTCATATATTCGAACATCACGTAATTGCTGGTCCGGTAAAATCTTTTTTACATGGACGTAACGATTACCATCACGCGCCCAAATATCTTGTGAACCACCGACTATCAATTTTGTTTCTATCATTTCCGCACGATAAATTATTGCCGTCCGAGTAGCAGAAGGCACAAGATATTCACCGAGTAACGCGACCAGTATGGCGATGAGCAAACCCGTCTGCAAAACTGAGCGTGTGATACGCATTGTAGTGACACCTGAAGCACGCATCACAATGAGTTCTGAATTCGCCGCCAACGCACCCAGTGATAAAATCCCGCCTAATAATATAATGGATGGAGACAATTCATACAGGCGTTGCGGTAATCGCAATAATACAAACACCGCCGCTTGAAACGGGCCATAGTCGCCCTTACCCACATCACTTAACTGTGCGATGTAATCAACAAAGGCAAAAACCGATAACATAACAAAACAGGCAAGCAGGCAACCACTAATCACGGACTTCGCTATATATCGGTCAAGAACCATCAGCTTACCTTTTGGTCTTGCCGGTGTCGTGTACTAAGATGCGCTAGATAACCTCTTTGTTTAAGCAATATCAGYGTRATGATAATGGCRATGATRTGYACCCACCAGGTACCGATCCACACTGRAATTTTTTCCTGTGCAATCCAGRYTTTACCGACACCGAGWAGATTGGAATACARYAGATAAATAATCAGTGCRACYACCARTTTTGAATAYCGGCCGCTACGRGGRYTAGTRTGACTYAGAGGTAATGCCATAAAAGCGACAATAATRGTTGCCAGCGGTATCGTAAATCGCCACTGTAGTTCAGCCTGAGAGGCAGGGTCRGTYGCRYTCCATAATTCAGYAAKGCTTTTAGACTTTATYGACTGCCTGGCTTTAAYCKGTTTGACRTCGATGTGAATACCGTAGTCTTTATAATTGATAATTTTAAAGTTGGCATCACCCGCATCACCGACATAATGCGTGCCATTATGCATCATCATATAACGATGACCTTTATCATTATAAAAACTGCTGGTACTTTTTGCTAAATCAACATTACTGGTACCATCACGAAACTGCTGATAAAAGACATGATTGATCTGATTATTACTGATCTGGTTTTTATTGTCCGATGTTGTCGGCAACTGCGATGATGAATTTATTTTAGACTCTGATTTAGTTTCTGATTTCGACTCTAAAAACAGTATDCCACCGCCTTTACTGGCACGATTAAACTGACCGATGAGCAAAGTATCAAGTTGAGACTGACTGCGAATTTCTGCTTTAATTATAGCGCGTTGATACGTTATCACCGGTTTTACATAAGCCAACAGTACAAACAACAGTAGCGTAGCAGGAACAGCGATAAGCATTAACGGTTTATACAATTGTAACGGCCCAATGCCCGCAGACATAATTGCCGCCATCTCACTGTCACTGTAAAGTCGTCCTAAAGCCAACAGAATACCCATTAAGAGACTAAGCGGTATCAACACAATGCTAAACTCAAATAGACTGTTGCTCAAATAAGAAAGGAAGGCACTGATGGGAATAACACCCTGAGATACCCATTTTAATAAATGTACTATTTCGGTACTCAAAACAATAATCAGTAACACAAAATACACAGACAGGAACACAGTGAGTAATTCCTTCGCTATATATTTGTCGATTATTGTTAGTTTCATTAAACATCTCGTTTTGAACGAGAAAAATCACTATGCTGGATATCAGCTGAAGTTTAACCCGAAAACTTGTATAAACGGCAATATTTGGCAAGATTGCAAAAAATGCCTCTAAAATCGAAGCCACCCCTACCCACTACCGCATAAATTGCATACAATCRGCTACARCTATTCATTATGGGYYCTCTATTAATTGCTTGTGCCCMNTNATATTACATTTGAACAATACRAYCTAARAACCCTGACGGAGATTTTATGGAATACACAGTCAAAAGCGGCAACCCTGAAAAACAACGTATCGGTTGTGTTGTCATTCCCGTCTACGCATCAAGAAAGCTTTCACCCTCGGCACGAATCATYGACAAGRCCAGTAACGGMTATATCTCTAATCTAGTTAGGCGTGGTGAGATTGAGGGYGATTTAGGTAAYACRYTGCTYCTCCATAATGTCGAAAACACCTTRTGTGATCGTGTATTRCTKGTCGGTTGTGGAAAAGAAAAAAATGTTGATGTAAACACATTTTATAAAATCAATAACACCATGGTTAAAACACTGCAGGCCAGTGGCGCGACAGAGATTGCGTCCTATCTCACCGAAGTATCGGTTAAGCGCAAAGATATAAACTGGAAAATTCAGCATTCCATCGCCGCCATCGACGAAACGCTATATCAATTTAATCAACTCAAATCTGAAAAACCAGAAGCTCGTCGACCATTAAGAAAATTTATTTTCAGTGTTAATGGTCGTGGACAACTGATGTCAGGTGAACAGGCCGTTCGTCAGGGCATGGCAATTTCAACTGGCATCAATATGGCAAAAGACCTGGGCAACCTGCCAGGTAATGTTTGTACGCCCGATTATTTAGCTAAACAGGCGACAAAACTGGCAACTCACTACGCTAAATTAAAAACCACTGTACTGGAAGAAAAAGACATGGAAAAACTGGGCATGGGTGCCCTACTGTCTGTCTCTAAAGGTAGCCGGGAAGCCGGTAAGATGATTGTGATGGAATACACAGCCGGTAATAAAAAACAGGCACCTGTGGTCTTTGTTGGCAAAGGCGTTACTTTTGATTCAGGCGGCATCAGTCTTAAGCCGGGCGCCGCCATGGATGAAATGAAATACGATATGTGTGGCGCCGCCAGTGTACTCGGTGTAATTAGTGCCTGTGCAGAGTTACAACTGCCCATGAACATTATTGGTATTGTACCCACCGTAGAAAATATGCCCGATGGCATTGCCTCTCGCCCCGGTGATATCGTTACCAGCATGTCAGGCCAGACCATCGAAATTTTAAATACCGATGCAGAAGGACGCCTCATATTATGTGATGCGCTGACTTATGCCGAAAAGTTTAACCCCGATGTGGTTATCGATATTGCCACCTTAACCGGTGCCTGTATCACCGCCTTAGGTGCACACCCTGCAGGTTTACTCAGTAACCACAATCCACTGGCAAATGATTTGCTTTCGGCGGGCCAGAGTAGTGGTGATCGCTGCTGGCAATTGCCGTTATGGGATGACTATCAAGACCAATTGAAAAGTAATTTTGCTGATATGGCGAATATCGGCGGCAAAGGAGCGGGCACGATTACCGCTGCTTGCTTCCTGTCAAAATTCACCAAAAAATATCATTGGGCACACCTCGACATCGCCGGTGTCGCCTGGAAAAGCGGAGCAAACAAAGGCGCTACGGGACGTCCCGTAGGACTACTAACACAATATGTCCTCGATCGATGCGAACCCAGCTAAGCCTGACTCATGCCTGACTTTGACTCTAGAACCATCCCCACTCTCGATGATATCATCAAGCCGGTTGTCCCTGAAGACAGTGATACTGATGGCAGTGATATTAAAAATGGCGATAACCAGATTGAACCTATTGTCACTGATAGTGAACCGGTTTTATTCACCGCTGAGCCTGCTATTGATTTCACTGATGAAGCCGACATTGATGACACTGAATCTGAATTTAAATCGGAAACTGCATTTAATTTTGCCGAAAAAAATGAAGACACCGAGTTAACACTGGAGCATAACCCGCCTGAATTAACCACCGAAGAAGATTCGGAAAATCTTGAATCCGCCTTAATCAATGACGACGCCCTCAGTTATAACACCACCAATTACAGCAGCGAAGAATCCATTCCAGCTATCGATGTGGCATCCTTTACTGACGAATTCAAAACCGATAAACAGCCGAATGAACAGCCACTTACGCTGCAATCGCCAACGCGCATTACTGACACCGAGTTACAGTCCATCAGCGATGACATTGTCTTGCAATTGATGCCAGAACTGGAGCAGCGCTTACGTGTGCTGGTAAAACAAGTTCTAGAAGAGAAATTACCCCATGATATGATTCAGTTCGATTCTACCTCTACCCGTAATATTAATGATTGAGCATGTCCGACCACGTCCATTACCACCGGTTTTCACCGCTTTCCCCTCTCGCCTCAGAAACACGGCTTAGGATGCGTTCTAAGGTAAATTTTGGGTTATAATTCAGCGCTTTAAATCTGTTCAACTGAGTCCGTAATGGAAAAAACCTACAATCCGCAAAGCATCGAAGACAAGTGGTATCAAACCTGGGAAAAAAACGGTTATTTTAATGCCGATCAAACCGTAGAAGGGGCTGACCCCGATGCGGAACGCGACAATTTCTGCATCATGATTCCACCACCGAATGTCACCGGTCGCCTGCACATGGGGCATGCGTTTCAGGACACCATCATGGACACMATGATTCGTTATCACCGYATGAAAGGTGAWAACACGCTGTGGCAAGTAGGCACCGACCACGCRGGYATCGCAACACAAATGGTAGTCGAACGCCTGATTAATGCAGAAGGCAAAACACGTCACGATTACGGTCGCGAAAAATTCACTGAGAAAATYTGGGAATGGAAAGAAGAGTCCGGTAACACCATCACTAAACAACTCCGTCGCATGGGCGCATCACTCGACTGGTCGCGTGAACGTTTCACCATGGATGAAGGYCTATCGACTGCGGTAACAGAAGTTTTTGTTCGTTTATTCAAYGAAGGTTTAATCTATCGYGGTAARCGAYTGGTAAACTGGGAYCCCGTTTTACATACSGCTGTSTCYGATCTKGAAGTCCTSTCMAAAGAAGAGTCGGGGCACATGTGGCACATCCGTTACCCTCGCAGTAATGGCGTKGGTCATGTTGTGGTTGCCACCACGCGACCAGAAACATTATTAGGTGACTGYGCGGTTGCCGTTCACCCTTCTGATGAACGCTATTCCTACTTACTCGGTGAATACCTGGAATTACCACTGACGGGTAGAAAAATTCCTGTCGTTGCTGACGAACACGTTGACCCTGAATTTGGTACTGGTTGCGTAAAAATTACACCGGCACACGACTTTAATGACTATCTGGTATGGACTCGGCATAAAGATAATTCTCAAATTCGTGACCTGCCTAACGGCGGCTTAATCAATATTTTTGATGTTGATGCAGCCATCCGTGATAACGAAGACGATGTTAATAATGTGATTCCTGATGCTTATATCGGATTAGATCGTTATAAAGCCCGAAAGCAAATTGTTGCCGATCTGGAAGCAGCCGGGTTACTGGAAAAAGTAGACGACCACAAACTGATGGTACCTAGAGGTGATCGCTCAAATGCCGTTATCGAACCGTACCTGACTGACCAGTGGTATGTCAAAGTTGCACCATTAGCCAAACCCGCTATCGAAGCAGTAGAAAATGGCGACATTAAATTTGTACCGGACAACTGGAAAAACACCTATTTCGAATGGATGAACAATATCGAAGACTGGTGCATCTCACGCCAGATCTGGTGGGGACATCGCATCCCTGCATGGTATGACGAACAGGGCAATGTCTACGTCGGTTATGATATTGATGACGTACGCAGCAAAAACAAACTGCCGGATGATTACCCACTGCAGCAGGACGAAGATGTATTAGACACCTGGTTCTCTTCTGCATTATGGCCGTTCTCTACATTAGGCTGGCCCGAGAAAACACCGGATCTCGACAAATATTATCCGACCAATGTACTGGTTACCGGTTTCGATATCATTTTCTTCTGGGTCGCACGGATGATTATGTTTGGCCTCAAGTTCATGGACGATGTGCCGTTCCGCGAAGTATACGTCCATGGTCTGGTACGTGATAGCGAAGGCCAGAAGATGTCAAAATCTAAAGGTAACGTGCTCGACCCAATCGATGTCATCGATGGCATCGATCTGGAATCACTGGTCAAAAAACGCACCAGTGCGGTTATACAACCGCACCTGATCGAACGTATCGAAAAGTTAACGCGCAAAAATTTCCCTGATGGCATTCCCACTCTCGGTACCGATGCCATGCGTTTTACTTTCGCGGCACTCGCAACCACGGGCCGTGATGTTGTTTTTGCGCCTTCTCGCATCGAAGGCTACCGTAACTTCTGCAACAAGTTATGGAACGCAACACGATACGTATTGATGCAGACAGAAGATAAAGATACCGGTTTACTCGACAATGGCAGCGATAATCCTGATGTGGTTTTATCATTGGCCGATCGCTGGATTATTTCACGCTTACAATATGTAGAAAAACGTATCGAACAACACATTGAAAACTCACGTATTGATTTAATTGCACATGACCTATATGCCTTTGTCTGGGAAGATTATTGTGACTGGTATCTAGAACTATCTAAACCCGTTTTATTTAATGATAAAACACCCGAGAATGAGCAACGCGGCACTCGTCGCACACTGGTTCGTGTACTGGAAACTATATTGCGATTAAACCATCCTATTATTCCCTTCATTACCGAAGAGTGCTGGCAATATGTTGCACCGCTGGCGGGCAAGCACGGCGATACCATCATGCTACAACCCTACCCAGTTTCTGATAGTAGTAAGATAGATGAAACCTCGGAACAACAACTGGAGTGGGTAAAATCGTTTGTTAGTGGTGTACGCCAGATACGATCAGAAAATGATATTCCGCCTGGCAAACCATTGTCATTACTATTGCAAAACGCAACTGAAACCGACAAAAAATTATACAGCGACAATCAAGCTTTTATCGAAACACTGGCAAAACTGGAAAAAAGTGAATGGTTAAACGATAGTGATGAAGCCCCTATGTCGGCAACCGCACTCATAGGCGAAATGAAAATTTTAATACCGCTTGCTGGTCTTATTGATAAAGATGCCGAAGCCATTCGTCTGGAAAAAGAAATCAATAAAATACAGATTAACGTCGACAAGACGACTGCAAAGCTGGTCAATAAAAACTTTGTCGATAAAGCGCCCGCAGCCGTCGTTGAAAAAGAGCGCACACGATTAGCTGAAATGACTAAAGCCGTCGAACAATTACAGGAACAGCTGGAGAAAATTAAAGCGCTTTAATTTTCCAGGCTATAACAATGTCGCTTGCAAAACACTGCTGTATCACGTTATTCTGTTACATAAAGTGACAGGACTCACGTTAGCCTCGTAGGGGGCAAGGCATAAGGGATATGCCGAATAATTCATTCGCGCGCAGGGGCTTTAATCTAACACCGAGTGCGAGTCAATTCGCGCCTATAAATAACAGACTCATCGAACTCAAACATTAGACGACTATGGAACTAGGAAAAAGCGAACAAATTCTGCAAATCCATGCCAGCCTGGTAATGGCTGTCGTGCAGAGCATCCACAATCCAGAATTCAGACCACAACTTGATCAAGTGCTGCAACAATCCGCACAAAATGGCTGGCAAAGCCTGGTTGACGTTATCAACAAAATTGTTGCGGGCAATCGCGACCAGGCATTGCTTAATGGCCTGGATGAAGAAGATGCCATTATCGTCGACAGCATCTTACGTGGTTTGCAAGATCCTGAAACACTACCCAAAAGCGAACAAAGTGGTGATGCCACGCAGGCCGCGCCGATGATGGCGCGATTAATCAACGAAGCCCGTCGCGGAGACCATAGCGCACTCGCCATGTTAGGCACGATGGCTGAGCAGATGTCCGGTGCGGGTGGCGATCTTGCCAATTTAGCTGCCGTTATCAAAGACATGATCGATGGTGAACGTAATGTCGATAAACTCTGTACCCGAATGGGGCCGCAGGGCGAATCATTAATTACTCTGATGCTCAGTGAATTAGCTCAGCTCGATACTCACTAATTAATACTCGCTAAAAATCGTTAACGTGACCCCCTCAAACCAATCCATCATCCAGCAAACTAAAGACTGGGTTAGTCAGATTGTTATCGATTTACAACTATGCCCATTTGCATCCGCAGCCTTCAGTTCAGATAGTATTGACTACACAATAATACCTCGTAACGACATCACCATACATTTACATCAAATCGCGAATAGTTATAGCGTTTTCGATAACGATACAACAATAGAAACGCAATTATTAATTTTTCCTGAAGCGTACCAGGATTTTGAGGACTACCTCGATCTACTGCACCTTGCCAACCAAATACTAAAAGATTTAAAGTACATAGGCATTTATCAACTGGCCAGTTTTCATCCCTTATACCGATTTGCAGATAGCGCTGAAAAAGATGCCGCAAATTATAGCAATCGATCACCGTATCCTATGCTGCACGTACTCAGAGAATCGAGTCTCGATAAAGCGATTGCCAGCCATCCTAATATAGACAACGTGCCGCAGAACAATATCGATAAACTCGAAGAAATCGGTTACCTGACCATGAAAAAAAGACTCGAAGCAATAACGGAGAGCTAAATGAACATACTGACAACAATAACCGTAAGTATCGTTATCGTACTGCACATTTTGTTTCTGGTACTGGAAATGTTTTTATGGAACACCCCCTTCGGTCGAAAAACTTTTGGCTTAAAAGAAGACTACGCCAAACAATCTGCACCGCTGGCAGCTAATCAAGGTTTATATAATGGTTTTCTGGCTGCCGGTTTATTATGGGGTTTAGTCAGCACTGGCGGTTACGATGCGCTAGTCTTTTTTCTAAGTTGTGTRATCATAGCCGGTATTTATGGCGCGATAACAGCTAAACGTTCGATCTTATGGCTACAGGCATTTCCAGCAGCAATTGCTATGGCATCACTTATTTATAATCTATAATAAGCTACATTAATACAGCAGCAAAACAGCAGGTTTAAAACATGAAAACACAAACTAAATACCTAACGACAATTTTACTTTTTTCAATGCTAACAGCATGTTCACCATCAGATGAAACAGCAACAGGWAMCACCGACAMAAYCGAAYCTAYTAGTAACGATATAACGGCRACAGAACAARTCGATGAYTTCCCTTTTGTTTTTGAAAAAATAACGGAAAATGGCTGGGTTATGCATGGACCTCTAGARTTACCTAACCCGGAAAACAAAGGTTTTATGAACAACCCGGGTRTTATTAAAACATCTGCTGGACTGGTGATCATTGATCCTGGCTCAACCGTRCATATCGGKGAGAAGGTCCTTAGCAAAATAAARATGGTCAGCGATCAAGCTATCGTTGCCATCTTCAATACTCACATACATGGCGATCACTGGTTAGCCAATCAGGCGATAAAAGCSGCCTATCCYAATGTAAAAATCTACGGTCACCCAAACATGATSGATGARATTGCACAAGGCGCAGGTGATGAATGGCTGGCATTAATGGATAGCATGACWGAGGGCGCAAGCAAAGGAACCMAAGTTGTCGGACCTGATAATGCGGTTAACAGCGATAATGTAATCAAAATTGGAAATACAYAGTTTAAAATTCATCATTACGGGGTTGCRCAYACCAACACCGAYATCAYGATTGAAGTCGTTGAAGAATCAATCGTCTTTCTGGGCGACAACGTACTGGCTAAACGCGTACCTCGCATGACTGGTGGTACCTTTCAAGGCAATATTTCTAGTATTACTAGCGTGTTAGAAACGAATGCAAAACACTATGTACCCGGTCATGGCCCCACTGGGGACAGCAGCATAGTTAAAAATTACCTGAACTATTTGACACTCATCTATGAGGCGGCACAGCAAGCGTTTGAAGATGATTTAGACAGCAGTGATGTTCTGGATATCACAAAACAAACAACGGTCGCATATAAAGACTGGCACGGTTATGACGATCTTTTAGGACCACAAGGTGCGCAAGCTTATGCTGAAGTGGAAGAAGCGGAGTTTTAAACTCAACGACTATGGACTGAAAGTCCGTAGGTTGCTTCTGAACGATTAAGATCGTTATTTACTAATAAAGGTTACAGTCTTTTCCAAACCAGTGACATTATATATATCGCTGTCATCCTGAACGCTAGTGAAGAATCTTAAATGCCAGTGTATAAGATCCTTCACTAGCGTTCAGGGTCAATAAAAAAACCGAGACGCAGCGTTTTTATTAATAATCCTCACCTGGAGCGATTTGAACAGTAGCCCCGCAGGGGTGAGGCATAGGGATGTGCCGAATAGTTTATTCGCACGATGAGCGCAAACTCTGGCACCTGCGTGCGAATAAATTCACACCTACAGAAAACCCAGCACGACTATTTTTTCATCTGCGGTTCAAACTGTTTTAATTATAAATTCCATGCTCTCGTGTCGAGAGAAATTTTATCTCAGGCCATTTTTCAATAGTCATATCCAGATTAACGCGTGTAGGTGCAATATAAGCTAAATCACCAGCATGATCTAATGCCAGATTGGTGGTCTGCCGATTCTTAAACTTAGCCAACGCCTTCTCATCGTCACACTCTATCCAACGAGCCGTGGTGACATTRACTGCTTCAAAGTTACAGTCAACGCTRTACTCAGCCATCAGRCGRTATTTTACTACTTCAAACTGAAGCACACCCACTGCRCCTAARATCAGRTCATTATTATGTAATGGRCGATAGAGCTGYGTCGCCCCCTCTTCACATAATTGCATTAACCCTTTCAGYARYGCTTTTGTTTTYAACGGGTCTTTCAATTGCGCACGACGAAATAGCTCAGGGGCGAAATTGGGAATACCGGTAAAGGCAAGATCYTCACCAAGGGTRAAYGTATCACCAATACGCATGGTWCCGTGGTTATGYAAACCAATAATGTCRCCMGTAAACGCTTCTTCAATCTGTTCWCGATCTGCWGCCATRAAGGTTACCGCATCAGCGAGTTTAATCTCTTTCCCCAGRCGCACATGTTTTACTTTCATGCCTTTTTTATAGGTTCCGGAACAAATTCGCACGAAGGCGATACGGTCACGATGACCGGGATCCATGTTTGCCTGAATTTTAAATACAAATCCGCTAAAGTTTTCTTCTTCAGGTTCAACTTCRCGAGATTGTGTGCTMCGYGCTTTAGGCGCAGGTGCAAAATCATTCAATGCATCAAGTAACTCGCTGACACCAAAGTTATTGATACCCGAACCAAAAAATACCGGTGTCAACTCACCCTTCTGATAAGCCGATAAATCAAATGCATGACTCGCACCCTTTACCAGTTCAATCTCATCRCGAAGTTCWGCSGCCAGTGTGCCYARYACTTCATCCAGTTGTGGATTATTTAAACCTTCGATAACATCGCCTGCCTGAATTTTTCCACCATGCGTTGCACTAAAAAAATGCACGGTGTCSGTGAGTAGATTAAACACACCCCTGAAATTTTTACCCATACCTATCGGCCAGGTAATCGGCGCACAATTGATGCTTAATATATCCTCGATTTCATCAAGAATATCAATTGGCTCACGCGCTTCACGGTCCATCTTATTAACAAAGGTGATAATCGGTGTGGTTCGTAAACGACAGACATCCATCAATTTGATGGTACGCTCCTCCACACCTTTTGCGGCATCAATAACCATCAATGCAGAATCGACTGCGGTTAATGTCCGATAAGTATCTTCAGAGAAGTCGGCATGACCGGGGGTATCCAGTAGATTTATTATGCAGCCCTTATGTGGAAACTGCATCACTGATGAGGTAACCGAAATACCACGCTGTTTTTCCAGCTCCATCCAGTCGGATGTGGCATGGCGTGCCGATTTTCTACCTTTGACCGTACCCGACACCTGAATTGCACCACTAAACAACAGTAACTTTTCAGTCAATGTGGTCTTGCCCGCATCCGGGTGGGAGATGATGGCGAAAGTCCGCCGACGATTTACTTCTTCTAAATATGCCATAGCGGCGCAATTATACAGACTTAGTGAGGATATCGGAATATTGGTTTACGACCATTTTTTGGCTTTTAAAAGCCAGTCAAAAGTTAGAACCGCAGAAAAATTAAACACGACTCTGGCTCCCACGCAGGAGCGTGGAAACGAGGTGGACGCTTCCCGACAAATGATTTACCAGTTTTTATTGTATTCAAGCTCAATCGCACCTACTCGCATATCCTGACTACTCCCAACCGGACATAAAGTGACATCAAAATTATCGTACCAGTTCCGGTAGTTCAGCATGACGGTCGGCGACATAATGCAATGTGGGTTGCCAAAAGGATGCCCTAGATGCAATAACATGTGACCTAATTCATGGGTTAACAATGCGGCTGAATAATTAATTATTTGCTGTTCGCTATAACKTTKATCCTGACGTAAAGTGGTTAGCAAATCGGTATCRTTCAGCATAGGRTAAACCATGATRTAAACATAACTATTAAACTGCGCATGCTTACTGTACGTTGTCGTTCCCGCTGTTATTCCACCACGAATCGAGGARTGCACATCCATTCCATAATTTTCTGCACTCACCACTAGCTGATTGGTAAGCACCACATCGTAYTGCAAATCACCATAACCTAAACTATCCCACCRTACCCAYTGGTTATACTCGGATCCATCCAGTACGGGTTTRCCATCGTCTGCCGTTTCATCTCCCCAGTAACTAAGTCGTGAAATGAGTGTATCAGTTAGCGCGTAGGAAAAACTGATAAATCCTTTATGCTTTATTTCAGGATGCAGTAGATAAGGCTGTGCAAATTCGATCACGTTATCTTTGTTATTACGATAAAGCGATAATGTTTTAAATAATGCCTGTTGCATATTTTCACGACTGTGTTCATCAATTAAATTAATATCTATAATTTCAGTACTGCGATTTTTGATTAGTAACTTATCCAGACCATTAAATATGGATTCAATCGACCGTGTTTCAGGTTCAGAAAAAGATATATCAATATTAAAATATTGCTTAACCAACTGTTGGCTACGAATCAATATTTTTTCAATCTGCAAATTCGTCAACTGCTTAAAACGTGGRTTAACAACATTMGCCACAGATAATTTGATGGGTTGCCGAGAAAGATCGGGTAGCGCTACAGTGTCCCAGACATTATTTTCAATCGATTTTTCCTGCSTCTTTTCATTACCGCAAGCGGACACAAAAATAACAAAAAAAAGAAACTGAAATAATTTGAAATAACACTTTTTTTTCATATCACACAAATTTTTATAAAGCATTCACTGCTGTCCCGTTAACTTATGAGAGAGATGAATTGCAATCAATTGCTGTAACCGAATGCCGCATGGCCGCGGCATTCGAGCGCACAGGGATGTGTTTACAACGTGTCACAGAAACTGATTGCAATTCATCTATCGGGTTAACACCTAAACGTCATTCCTTAAGCTCTGCAAGCCTTTCCACTTGCCATGCATAGTGTTAACCGGGCAGCAGTGAAAAATTACGTCAATTTATTGTTTAAATATTTTGCCAGAATAATGGCATCTTCACGTCCATTATCTGCTGGATAATAGGCTTTACGCACACCTAACTCATGAAACCCTTCTGATCGATATAACTCTTGCGCTTCGATATTTGAACGCCGCACCTCTAATAACAACATATCAATATCCGTTTGATTTGTTTTTTTAACCAGATGGCGTAGTAAATGACGTCCCAGACCTTTGTTCTGGTGTGCAGGATCAATGCAAATATTGAGTATATGCGCCTCGCCAGGGGACAGCATAATGACACCATAACCGATGATTTCGACATCTAATGTCATCACCCACGCACTGTATCCAACACGCAAACAATCACGAAAAATACCCAAGGTCCAGGGATAGGGATACGCTTTTTTTTCAACGGCGACGACTTGTTTCAAGTCTGAAGAGGTCATTGTTCGCATTTCAACTAATGCTTTCAACTCTGCATTCATATTTTGAAAGTTAACAGCCATGATATTTACGTTTTATTTGACCCTAATATTTTCTTAATCTGCTGTAGATCTAACCAGGCATGGCGTTTATTTTCAGGTCGTTGTAATAATTCTTCAGGCGAATAACTGCTGAATAGTGGAATAGCATTTATCTGCTGCGGCGAGTCCGCATTCATCGCACGAAAATCTTCTAAAGATAAGGTTTTCTGAAATAAACAATGGTTTGCTGTTTCACCTAACACAACCACTAGCCTGGGCTGTATTAATTGAAGTTGTTGTTGCAGATAAATATTACATGATTGAATTTCTTTGGGAGAAACTGTGTGTACAGAAGGAACTGAACACTTCAGTAGCGATGTTATATATACGTCATCGATAGAAATATCGATTGCCGATAACATCTTATTCAATAGCGTATTGGCTTCACCATCACACAACTTTCCATTTTCATCATCACTTTGCGTCGGTGCCAATAAAATAAAAAACAAATCAGCATTGCTATTTCCACGGCCACTAATTGGCTGTTTTCGCGACTGATGTAACTGACAATGTGTGCAGCTTTGAACCTCATTTTCAAACTGCTCCCAGGTCAAATTATTTCCATTTTTCTCAATAATTTTTTCTGACGTTTCACGTAGCTGCCAACACTGCACCCCCATCACATCAAGATAATACCGGCGTGTATTTTCATCAATTGAAGGCGCAGTGTGGTTACTCATTATTTTTAAACGTCGCCGAGTTGCGGGTGCGCTCGATCATCCCTTTTTTCCAATTTGTTTAAGGCATTGATGTACGCATTAGCCGAGGCAATAACGATATCGGTATCGGCGCCCTGGCCGCTCACAATACGACCTGCTTTTTCAAGTCGAACGGTGACTTCACCTTGCGCATCGGTACCACTGGTTATATTGTTCACCGAATACAGCTGTAATTGTGCATCACTGTTGGCGACACTTTCTATCGCTCTGAACGAAGCATCAACCGGACCACCACCACTGCCACTCGCACTGACCTCTTCTCCACCAATTTCCAATATTATTGCAGCTGATGGGGTTTCACCGGTTTCTGAACATACACGTAAACTGACCAATTTGTAATGTTCATTCTCTATCGACCAGTTTGTATCGGCAACCAGCGCACGCAAATCTTCATCAAAAATCTCATGTTTTTTATCGGCCAAATCTTTAAATCGAGTAAAGGTTTCATTTAATTCCTGCTCGGAAGAAAACTCGATATGCAGCTCAGCCAGGCGACTCTTAAAGGCATTACGACCAGAATGTTTACCCAGTACCATACGGTTATTGGACCAACCCACATCCTGAGCACGCATGATTTCATAAGTCTCACGGCTCTTTAAGATACCATCCTGATGAATACCTGACTCATGCGCAAAGGCATTAGCTCCGACTATTGCTTTATTGGGTTGCACCGGAAAACCGGTTATGCCGGAAACCAATTTTGAACACGGTACAATTTGAGTCGCATCAAGATTGGTGTCACAGGAAAATACATCCTGGCGGGTACGTACTGCCATCACAATTTCTTCCAGTGACGCATTGCCCGCTCTCTCACCCAAACCATTAATGGTGCATTCCACCTGTCTGGCACCATTGAGTACTGCTGCTAGTGAGTTACCCACCGCCAAACCCAGATCATTGTGACAATGTACTGAGAAAATAGCTTTATCTGCATTAGGAATTCGTTCCAGCAAGGTATTAATCAAACCGCCAAACTGAAACGGAATATTATAACCCACCGTATCGGGAATATTAATGGTCGTCGCACCCGCGTCGATTACCGCTTCGATAATACGACATAGAAAATCGGTTTCTGATCGACCGGCATCTTCAGGTGAAAACTCGACATCATCGGTAAACTGCCTTGCCATTTTTACGGCCGCAACGGCTTGCGTTAAAACGTCATCTGGCTGCATACGCAGCTTCATTTTCATGTGAATGGGCGAGGTCGCAATAAAGGTATGAATACGAGACGACTCAGCGGGTTTTAGCGCTTCACCGGCTCGACTGATATCCTTTTCCAGAGCACGTGCTAAACCACAAACGGTACTGTCTTTAATCACGGAAGCAACCGCTTTTACCGATTCAAAATCACCCTGACTGGCGATGGGAAATCCTGCTTCGATAATATCCACATGCATTTTTTCTAATGCTTTCGCAATACGTACTTTTTCATCTTTTGTCATGGAGCAGCCGGGACTCTGCTCGCCATCACGTAAAGTTGTATCAAATATTATTAATTTATCATTACTCATGACTAGACCTTCAAATCAAATTTATTTCGGCATATATCTAAATTGAGTACGTATTCTCCTCGCCAGGAATATTTATCCGCCCTAAGGCAGGAGAAGTAATAGAGAGCCAGGTTGTGAAAAACATGACAGGAATGCCACAGCCGGTGCCGGTGCTATAGAAGAGCACCTGGCAAAATCAGCTTGTAGTTTAAAATTATTCATGGTGCATTAACTATAGCGATATGCTCAGGGTTTTACAAGCCTGCATCACCGCCTGTATCACAAAACATTTTTGCTTATTTTGGGCAAAACCTAAGGCGTATCAGTTGGCACATCTATTTTACGTTTTCTAAAGCGGCGTAAAATGCTAAGCAATGGTCCCGACAGGGCATACAACATAAAGACGCTAAATAGTACAATTGGTGGGTCGATAGAGGCTAAGACAAAAATCAACACCACAATTAACATCGCCATAAACGGTACTTTGTTATGAAAATCGATATCTTTGAAGCTGTAATAGGATACATTACTCACCATCATCAACCCGGAAAACACAATGATGGGCAACGCGATTAAAGCAACATCTTCACCATTGATGTCATTATCGAAACAGGCCCAGACAAAACCAACTACCACGCCCGCTGCCGCAGGACTAGGCAGACCCTGGAAATATCGTTTATCAGTATTGCTCGCTTTGGTGTTAAACCGCGCAAGTCGCAAAGCGGCTGAAGCCACATATAAAAAGGCGGCAAGCCAACCCAGTTTGCCAAAAGTAAAACCAACATTGACCAGTGAGGACAGCGACCATTCATACATCACCAGYGCCGGYGCCAGGCCGAAAGAGCCCATATCAGAAAGACTATCGTATTCAGCACCAAATTCAGATTGTGTATTGGTCATACGCGCAACYCGGCCATCAAGTGCATCGAGAATCATGGCGATAAAAATAGCGACTGCAGCCTGTTCAAATTTGCCTTGCGTCGCGGCGACGATGCCATAAAATCCAGCGAATAAAGCTGCCGTAGTAATCAGGTTCGGTAGTAAATAAATACCACGTCGGCGTTTTTTTACGGGTTTYTCTGTTGTTTGTTCCATGGTGTTAAGGATAGCCTAGTCTTGGTTTATCGTCTATTTTTAAAAGATTRTTTAATTGCAGTGACGTGGACAGAAAAATATTTATATTTAATGTCATTGCGAGCACCGCGTGGCAATCTCTTTAAGCGGCTGAGTCGTCTGCAGGGGATTGCCATGCGACGCCCTCAATGACGAATAAACTAATTTTTCCTCTGCATCTCTGCGGTTATTTTTTCAAGAGAGCTTTGCACGAAGTATCTTCTAATATAAAACTCACAAAAAAAGGGCCATACAGCCCCTTTTTTATTCAACAACCATATTGGTATTAATTTTTAGCTTTATCAACAATTTTGTTAGCTTTAATCCATGGCATCATTTCACGCAATTCCGCACCCACCTTCTCAATCTGATGTTCACGGCCTTTTTTGCGTAAAACTTCAAGATTTTTCGCACCAGAATGCATCTCATTAATGAATTCTTTTGCGAATTCACCACTTTGAATTTCTTCAAGAATCTTTTTCATCTCAGCTTTAGTATTTTCATTAACAATACGAGGGCCGCGTGACACATCGCCATATTCTGCTGTATTAGAAATCGAGTAACGCATATCAGCAATACCACCTTGATACATCAAGTCAACAATCAACTTCAACTCATGCAAACATTCGAAGTATGCCATTTCTGGTGCATAACCGGCTTCGACTAACGTTTCAAAACCGGCTTGAACCAGCGCCGTTGTACCACCACACAATACCGCCTGTTCACCAAATAAATCAGTTTCTGTTTCTTCGCGGAAAGTTGTTTCGATAATGGCTGTACGACCGCCACCAATTGCAGATGCATACGAAAGTGAAATCGCTTTAGCATTGCCCGTGGCATCTTGTTTTATTGCGATCAGATCAGGAATGCCACCCCCATTAACAAATTCACTGCGCACAGTATGCCCCGGCGCTTTTGGTGCAATCATAATTACGTCTAAATCAGCACGCGGCGTAATCGCTTCAAAATGAATATTAAATCCATGTGCAAATGCCATCGCTGCACCCGACTTTATATTGGGTTCAATCTGATCTTTGTAAATGGCTGCCTGGTTTTCATCCGGCGCTAAAACCATAACAACATCAGCCCATGCAACGCCGTCTTCGATAGATTTTACTGCAATACCCGCATCTTTTGCTTTTGCAGCAGATGATGAACCTTCACGCAAACCCACACAAACATCTACGCCTGAGTCCTGAAGGTTATTGGCATGTGCATGACCTTGTGAGCCATAACCAATGATGCATACTTTTTTGCTTTGAATGATAGAAAGATCGCAATCTTTATCGTAATAAATATTCATTGTTACTTAATCCGTAAATGTTTTAATTTAAAATTTGTTGTTATCACTGACAGATAATCTGCCTTACTCGATACCTTTAGACTATACCTTTAGCGCCGCGCCCCATACCCAGTTGACCCGAGCGAACGACTTCGACAATAGTCGTACTCTCTAATGCTTTTAATACCGCATCAATCTTGTCACTGTCACCCGTCACTTCTAAGGTATAGGTAGTATCTGATGTATCAATAACATGACCATGGAAGATATCCACAATACGTTTGACTTCATCACGTTGTTCATTTTCAGCTCTGACTTTAATCAGAACCAGTTCGCGTTCAACGTGTACATCATCCGTCAGGTTAACCAGCTTAACGACATCGATCAGTTTATTTAGCTGTTTACACACTTGTTCGACAATATCATCAGTACCCGTTGTTACTAASGTCATACGTGACAATGACGGGTCATCTGTTGGTGCCACAGTCAATGATTCKATATTGTAAGCACGCGCAGAGAATAAACCGGCAACACGCGAAAGCGCACCCGCTTCATTTTCCAATAATATCGATATGATGTGTTTCATCTCTACTGCTTCGCTATTGTTTTCTTCGTATACCATGACCAGCCCAAGTTAAAATAAAAAAATTAAGTAATACACTAAGCGATCCTATGAAATATTTGGGCTATACCAAGATCATTTCATTGAGACCCGCGCCTTGCGGAATCATGGGATACACGTTCTCTTCCTTGTCAGTTATAAAGTCGAGGAAAACTAAACGATCCCTTTGTTTGAAGGCCTCTTCTAATGCAGGGCGAACATCTTCAGGTTTCTCTACCTTAATACCAATGTGACCATAACTTTCTGCTAACGTGACAAAGTCTGGTAAGGCATCAAAATAAGACATGGCATAACGTTTTTCGTGAAAGAATTCCTGCCACTGTCGAACCATTCCCATGTAACCATTATTCAGGTTAATAATTTTTAATGGTAACGAATATTGTTTACAGGTTGATAGCTCCTGCAAGCACATCTGAATACTGGCTTCACCGGTCACACAAGCAACCATGTCATCTGGATACGCTAATTGCACACCCATTGCTGCAGGCAAGCCAAAACCCATGGTGCCGAGACCACCAGAATTAATCCAACGRCGAGGTTTATCAAAACCATAGTATTGCGCGGCAAACATTTGATGCTGACCTACATCTGAGGTTACAAATGCATCACCATTAGTCACTTTAAACAATTCTTCGAGAACAAACTGAGGCTTGATCGTGCCCGTGTCCTTATTGTATTTCAGACAATCCTGTGCGCGCCACTCATTAATTTGCGCCCACCATTTTTCAATAGCGGCTCTCTTTGTCGGTCCATCAGTTTTAGTCATCAATGCGTTTATCGCATCCAGCACCTGCGTAACTTCACCGACAATAGGAATATCAACTTTTACATTTTTCGAAATAGACGCTGGGTCAACATCGATATGAATAATTTTTGCTTCTGGACAAAACTTTTCCAAATTGCCGGTAACCCGATCATCAAAGCGCGCACCAATTGCGATTAATACATCACAATGATGCATACTCATATTGGCTTCATAGGTTCCGTGCATCCCCAGCATACCGAGAGAAAGCGGATCGCTTGCAGGAAAAGCACCTAAGCCCATTAATGTCTGCGTGATGGGATAACCCAAGGCACGTGTAAAGGTACGCAACTGTTCAGAGCCGTTACCGATAATGACACCGCCACCGGTATAAATCATTGGGCGTTCGGCACTTTGAATAAGCTCAACGGCACGTTTGATTTGCCCACTATGCCCTTTCACCGTCGGATTATAGGAACGCATCTCTACTTTTTTCGGGTATTCGAAAGCCGTTTTTTGCGCAGTAATATCTTTTGGAATATCAATAACAACCGGGCCCGGGCGGCCTGTTGTTGCTACAAAGAAAGCTTTCTTAAACGTTTCTGCAATATCTTCAACATGATTAATTAAAAAATTGTGCTTCACAATCGGGCGCGTGATGCCAACAGAATCAACTTCCTGAAAGGCATCATTACCAATCAAATGACTGGGTACTTGACCGGTAATAACGATCAAAGGAATCGAGTCCATATACGCTGTTGCGATACCGGTAACCGCATTGGTTGCACCCGGGCCGGAGGTGACCAGCACCACACCCGGTTTACCGGTAGCTCGCGCATAGCCATCGGCTGCATGGGTCGCACCCTGCTCATGTCGCACAAGAATATGCTGGACATCATCCTGCTGATAAAAAGCATCATAAATATGCAACACGGCACCACCTGGGTACCCAAAGACATAATCAATATCTTCTGCTTTCAGACATTCAATAATTATTTCTGCGCCGGTTAATTCCACTGTCATTCTATCTCTTGTTTATCTAGTCAATTATCTATTTAAATTCATTTACAAAAAAACCTTATAAATCAAAGGCTTTTTCGTAACTTAAAAAATTTTCTGCCTGTCAGGCGAACCGTAGATTCTAAACGGTTATGAAGCAAATTTCACGAACAATTTTAAGGAATCTCTGATTCGATGATTCCAAACGAAAAAAAGCTCTGGATAAACCAGAGCTTTTTTCACACCAGTCGGTCATCGACCGGATGCTGTTATCAAGATATTATAATAAAATCCTTAGAAATCAGAGTCTTGCTCGCCACCTGCTGTTTCAGTTAGAGAAGCTTTGATTGCATCCGGAGTAGGCATGATATTCATAAAGCTGTTTGAACCCATCATGCTTAGATCAGGGAAATTAACCGCTATACGGAAACGTGCATGCAGTGCTTCAACTTCGCCACCCGTCACTAAAACTTCATAAGGAAGATGCGCCGTAGAACGCACTTCTTTAAAATCTATTTCAGTCATGATAAAAGTATCATCCATGTATTTATTACCTGTTTTTTCAGATGATAAACCAACACCAAAGATGGTTTGCTTAGTTCCAGGTACGTCAATACGATAAACTTTAGTGCTACCACCCACTTTAGCTGCTAGACCTTTTTCTACCGCTGCAACTGCTTGCTCGTAACTATCATAGCTAGCTAAAGAGTACGGCTCGTCAAAATATTCCATACCCCAGGTGTAATTGTAATCAGCTATATCATCAGCATTCATGCCTTCCTCTGAGCCATATTCTTTAATTGAACCTAAGGCTGTTTTTAACGCACTAGACACTGAAGAAATATCACCTTTAACATGATAAGCCGCTGCCATGTACGCCGGGTTTGTGTATGAAATTTGAACTTGATCGCCCACTTTTGTAATAGATACACGTTGACCAGCCGCATAACCGCCACGCTCATGAGAAGCTGCTACTTTTTTCAAATCATTATTTGTAACAATGATAATGTGTGCCGTTTCATAAGGTGAATATTCACCCACTACTTCAAAACCGTTATCTGTTAAAGATTTTTTAACACCTGCCACTTTATCGCCAACCGAACCTGTTGCCGTCGAACCCAGGATAAAGGGTTTCATTTCACCGGCAGCATTTGCCACCATAGATGCCATACTCATTACAGCTGCTGCTATAATTGCAAGCACTTTTGTATTAACTTTGATCATACTATTCACTCCGAAAACTCCAGTATTTTAGTTTCATTTTGCCTCGCGACATCCTGCTACAACTAGCCCTACGAATAGAGCTAATCCATGTAAATACAGAAAATCGACTCGATAATGTAAATAAAAGCATGGTCTTATGCAAGCCTTTTCGAAAATAAATTAATTTATTCAATAAGTTATAATATACTTATATACGTAGTATTTTAACCTTCAAAATACGCAAAAATATCGTTAATCACGTCTTATAAATTATAATTGACACAATACTTCTATTTCTGAGCATTTATTAACCAAAAAAAAGATCCCCTCCGGGATCTTTTTTTATCATACTAAGAAAGAAATGCTCAATACTTCCAGGCCCATCCTGCCTGAACCTCATACTGAGACATTTTGATTTCGATTTGAGTTGARCCACCATCAATTGGATTATCGCCTTTGACTGAYTCCTCAAGTGCAAGCATAGCTGAAAGATTAAACTCCTGATTMGTACCAATCTGCATCGTCCAGCCAGCAGTGACGTGATCTTGTATTACAGCAGGCGCCAGAATATTAAATAATGTTTCAGACTTTGGAACKGGCTGGTCGGCATGACTRTATCCRACTCTAAATGTATTATTACCCACWTCCATTTGATATCCTATTTTAAAAATAGTTATATCTTCCCAACCAAAACCAGCACCATTAGTACCACCTAAACAGCCCGGACCCGCRCCTGAACCACCACCACTCACAGGGGTTGTGTTACCTGGGAATCCTGCTGGATTACACGAACCTAATGGCGGTGGCGCGATTGCATTTGTAATCGGGTTACTTATYGATTTAACATCGGTGTAATTAATCTGCTGAATATCAGCAACGATTACGCCAGATTGRCCAACATCGAATGCAACACCTATATTGTAGGTTGACGGAATATCAAAACCACCGCCTTCTGCAAATAAACCGGCGTACTCGTCAAGTTCACCCATGCTCATTTTAGACTGGTAACTAACACCAACGCGTATACCTGGTTTCACTTCACCTTGATACCCTAGTTTAAGACCGGCACCGAGTGAATCAGAAGTCTTGTTGCCTGACATATTGTCTGGATCGACGGATAATGCTGCAAACGCTTCTACRCCCTGAGCCGAAAATCGTTGATACGCAACAATTAAGCTRGCRCCTACAGCATGTTTACTGTTTAACTTTTTAGAAAAACTGGTATTTATGAATAGTTGCTCAAGATTTACGCCCGTCGTACCCGCACCAAAAGTACCCGCACCAAAAGGAGTATTAGAGGCTTTATACTCAGTATTCATACCGCCATTACCATAGACAGAAACACCAATCGTCTGATCACTGGCTATCTGCCAGTTGTATCCAAAATAGGGAATAACAAACAAATCATTTTCACTTTCCACTGTCTCACCAGGCGTAGCATTAATACCACTGCCAAATGGAGCAGTAGGTCCTGGCGCGACCGGCGTACCCGTTACCTTGTAACTACGTGGTGAAGGACTAAATAATGCTAAACCAATATCCATACGCTCACCAACAAACGCCATACCAGCTGGGTTTGTGGCTGCTGCCATCGCGTCCTGTGAAAATGCAGTACCGGCTCCTGCCAAACCTTTTTCTTTTGTACTGTAACCGTGAGCGAAGTAACCATTTGTCGCGTTAACGACAGGCGATGCAATGACGCCTGCAATTGCAATTGCCAGAAGTGATTTTTTTACAGCTGTTCTCATTATATTCTACCTCCAACGGCAGGTGAATTAAGTCTTTAGGACTAATTGAAAAATTGGATGGATTATTTTTATTCAGTTAGTAAATAAATAGTTCAGAATTTATAGATTGTCAATCATATAACGTATCTTTACAGACAGTGAAAACGTGTTATAAATGGGGGAAATCACAATACCTTGCTGCTTGTTCCGCTTAATAAACTTATAAAAATAATTACTAATATGGTTATTTATCAAAGCCTTCCTATAAAACAAAATTTCATTATATTTACACACACGGGAAACTATCTTCTTTTTCTATAACCTAAAATCAGCATATCTGCTTGAATAGCGTTGCTCAGATCAACTTTTACCATTAAAAAAATCTATTGCATGCCCTGAACTAAATGGACAATACTTAAAATTTAAATATGCACTCACCTATAAACTTTTATCGCTGGCGAAGAACAAGCTTCACTACCAATCTGGTTTTCACCTTATTATTACTTGTCACATCGACACCCGTCGTTTATGCCGATTTACCCGATTTAGGTGACCCGACGCTCGAAAGTTTTAGCAGCAAAGAGGAACGTCAGCTCGGGCTTGCCTTTTATCGATCACTGCGCGCAAATCTGCCCTTCGTAGAAGATTTGCAAATTAATTATTACCTCACCAGTCTGGGTCAACGTCTGGCTTCGCGTTCTGATGCGGCAGGTAACCCCTTTAACTTTTTTATTATTAAGGCACCGACCATCAACGCATTTGCCGGCCCGGCAGGCTACATTGGCATTCACACGCAATTAATTCTGGAAGCCAATAATGAAAGCCAGTTAGCGAGTGTGTTAGCACACGAAATCGCACACGTCTCACAGCGTCACTTAGCGCGTGCTTTTGATAATGCAGGCAATTCCACTGCAATAACCATTGCCACTTTGCTGGCTGCGATATTAATCGGTTCTCAAGATTCGCAAGCTGGGCAGGCCGTATTATTATCAGGCATTGCCGGTAACGCGCAATCATCCATCAATTTCACACGCAGCAACGARTACGAAGCTGACCGTGTTGGCATCGGCATACTGGCAGATACAGGRATCAACCCGGAAGGCATGGTCGAGTTTTTTGAAATATTGCTGGCGCAAAGTCCCGATGGGGGTATCGAATACCTGCGCACTCACCCACTGAATGCCAATCGTGTTGCTGAAGCAAAAAATCGCCTGCTTAAAAAGAATGAAAAACTGCCCAAAGATAATCTAGATTTTCAATTTGCCARGGCACGTTTAATAATTTCATTAAGCAAKCAACCTCAATTTTATCTCGATGACAGCGTCGTCGGGCATGATCTTATCGGCCAATATCAAAAAGCGCTTGCCGCTATTCGCACTCAAAAAGCCGATATCGCTATTAAAATATTATCCCNATTCACAGAARAGCATCAACACCCCTGGCTYCGTCTGGCMYTGGCTGAAGCTTATACAAGCAAAAATGAYGATAAAGAGGCACTGGAAATTTTAAGTAATCTGGCTCGCCTCTAYCCAGGATACYTACCTGTCAGCATGGCGYATGTTCAGGCTTTAAATAAYAATAAYWTRCCRGACARAAGYATTGCCGTCCTTAAAAAACAACTACAAACGGATGACTATGGCGTCATCTACGAAGCCCTGGCTAAAGCGTATTATGCCAATGGGCAAACCGGCGCCGCTCTTGAAGCCACCGGCAACCAATATGCACGACAAGGTTATATCGAACTGGCCATTCAACAGTTCGATAATGCACTCAACCAAAAGGACATAAGCCCATCCTCTACGCAGCGTTTAGAAGCCGCAAAAAAAGAACTTAAAAAGGTGATGAAAAAGCATAAGGGGCAGCACTAATTATTAGCCACAACAAAACTGGGTAGAAACCTTAGGTGCCCCACTTACAAACTAGAAATAAGCAAAACCTAATATTCTGCCAAAACTTCAGAATAGTCCATTTAACCTGTTTAACTGCTTGTTTTTTTATTTAAAAGCCTTGCCTTATCTCTCTTAGGGAGTATGCTGTATATCCCTATTCAATCATGAATATATTCTTACATACTTAGAATTAGGAGGAAAGAAGAATGCGGCTAACCGCACATAAACTAACCACAACCGCGTCTATCGCTGCCCTTGTTGGCTGCCTTGGATTTGCACCTACCATTGCTAGCGCTGATACAGCGGCTGACCTTAAAAAAGGTAAAGAAGTAGCATTCGACAGAAAGAAAGGTAATTGCCTTGCATGTCACCAGATTGCTGGTGGTGAATTAGCAGGTAATATCGGACCACCGTTGATTGCTATGAAAGCTCGCTTCCCTGATTACGATAAACTTCGTGCTCAGATATATGACGCTCGCCCCAATAACCCGAATACCATAATGATTCCTTATGGACCTCACAGCGTGATGTCTGGCAAAGAAATTGATTTGGTAACTAAATTCATTCACACACTATAAAGTCAGAAGGTAAGACTAGATGAATCACAATCGAAGAGTATTACTCAAAGGCACTTTCGCTGCCGGTGCAACGGGCATCGCAATAAGTGCCGGTTTATTAACACCAAAAGCGGCGTTAGCTGCATGGCCTAAAGCGGCTTTTGAATCCAAAGATGCCAATGCTGCGCTAGAAGCTTCACTAGGAAGCTCAAGCACAACAGAAAGCAGTGATATCAAGCTAAAAGCACCTGATATCGCAGAAAATGGCGCTGTTGTTCCAATTACAATCACCAGTAAAATTGCTAACACTGAAGCGATCAGCCTCATTGTTGCAAAAAATGGTACACCATTGGCAGCAACATTTAACCTCGGTGCAACTACAAGTGGCTTTGTTTCAACCCGTATAAAAATGGGTAAAACATCCGATGTTACCGCAGTAGTAAAAGCCGGTGGCAAATTGTACAGCACTACCAAAAACGTCAAAGTCACCATCGGTGGTTGCGGCGGTTAAGCAAATTATTCAAGAGGTTAAATAAAGATGGCTAAATCATCAATCAAAGTACGCGCCAAGGTCAAAAAAGGGGAAGCTAAAGTAAAATGCTTAATCAGCCACCCTATGGAGACTGGTCTGCGTAAGAACAAAAAAACAGGCAAGTTGATTCCTCCCAGATTCATTCAGGAAGTCGTTTGTGAAAGCGGCGGCAAAACCGTAATGAATGCTCAGTGGAATGCCACAATATCTAAAAATCCATTCCTATCTTTTGCGTTTTCTGGTGCTAAATCAGGTGACACAATTAAAATTAGCTGGGTAGACAATACAGGTAAGAGCGACTCAACTGAAGCCAAAATGAAATAATTGAGCACACAGCTCACATTATTATCTTTTGGTATAACAATTAAAATAGGTGAAACATGAAAAAAATTGCTACCGCATTATCGGTCATGCTAATTGCCGCAACTCCGATTGCTGCACAAGCTACACCCGATGATGACTTAAAAGCATTCCGCTCGTACTTCACGGAGAAATTTCCTGAAGTACCGATGAATGACTTCAAAAATGGCGTTTACGCTCTGGACGCATCGGCTCGTGAACAATGGGAAGCATTTGAAGAATTTCCTTCTTATGAAATTGCTGTTGATGACGGTGAAGGGAAGTTCCACAAAAAGTTCGCTAACGGCAAAGGTTATGCAGACTGCTTTCCAAACTACAAAAAAGGCATAAAACAAAATTATCCTTATTTTGATTCTGACAGCGGAAAAGTTGTCACAATGGAAGGTGCTATCAACAAATGCCGTACTGACAATGGCGAAAAGGCGCTGAAATGGAAAAAAGGTGCGCTGACAGAAGTCAGCGCATACCTGACTTCATTATCTCGTGGTCACATAGTAAACGTAAAAGTTCCTAACGATGCAAAAGCGATTGCAGCTTACAATCAAGGGAAGAAGCACTTCTTCGCGAAACGTGGTCAATTGAATATGGCGTGTGCTGATTGTCATTATTATTATGCTGGTAGCAAGATTCGTGCTGACATACTAAGCCCGGCTTTAGGACAAACAACAGGCTTCCCTGTTTACCGTAATAAATGGGCAGGCATGGGTACACTACATCGTCGTTATGCCGGTTGTAATAAGCAGGTACGTTCTAAACCATTTAAAGCTCAGAGTGATGAATACAGAGCACTTGAGTACTACCATACTTACATGAGTAATGGTCTGGAATTAAATGGCCCAAGCCAGAGAAAATAAATCAGTTAGTTTGATTTAAATTTTCAAGAAGAAAGCCCCGAACATTGTTCGGGGCTTTTTTTTGCGCTGGCATATTCGCTGAGATATCCCTTGGGACATTCGATTGTTATACGATGAATTAAGCGTCAGTTATCGGCCATGAGCGGACTTTTAAAAGAAAAAATCTTGTCCGCGAATAACGCAAAGAACGCAAAAAAAACCGCAAAAAAAATATCGTTTCTTTTGCTTTTTCGCGTCTTTTGCGTTATTCGCGGACTAACCGTTTTTAATCTTTTAGATGTCAGCTAAGAGTCGATAAAGGGCGAAAGAAGCCTACGCCCTGGAAATAAAAAAAGGCCAGCATAGAGCTGACCTTTTATAGTATATGGTGGGCCGTGAGCGATTTGAACGCTCGACCATCGGATTAAAAGTCCGGTGCTCTACCAACTGAGCTAACGGCCCATATTTTTTAAATTATTTGCAAGCCATCCATGGCAACGCAGTAGTGCTATATAAAACACCTGCCTGATCTTCCATGGTCAGGCGTTAATCGCTCCTTAACCCGCGATTAACTCAACTGAGTTAACAGTCCATATTTAATATTATTCTATAAATATGAAGGCGCGAATCATACATGGAGTTGGGCAAAAAAACAATATCATCTAAGCTGAATATATCAATTAAATGTAGCGTGTGGGATCGGCTATCCCTAGCGCTTCAAAACCCTTCCGCCTTAATTGGCACGAGTCGCAGACACCACAGGCCTCACCTTGCTCATTCGCCTGATAACAGGAAACGGTGGCAGCATAATCCACATCAAGATCACTGCCTATCTGAATAATTTCAGCCTTACTCTTATCGATTAACGGAACATGAATTTTTAACGTATTTCCCTCTACCCCTGCTTTAGTTGCCAAGTTTGCCATAATTTCGTATGAACGGATATACTCCGGACGACAGTCTGGATAACCAGAGAAATCGACAGCATTAACGCCAATAAATATATCCTGCGATCCTTTTACTTCAGCAATGGCAAGCGCATAAGACAAAAATAAAGTATTTCGTGCCGGCACATAGGTTACTGGAATCCCCTGCTCTTCATCATCAAATTCCGGCACATCCATAGACTTATCGGTTAATGCCGACCCCACCATAACGCCTTTGTCTATCTGGAAAATTTGGTGACTGACCGAATAGTGCTTGGCGATTTGTTTTGCTGCATTTATTTCGGACAAACTTCGTTGTGCGTAGTTAAAACTAATCGCATGGCAATCAAAACTTTGATTTGCTATTGCCAGCACGGTAGCTGAATCCAGTCCACCCGATAGCAATACAATGGCTTTTGATGCAGGATTAGACACCCGGCTTATCTCCCCATAAGTATTTATGCAACTGAAACTGGAAGCGTACCTTTAACTGATCACGCAAAATCCATTCTGCCAATACCGTTGCATCTTGTTGTTGATAGGCGGGTGAAAATAAGACTTCGCAACGATCAGCAAGGTTCTGCTGATCGATTAGCTGCTTGCTCCACTGGTAATCGTTTTCATCACAAATAACAAATTTAATCTGATCTTGTTTATTTAAAAGATCAAAATTTTCGAATTTGTTTTTACTTTCTTCGTTTGAAGCCGGTGTTTTAATATCAAGCACTTTCACCACTCGATGATCAACCTTATCAACTAAAATGGCACCGCTGGTTTCTAATGAAACCGAATAGCCTGAATCACAAAGTTTTTGTAATAATTCGATGCAGTTTTTCTGTGCCAACGGTTCGCCRCCAGTGACCATAACGTGCGTAGCATTAWAAKGYTCAATGGAATTAACGATAACGTCAACATCCATCCATTCGCCACCTGTAAATGCGTATTCCGTATCACAATAGGTGCAACGTAATGGRCACCCCGTCAAACGGATRAAGACMGTAGGCAAGCCTACATTTARYGCYTCACCYTGTAATGAGTAAAATATYTCGGTTATTTTCAGGCGAASCTGYTGATTAGACATGRARWAAAAAATACGAAAGGGTTAATGCCCTTCTCTCTTCATACGCTGTAATCGCTCATTGGCTTTTTTCGCGACCGTTGTGTCAGGATACAATTTGATGACTTGCTGTAGTGCCTCGYTAGCAGCAGACCAATTTTTTAATTCAAAGTAAACGTAACCAATCTTCAAACGCGCACCCGAATTTTTTGAACTCTCAGGGAATTGTGCAATGAGTTGTTGGAAGTCAGATAACGCTTTTTTATAGTCTCGTGATACATAATTRGCCTCACCTAACCAGTACTGCGCATTGTCTGCATATTTACTGTTTGGATAACTCACTTTGAATTTCTCAAATGCAGCAATAGACTGTTCGTATTGCCCTTCTTTCAATAATGAAAATGCTTTTGAATAAGCACTTTGTCCATCGCTATCACCGTCCACAGGAACAGCAACGACTGCGGGCACAGACTTAGTAGAGTTAGGTGGCGGCACAGGTGAAACTGAGCCCACTCTTCGCCCGCCAGCTTCGACATTATTAATGCGTCGATCCATATCCAGATACAAATTACGCTGACGCTGTTTCATACTCTCCAGTTCATATTCCTGCTGCTCAGTTTGCTCGCGCAAAGCAGAAATCTCTTTACGTAACGATTGCAACATCTCTGCTTGCTCTCGCAACACGTCCGAACTAAGTAGACGTTCGAGACGCTGGATACGTTGCTGTTCGCTAAGGTTAGCAAGACTACTATCAGCCGCTATTACATTACCTGTTAACATTAAGCCACAGGCAAGTAAGCTAATTTTTTTTATATTTTGCATTTTCACTGGATATYTCATTTCAGTATCATTCACTATTTATTGAGTGGTTACTATTTTCTATGTGAGAGCTTTGCACGAAGCATCTTTTCCGTCATGGCAGCGTTAAAAATGGTCTCAAAATGCGGGGACACGTAGTGTTAAACTAGGTGTARGCTGCGCTTTTTCRACAATTCTCGCCTTGCCATGACGAAAAATCTACATCGTGCAAAGCTCTCAATGYATTAARCCGYTATTGRTACACAATCTCTACMCGGCGATTCAAACTCATAGAMTCATCRTCATGACCAAACGCCACCGGTTTTTCTTCACCATAACTRATAATAGAAATCTGGTCTTTACCCGCACCTTCAAACAGCATTAATTGCTTAACTGCCARYGCACGTTGYTCAGCTAGTGCRATATTATACTCGCGTGTGCCGCGTTCGTCCGCATGACCTTCCAGTCGAACACTGGCGTTAGTATTAAACGACAGGTATTTGCCGTGATGCTTAACCAATTCTATGAAGTCTTCAGCCACTGCATTACTATCAAATGAAAAATAAACCACTTTTTCGAATAGCACATTATTGGCATCATTTATCGCGTTTTCAGTATACGATATCAATTTCCCGCCTTCTAGCGCCGTACCGCCCATACCTGAATCACCGGAAATACCTCCTGCAGACGCGCCATCTGTGTTCGCACTATCATTACCTGATGCGTCAGCACCACCTGCTGTACCTTCATCCGGTTTAATTCTGTCACCACAGGCAGTAATCGATAGTGCCAGTGCTGAAATCAATAATAATTTATTCATCGAAACAACCTCTTTATTTATAAATGTATGTTAGGTTTTTTTCACATTTTACACGATAATAACTCGGCTTAAAGGCACCGCTATTAATATCTAACTGCCGCCCAGGACGGTTCGCGCACTTCACCATCAGAAAAGGCCAATCGCTGTTTCTGCCTACCATCTACAGAGACCGCAGCAAGCACTGCCTGCCGACTTTCCTGCGATGCAAACAAAATCATACTATTATTCGGTGCGTATACAGGCGATTCATCCAGTGGACCATCTGTTAGTATTCTTGATGATTTCGTCGCCAGCTCTAACACAGCAATTCGATAATTCGAMCCCTCRCCATAAACATAYGCAACAKATTTACCATCTGCTGAAACACTGGCACTGGCATTGTATCCACCTTCAWAAGTCAGRCGCTCRGGTTTTGCCCCTGCRACTGCTTTCTGTCTRTACAGCTGMGGTTTGCCGCTTCGGCTRGATGTAAAAATWATAGAGCCACCATCTTTCGTCCAGACTGCTTCAGTATCWATYGACCARTGATTCGTTACACGTYGTAATTTRTTATTGCTTAACGTTAAAATATAGATRTCCGGGTTACCRTCTTTAGACAGTGTYATTGCCAGTTTTTTACCATCGGGTGACCAGCTAGGCGAACCATTTAAACCAGGAAATTTTGAACGACTTTCACGAACCCCGGTACGAATATTATGCGTAAAYACTTCTGCCTGACCRCTTTCAAAAGAAACATAAGCCAATTGTGAACCATCTGGTGACCATACGGGTGACATGACGGGCTGGTCAGATGTCAGCAATGTTTGTGGGTTATAACCATCGGTATCTGAAACCTGTAATCGCGAGTGGATACCCGACTTGCTGCGTTTTGTCGTGACATAAGCGATGCGAGTACTAAATGCGCCGGGCAAACCCGTAATATGAGTAAAGATATAATCGCTAATCTGGTGCGAAACATCTCGTAACGTTTTATCTGTTGCTGTAAAACTATAACCCAGTACCTGTTTTGCTTTTAATATATCAATCAAACGAAATTGTATTAGATATTTCCCATTCACCTGTTTGCTTACATCACCAATAACAATATGATCCATTCCAGCAATTCGCCAGGTTTTATAATGTACTTCTGCGAGGCTCTGTGGGCGAGCAATCAGATCTTTTTCGGCAACTGGAGAAAACTTACCACTTCGCGCCAGATCTGAAACAACAATGGCTGAAACATCACCATTTGCCACTTTTGTTGCACCATTCCATTTAAAAGGAATAACAGCAATCGGTAACGCGCCTTCAAAGCCTTCAGTGATATCTATTTTTAAAACCGCCTGAGCAACAGAAGTAAAGCTAAGGCAGAACAAACATATTATTATTTTCTTTATCATATTAAGTTTTTATTTCCCCTGTTTGTATGATGATGCCCACACAGTTGTGCGGGAATGAATAGTGCTAATATTTCCAATACTCTCTGCGTAACCACGCTGACGCATAGGTACGAGAACAGGGTACATTGTCTCTACTATCGCGGTTTAAATTTAAAATAAATTTTTCTCTCAAATAATACTGGATCCGGTGGCAGTGGTAACGGTGATGCTTTTCGCACTGCACGTTCAACCGAACGCTGAAACGCATTATCACTGGTGCATGACTGAACACTAACATCTAATACATCGCCGGACATAGCTTGCGTCACAATAACATCACAACTTTGCTCGGCCGCAGTCGACACAGGACGTAACCAGTTATTTTCGACCTTTTGTGCTATCTGCATAATATATTGCTGACGCTGTGTCTGCAATCTTGCAGCACGTACTGCCTGTTTTCTAGCCTCTTCTTCAATACGCTCTTCTTCTAACAAGGCGCGTTGAAATTCAGCTTTTTCTTCAATTCTGCGTTTACGCTCTTCTTCTGCTTTGCGTTTTTTTTCAGCGACGATCCGCTCACGTTCTTTCTTCTCACGAGCCTGCTTTTCTTTTATTTTTTTTTCTTTCGCCTTTTTTTCTTTTGCGGCTTTATCTTTAGCCCGTTTTTCTTTTTTAATTTTTTCTTCTTTTTGCTTTGTCGCTAACGCCAGTTTTTTCTTATCTGCCGATTTTTTTTCTCTAGCTTTCTTATCTTCTGCTTTTTTCTTTTCTAATGCTTGCTGCTTCTTTTTCTTAGCCGCTTTACTTTCTTCTAGTTTTTTTCGTTCTGCCTGTTTTTTTAGGCGCTCTTTATCTTTAACTGATTCATCATATTTTTTTGCATCAATGACAACGGCATCGATAATTTTATGTTTTTGCGCCATTGGCATAGGTCGCGGTTCCTTGCTGGAAAGATTTAATCCCAATAACAATGCCAAACCAATATGCACCAATATAACTAGCGCCAATATCCACGGGTGTTTTTTTATTTCAGCAAATAAACCGGATGAACTCATCGTTTCAAAGTTAAGGCTGCTCAGTCATCAGGCCGACCTTTTCCACGCCCGCAGCCTGCAATAAAACCATAGCAGTGGTCACCGACCCATAGGCCACATCTTTATCACCGCGCACCAGTATGGGTGTTCGTGGTTTTTGCTTTAACACCAGAGCAACGCGCTGTGCAACGACTTCATCACTGACCGGACTTTTTATATTATCTCCAATGTTTAAATAATACTCACCGGTTTTACTTACGGTTAATATGACAGGCTCCAGTTGTTCTGGCGGCAAAGAGTTTGCATCCAATTGCGGCAATCGAACCTCCACGCCTTGCTGTATTACTGGTGCTGTAATCATAAATATAATTAACAGAACCAGCATAACATCAATGTAAGGCACAACATTTATTTCTGAGACTGCACGACGTTTTTTACTCATAATAATCGTAGCGCCTTAGCTCTCATCTTTAACATGACTTTGACGTTGCAGAATAGTTGCCAGCTCTTCAGCAAAGTTTTCATAGGTACGGGACAGACGATCCACTTTTTCAACATAACGGTTATAAGCTATCACCGCCGGAATCGCCGCAAAAAGACCCATCGCCGTTGCGATTAACGCTTCAGCAATACCGGGGGCAACCATCGCCAGGCTGGCATGTTCCACTGCCCCCAGGGCAATAAATGCACGCATAATACCCCACACGGTTCCAAATAAACCAATGTATGGGCTAATTGATCCGATTGTCGCTAATAATGACAGATGTGAATCCAGAAAATCCTCTTCACGTGCGACTGCAACTTTCATACTTCGTTGCACACTTGCCAACATCATTTCTGTATTCGTTTTACTTTTATGGGTGCGGATATACTCGGCAAAACCTGTTTCAAAAATTCGAGCAACACCACGACGCTGATCTGTTTTTCGCTTCACCTGCTGATAAAGATCTGACAAATTAATACCCGACCAGAACTGATCTTCAAATCGTATCGCTTCTTCATTAGCCAGTTTTATTACTTTATATTTAAGCGTAATAATGACCCACGAAAGCACGGACGCACTCAAGAGAATAAACATCACTATCTGCACCACAAAACTGGCATGGGTGACTAAGGAAAACAGTGACATCTCAGCTTCCACAATAAAACTCCTTTTGTATTTTTTCTTTAATTAAAGCTGGAATGCTTTTAGGTTTAAAGGTTTCAGCTTTAAGGCAGGCGATTTTAATATCTGCGTCAGCTAAGACGACCTCAGTGGCATCATCATGAAATGACGATACGGGATAAACTGTTTGTTTAAATAGAATACTGGCATTACCCAGAGTGGTAATCGATGTTATCACGTTTAACTCGTCATTAAATTTGGCCGGTTTTATATATTGAATATTGGCGCTATGCACCGCAAAAATAATACCCAGCTCTTGTTGTAATTGGTCTTGTTGAAAACCGAGGCTACGCAAAAATTCTGTGCGAGCACGTTCCATAAATTTCAGATAGTTGGCGTAATAAACCACGCCACCTGAATCGGTATCTTCATAATAGACACGAACAGTCCAGGAAAATTCCTTTTTTACGGTTTTATTTTTAGTACTCATTCGCTATTTTTATTATTATTTTTTTAGCTGACTATTAGTTATACAACTAGCTTATTCGAACATATCCGATTCTTGAGCAGTTTCTTTTTTTAACTTATCCGGCGCAGGCAAACCAAAATGNTTNTATACATTTGAGGTAGCAATTCGTCCTCGCGGCGTGCGCATTAAATAACCCTGTTGAATCAGGTACGGTTCGAWAACATCTTCAATCGTATCGCGTTCTTCGCCGATAGCAGCAGCAAGGTTCTCAACCCCAACCGGTCCACCATTAAATTTTTCAATAATGGCAAGTAATAATCGCCGGTCCATTATATCAAACCCTAATGGGTCGACCTTCAATAATTCCAGCGCTTTCGACGCCACCTCTTCATTGATATGACCATCCGCTTTAACTTCAGCGTAATCACGCACTCGGCGCAACAAACGATTAACGATACGCGGCGTACCGCGTGCACGACGAGCTATTTCGCCAGCCCCGGCATCGTCAATCTTCACATTTAAAATATCTGATGAACGTTTAACAATATAATTCAGGTCATTTAATCCATAAAAATCAAGGCGTAACACAATACCAAAACGATCACGTAAAGGTGAAGTTAACGAACCCGCACGGGTGGTTGCACCAACAAGTGTAAAAGGCGGCAGGTCGAGCTTAATTGATCGCGCTGCCGGACCTTCGCCTATCATAATATCCAGCTGATGGTCTTCCATCGCTGGATACAGAACCTCTTCGACAACCGGACTTAATCGGTGAATTTCATCAATAAATAAAACATCATGAGGCTCCAAATTGGTTAATAATGCGGCTAGGTCGCCTTGTTTTTCCAATACCGGGCCTGAAGTAGAATGCATGCTCGCACCCATTTCATTGGCAACGATATGTGCCAGTGTGGTTTTACCCAAGCCTGGCGGACCAAAAAACAATATGTGATCCAAAGCTTCATTACGTGCTTTTGCTGCCGGTATAAAAATATCCAGCTGTTCGGTMACCGCWGGTTGTCCACGGTAATCTTTAAGGTACTGCGGTCGAATGGCGCGGTCGATAGCGACTTCGCCTTCTGCATTTTTTGYTGACAATACCGGGTTATCACTCATYGCTACGCTGACCCCTGTAATGCTTCACGAATTATTTCTTCTGTGGATTTATYGTCGACRTCAAGATTCCGAATCATCAGACTCGCTTGTTGCGCCTTGTAACCGAGAGAAATTAACGCACTCACCGCATCATTTACCGGATTGACTAYTTTTTCAATGGTTTGAACACCGCTGCTTAATTTAATTGAATCATCCTTTTCTAAACGATCYTTCAACTCTATAACCAAACGTTCCGCCGTCTTTTTACCCACACCCGGTAGCCGGGTTAAGGCTTTACTGTCTTCTTCSACAATACAGCGGGTAAAATCTTCCGTGCTCATACCCGATAAAATGGTTAACGCCAGTTTCGGCCCRACACCGCTTATGCGTATCAGGTTACGAAACATCTGGCGCTCTGAAAGCGAATAAAAACCRTATAAYAACTGCGCATCTTCACGTACCACTAAATGTGTGTGCAAGGTRATGTTTTCACCACACTCAGCCAGCTGGTAGAARGTCGACATCGACGCCTCAAGCTCATAACCCACACCCTGCACATCAACCAGTATCGATGGTGGCTGTTTTTCTAGTAATATGCCGGTCAATCGTCCTATCATCGCCAACGCCCGCCTCGTACTTTAGTTGCAATACCCAGTGTTTTAATTTGCATATGATTAGCATGACAGACAGCAATAGCCAAACCATCAGCCTCATCACTCTGCGGYACAAAATCGAGTTTTAATAAAATTTTCATCATTTGTTGAATCTGTTGTTTATCRGCAGAACCATTGCCAACCACGGCTTTTTTAATGGCACGTGGCGTGTATTCACCCACCGCTAACTGYGCACTGACACCGGCACAGATAGCCGCYCCTCTGGCTTGACCTAATTTAAGCGCTGAATCGACATTTTTATTCACAAATACCTGCTCAATRCCCATGCTCTGCGGCTGCCATTGTTTTATTACATCACACAATTGATTAAAAATAGAACCCAGACGATCCGGCAGTTCATCGCCTTTGATATTGAGGTATCCACTGGCAATATAATTGTGCCGAAACCCATCACTATCGATTACGCCATACCCGGTACACCTTGAACCAGGATCGATGCCTATTATGCGGGTTTTTTCTATCACTTTTAGTGTTATGGCTGAGTCCGACAGGGGAAATATATGGTTGTTTTTGTTTATGGGAGTCTACCATTGCGGAGGGTTGCGGGCTAAGGATTTTGAGTGTTTTTTGATTCTATTGTCCGACAGGAGTGGGAGCTTGCTTCGCGATTCTTTTGTTTATTTACAGTAGTTTGGGGGTTATTCTCCTCAACTATTGAGATGGGAATTCAAAACCTAAACAGTAGTAAACAAACAAAAGAATCGCGGATTACAATCCGCTCCTACAAAAAACTAAACTAGATTACGCTGGCTCGGCATTAAACAATGGTGTCAGCGTATCCTGATCAAATCGTCCTGTCTGTAAAAAAATAATAACCTGCTCCGCTACCTGCCGTGACATAAGAATACTCAAGTGTGATTCCCGCATAATAATGGCATCTGTCGCGCCTTTTAATTCAGTTTCTTCAACAGAAACAGTACCATCATGCGGCAATTTAGGCCCACCCGTGACTAACCCCATACCGATTGGTATCGTGCCAGCTATCACACCGATATCCTGCCAGCCTTTCCATTCAGGCACATCTCCCGACAGACCATTTACATGACTTTGCCCCAACATCCAACGCGTCATTGGATGGGCATTAATGCGTTTACCCACGGCACTACCATTCACCGGAGACGCCAGTAAAACGATACGACCTTTTTTATTAAAGGGAAATTGATCAAACAGGTGAAGTGTGATGATGCCACCAAAACTATGCGCCACTATATTAACGATTGGGGCATCGATCTTTTTGATGAATTCGTTAAGCTTAACTGCGATTTCGGCGGGAGGTTTACCCCACACGTGGTAGTTAAACATGTGGCATTCATAGCCGGCTTTTTTCAGACGGTTGCGTAACCTTAAAAGATCAACACCTGCGACACTCCACAGGCCATGAACTAATACTACGGCTTCACGCATTGACTGATAAACACGAGTTAGGGAGAAACATCCAGCATGCGATCAAGTGCCCGTTTTGCCTGTTTGGCGATATTGGCAGGCACGCTGACGGCGTTAACCACATGACCATCGACCAAATTTTCCAGCACCCATGCCATATGTTGCGGGTCGATACGGAACATGGTGGAACACATACAAACATTGGGCGACATAAAATGGACATTTTTACCTTCATGTTTAAATTGTTCATGTAAGCGATTGACCAGATTTAACTCGGTTGCTACCAACCAGCGCGTATTTTTTTTTGCATTGGCGATGGTATTAATAATGTATTCAGTCGAGCCAATATAATCCGATTTTTGGCAAACTTCAAATGGACTTTCCGGGTGAGAGATTATTTTCGTTTCCGGGTATTTTTGTTTAAAATTGTCAATCTGTTCCGGCTGAAACATTTGATGAACAGAGCAAAAACCTTTCCATAAAATTATTTTTGCCTGTTGAATTTGCGCCGCCGTTAAACCACCCTGCGGTTTATCATAGTCCCATATCACCATCTCATCCAGTGGAATACCCATGGYAAAACCYGTGTTTCTACCCAGATGTTGATCGGGGAAAAACAGCACTTTTTGTTTCCGCTTAAAACTCCRTTCAAGCACATGACGTGCATTGGTCGAAGTGCAAACGATACCGCCATGCTCACCACAGAAACCTTTTAAATCCGCCGCTGAGTTAATGTAAGTAACCGGTGTGATGGTTTCTTCTGCATCCAGTACTTCGGATAACTCCTGCCAGGCACGTTCGACATTTTGCAAATTAGCCATGTCCGCCATCGCACACCCGGCAGACATATCTGGCAGGATAGCGACCTGCTCAGGGCGAGACAGAATATCAGCGACTTCTGCCATAAAATGCACACCACAAAAGACAATATAATCGGCTTTTGATGCCGCCGCCWGGCGAGAAAGCTTTAGTGAGTCACCGGTAAAATTGGCATGTTTAAAAACCTCGTCTCGCTGATAATGATGCCCTAAAATGACTAAGCGTTCCCCTAATTTTTCACGCGCAGCTAAAATACGAGACTCACAAGCATCATCATCGAGTAGAGTGTAAGGCTGTATGGCTGCGCTCATGTTCTACTACTCGCTGTCTTCGGTTTTTTCGACTTTACGCAATTTTAAATTTAACTCGCGTAATTGTTTTGTAGAGACCGGTGCCGGTGCGGATGTTAACAAACAGGCCGCAGATTGTGTTTTAGGAAATGCCATTACATCTCGAATTGAACTGGCACCGCTCATCAACATAATCAAACGATCCAGACCAAATGCCAAACCCGCATGCGGCGGACAACCGTACTTAAGCGCAGTCAGCAAGAAACCAAATTTTTCTTGCGCTTCTTCTTTTGAGATACCCAATATATCAAATACCGCATTTTGCATATCCATTTTATAGATACGCTCAGAACCCCCGCCTAACTCTGTGCCGTTTAATACCATATCATAAGCTCGTGATAAGGCGGCGCCGGGATCCGCTTTAAACGACTCAACGGAATCAACCGATGGCGAGGTAAACGGATGGTGTAATGCCGTCCAGTCCCCCTGACTGTTTTTCTCGAACATAGGGAAGTTAACCACCCATAATGGCTGCCATGCTGCATCAACCATTTCCATGTCGATACCCACTTTCACACGCAGTGCGCCAATTGATTCATTAACAGTCTTAGTATCACCGGCACCGAAGAATAAAATATCACCTGACTGGGTAGCCGTTTTTTCGATGATGTCAGTTAACACTTCATCCGGTAAGAATTTTACGATGGGCGATTGCAAACCTTCACGACCAGCGGCAACATCATTCACTTTAATCCACGCTAGTCCTTTGGCTCCGTAGCGACCGACGTATTCAGTGTATTGATCAATCTGTTTACGAGATAATTTGGCACCACCAGGCACCTTAAGAACAACGATTCGCCCTTCGGGATCATTCGCTGGACCAGAAAAAACTTTAAACTCAACGTCTTTCATGACTTCAGCCAGATCAACTAACTCAAGTGGAATACGCAGGTCTGGCTTATCAGAACCGAAACGAGCCATTGCTTCGCTGTAGTCCATACGTGGGAAYGGACTGGGTAAGTCCACATCCARCACAGACTTAAACAGACCGCTAATCATGTTTTCCATGGCTTCCATCACAGCATTTTCGTCCATGAAGGTAGTCTCGACATCAATCTGGGTAAATTCAGGCTGGCGGTCAGCGCGTAAATCTTCATCACGRAAGCAGCGCACAATTTGATAATAACGATCCATGCCTGACATCATTAATAATTGTTTAAACAATTGTGGCGATTGTGGCAGCGCAAAGAAACTGCCCTGGTGGGTACGTGAAGGCACCAGATAATCACGCGCACCTTCTGGTGTGGCTTTGGTCAACATCGGTGTTTCGATGTCCCAGTAACCGTCTTCTTCCAGATGATTGCGAATATAACGTGTTACCTGACTGCGCATGCGCATGCGCGCCTGCATTTCATCACGACGAAGATCGACATAGCGATACTGCAAACGCAAATCATCATGCACACCGGTATCGTCTAACTGGAATGGCGGGGTTTCTGAAGCATTTAACACTTCCAGCTGCAGACCCAGAATTTCAATTTTACCCGAAGTCAGTTCAGGATTCGCCGTACCTTCAGGTCGTAAACGCACCCGACCCGTCATTCGTAATACGTACTCATTTCGCACATGTTCAGCGAGCTCGAATATTTCAGCGCGATCGGGATCAAAAACCACTTGTACCAGACCTTCACGGTCTCGTAAATCAATAAAAATAACACCACCGTGATCTCGGCGACGATTGACCCAGCCACAGAGAGTGACTTCCTGATCGAGTAAGGCTTCGGTTACTGCTCCGCAATAATGACTGCGCATGGTTTAATCCAGTTGGTTGAGGGAGATGACATGGCTGCCATTTCATTAGTTAAGCGATTGATTTTATCGTATTTAACGATGAGTTATAAGGGTGAGCTGTAAGTTATAAGTATTTACGTATGACTTAGGCTTTTTTAACCTTTTTTGCTTTTGTTGAGTCACCAGCAGGCTTTTTTTCAGGTTTTTTAGGTTCATTGGCCTTTTTGTCGGCTTTTGCTTCACCGGCCACATTTTTTTTATTACCCGATTTAAAGTCAGTTTCGTACCAGCCACCTCCTTTAAGGCGAAACGCAGCCGCCGAGACCTTTTTCTTCATGGTTGACTTGCCACATGCCGCGCATTTTTTTAGTGGTTTATCACTGATTTTTTGCAATACTTCTTCTTCGTGTCCACACTGACTGCACTGGTATTCGTAAAATGGCATAGCTCGCTCAACTCAAAACATTAGCGCGTGATTATATATGTACCAGCATGGGCACAGCAACACTTAAAATATGGGTTAAGCTTGCACCATGAATCTCACTTCATCACCAAAAGACCGAGCACAACAAACCGTATTAATAACCGGTTGCTCGACAGGCATCGGTTATTGCGTGGCTAAAGGCCTAAAAAAACGGGGCTACCGGGTCATCGCCACCGCTCGCCGCGAAGAAAGCGTTAAACAATTAATCGATGAAGGCTTTGAAAGTCTGTTACTGGATGTCTCCAGCAGCGAATCCATCCAGCATGCCTTCGAACACATTATGCAGCTAACCAACGGTCACTTATATGCCTTATTTAATAATGGCGCCTTTGGTCTGCCAGGCGCGGTTGAAGATTTAACCCGTGATAGTTTGAAATTTCAGTTTGAAACCAATGTTTTTGGCTGGCTGGAACTGACTAATCTGGTGATTCCTGTTATGCGTAAACAGGGTTACGGTCGTATTATTCAAAATAGCTCAGTATTAGGCTTTGTCGCAATGCCCTTTCGTGGCGCTTACAATGCCAGTAAATATGCTATTGAAGGACTGAGTGATACCTTGCGGCTGGAACTAAAAGGCAGCAATATTTTTGTCAGCCTGATTGAACCCGGCCCGATTACCAGCCGGTTTCGTGCCAATGCGGTTATCGCCTTAAAACAACATATCGATATTGAAAACAGTGTGCATCGAGAAAAATATTTAGGCGTGATTGAACGACTTAATAAAGAAGGACCGGCGGCGCCTTTTACTTTGCCACCTGAGGCCGTACTAAAACGTGTTATTTATGCACTGGAATCAAAAAAACCCAAACCACGTTATTACGTAACTTTTCCGACTTATTTATTCGGTTTTCTTAAACGCGTACTCAGTGGCCGACAAATGGATGCCATTCTAGGAAAAGCCGGGAATGATAGTAAGCAGTAAAAACTACCCTGGGTAGCCTGTCCGAGAAAAGAGAACCTCCAGAAAAAACAATTTTTTGCCGCGAAGAACGCAAAGGACGCAAAAAAAGCGCAAAAAAGATATTATGAGACCTTTGCACGATATAGTTTCTGTCATTCCCGAGTGCTTTTATCGGGAATCCATTGTCTTTTATAAACGCTGGATCCCCGATAAAAACACT
>NVWZ01000004.1 GCA_002746365.1 Thiotrichaceae bacterium
AAGCACACTGGCGGCTTCCAAAATATCAAAATCATGATCATTGTGCGTCCAGACACCCAAGAGGAACTGCGCGATAATCTTTTCACCGTGTGACATAACACCCATATTCTCCTTTAACGTTTCATAGTCACACTCACACTTATCCCAGTCCCAGTATGCCGTTAACCTCGGGAAACGCTCAAGCAGAATTTTAAATTTCGCCTGTCCCGGTGATAAATTTGAACTCATGGGCATTATATTTGACATCATCTATTACCTTTATTCTCGGCTTCGTTCTGTTTTCGCAGATGTATTTCTTCTCGATCGACGGCAACCTCTTTCGGCGCATTGATTCCGATGCGAACCTGATTGCCTTTGACACCTAACACGGTAACCGTAACATCATCATCTATACACAGTGTCTCACCAATCCTTCTCGTCAGTATTAACATAAGAAACTCCTTATTTTAATCAGAACATAACTATTATTTATGTATCATATTCTATCTTATCTTTATTGGTGTTATTCGCCAGGCGGTCTTTAAACTTTCTTTCAATAATCTTACTTGGCAGTGAAGATTTACCATCTAAATAACGCATTGCCGTCCTGGTATCACTCCAACCAATCCACTCTTTAAGCTCGGCAACCGACGCACCTGAATCAATAATCCAGTTAGCGATGCCTCGTCGCATGCTGTGTGTACTATATTCGCTCGTATCTATTCCTGCATCTTGTATTAATCGAATAAACACCTTATAAATAGAGTTCTTATGGATAGACGTCTTAGATATCTTGCCCCAACGTGATACTTTAGAGAACAAAGGCAACTCGCTTTCTCGGTAATTCTTAACCTCAACCCCATTACAACTTATCTCAAGCCAATCCCGTAGTGCATGCATCGGACAAAGGTTTGGTAAGGCTTCAAGTTTCCTTGTTCGACCATGAGCATCTCTATCTGTTTTAGATTTAGAAAGGTACAACTCAAAATAGGGGGTATCTGCGTCCCAATGAAAATTTATATCACACACACGTAAATTAATTAACTCATCTGACCGAAGTCCAAACCAAAATGTTGTCAACAACAGCGCCTTATCCCTAACAGACCTTAAGCGATTACTGTGATTTTCGTCCTCACGATTACTTATTACCTTATCTAAATTAACAATCACTTTTTCAATAATACGCAACGGCGCTGGTTTCGCCTGCTTCGGAGCACGACCATATTTACGACGTATTCCGCGCATGATCCGTCTAACTTCTTCTGAATCATTTGGATTATGATCAAAGCCATGTTCACGATGCCATCTTCCAATTAAAACTCTCCGTTGTTCCAATGTAGACACACTTAATTCACCCGCATACCTAATGAGATACTTTCTCAACACAACATCAGTGCAGGGCAGTGAAGCACCATAGACCTGTCTAAAGTGTTTTACAGCGTTATCTAAAGCTCTTTTTGTGTTTTCATTTTCTGAGGCTTTGAGAAGCATTTCCTCCTTTGCAATGAGATCAATTTCCGCGTCTTTACCAACGAGTAAAGGATCAATGTATTTTGATGTCGTCATAACGTCAATTACTCACTATCTTTATAATTGTCGATAATGGACTGAATACTTGCCGTGTTCATCAACAGAGATTCAGATCGTGCCAGGATAATATCCAGGGGAGATTCCATATTGTCCCGATCAATGATGATTAATATATGCGCTCTATGCTTGTCTCCCTCAGACAGTACTTTCTTTAACACTGGTGGCCATAATGCAATGGTTGGTAGCGCCCTTAAAGAAAACTTTATCGTGATATCTTTATGTTTCTCATCATAAGGCATATCTGGGTCGGCAATAACGTCCCAAGCTGACAAGAAATGGCCCCAGTGAATAGCATCATCTACTTCAGGCTCAATTAGGTCGAGCTTCTTACAACCAAATAAAACGATAGTGCTTTCTGTACTATCTATCAAATAAACACATACTTCTAATCCATCAATAACATCACCATTAATCTCCCAGCCTGATGCAGAAACGATTTCTTTCAATCGTTCTTTTTTTAGCTTTATCTGAAGACGTTTCGTGAAATCAGCTACATTATTACCGGGCATTAACTATCACTCATATTCGTTTTTAATGTTATTTTAAAAACAGAGAAGGTCCAGTCATCATAATACGTTCGTGCTGCATAAAATAAGGCCTTCTTTTCTCTTTCAGGTAATGCTGTGAGCGATGGTGCTGGGTCAAATACGTTTTTAACAACAGTATTTAGATCTTGTTCGCCATACGCTTGTGCTGCAGCGATATAAATAATCTTAAACATTTCATCAGCGACTATTTTTCGCTGTCCATAAATCACCAACTCTGGTGCGCCAATATTGCGCATACCAACGGTGTAACTGTAGCCATCTTCATGTTTAACGTATAACGAATCGTTGTTGATGACTTGCCTGATGACGTCATTATGCATGGCAATGCCATTGTAAAATTGACTCAGCTCCATTGTAACCTCCAGGTATTAAAGCGTTACTTTCAACTTACAATGCCTTTTATAACTAGCAACCTTTTGTGTTTGTTTGATTGCAGTGATTTTCTTCACAATGCACGATACGCTTATTGAATTCGCTGGCAGGTATCAACTTTGGTTCTTGGTACGATGGCCATGCTTGCATTGTGATGTGTCCACAATCCGGGGCTGTCTCATTTTCAGGTGCACCAATTATCCAAACCTCACAAGTTTCACTTACGTAGTCGTGTCTTATTTTCTCGGAGAAGTCTTGTAGTTCAACGGCCGTTTCTGCTTGAGGTGCAAATATTAAACGAATGCTATTTTCTCCACATTTTTCGCATTGAAAGTATTTTGATTCAACAAACATGTTTATCTTCTCAATATTGATAAGCTATTTAATAATGTGTTTTGATGGCTCCATTGACTGATGCAACACATCAATAATCTCTATATGGGTAGGCCGGACGCGGTAGTAAATGGTATGGGAACCGACAAAATCACTATGGTATCCCACTTTCAGGTCTTCTCGTATTCTTCCACGAGATGGGCTTTCTGCTAACGCCTGCATCCGATTGCGAATATCCTGAAGGTAGGTTTTTGTTCTCTGAGGACCGAATTTTTTATTCGAGTAGGCTTTTATGTTACTCAAACTCTTTTGCGCTGCAGGCGAAAGAAGGTATTTTGTCATTATTTGATCAAATCTTGCATAAATGCATCGCCATCGACGCCTTTGCCTTGATCGAGTTGCGCTTCACCAACAGACAGTGTCTTTCGTAGTAGATCTAATTTGGCTTCATGCTCTTCAAGAAGACGCAGACCCGCTCTTACCGCTTCACTCGTTGATTCAAATCGCCCTTGTTGAATTTTGTCTTCAACAAATTCGCCAAAATGTTCGCCTAATGTCACGCTCGTATTTCTTTGCATCATTCACCTCACTTTTATGTAATACATACTAATACACGCACTTCTAACGTGTCAATGGATTGAGTGATTACACTGCGTGGCCATCATCGTCGGGTACAACACCGTTAAGCGATTTAACGTTCACATTATTACGCTTACGATTGGCCTGGCACTCTAATTTTCTAAAAAACCCATCACCCTACTACATCCTATTATATCTTAAAGGCGTGATAATGTTCTATTATCACGTCTTATATATTGCCCTTATTTTCATTGTTTTTACACTATTACATGTTATATTTAGTGTGACATTAAATAAAGCAGATATAAACCGCTCGCACGACGGCACTACACGCCCCGTGCCAGCCACCACCGCTTGAGGACAGACACCATGGCCAGGCCATCCGTTATTGCCATCCAGGACATTGAAGACGCGGTCGACACGCTCAACGGCCTCGGCAAACCCATCAACCCTTACCAGGTGCGCACCTTGCTTGGTAAAGGTTCCGAAGCGAAAATCGCATACTTTTTAAAAGGACTGGACATCGATATCGACTACCAGGACGAAGACCCGGTCACAAAACGTCTGGTCAGCCTGATCCGTCCGGTGGTATTGGAACTAAACGACCAGTACGATGAATTAGTGGCAAAAGAGAAAAAAGGTCTGGAAGAACGTCTGGAGAAGGCAAAACAACAATCAGAAGCGCTTAAAAATGAAAGTAATAATGCGCAAAAAAACCATAAACAGGCGGCGCTTCGTATCAAGGAACTTGAAAAATCCCTCCTTGAAACCAATCAGGCCCTGACTGACAAAAGCACTAAATTATCAAAAACTGAGCAATCCAATGAAAATTTAAAACAAGCTCTGGTCGCCGCAGAGAATGCGTTGATTACGGTCAAACACCACCAGGATCAACTGCAGGCAGAACATACCACATTAGTGCACACCCTCAAAAATGAGCATGCAGAAACCCTCAAGGGGTATAAAAAAGCGCTTGAACAATCAAACACCAGTATCCAGCAAACCCGTGATCAATTAACCAATGCTGAGAATAAAAATAAAGCGCTTACTGAGACGAATGACAAACTGAAAGATCAGCTGAATCTAAGCCACCAGGAAAATGCTGAGATATTAAACCAACTGACTGAGAGCAATAAACAACACATCGAACAGAAAAAACAAAACAAGCATCAAGCAGAAGAATTAGAGAAGCAGCAGAATATCATCGCGGATGTTGAACAGGATCTCACCGCTGCACATCAAACCATTCTCCGCCTGAAAGAACATCAGGAAATAAATTTAAAGCTACAGACGGATCACCAAAAACTCAGCACCAAGAATGAAAAACTCCGTACCGAAGTCGATGTTTTAAGGTCTGTTGTTGATAAGATATCCAAAAATAAAAAATGAGAAATAATATCAATTAGGTACATACCTAAGTGTGGCATTTACTGCCCTTTATTGTTGGAGACCCTATACGACATTATCAGATTAATGACGGCTGAACAGCCTTAGCAGCTTCAAATTCAGTGAATGGCCGAGCCCATGGTTCTAGCGGAAATGCTTCTGCTACAGCTTTTTGAAACTCATCATTCTTAAGCATCTCAAGCGTTACATCTTTGAATAGACAATTTATCTTAATATCAGAAATTAGTTTATCAATATCAGGTATTGTTTTATCCAGTTCATGTTCAAGATAATGACGAGCTTTATCAACAGTAATCGGTGTTGATGTCTGTCTAAGAAGGTCTGGGGGAGGATTCTTCTTAACTACTGGAACGAGTGCTTTCACAAGATTCTTTTTAGTTTTTATAACTTCTTTAGATAGTTGAGTCTTAATATCATTCTTAAACACATCAAGATTACCCATAATTTCATTTAATGCTTCGTCGAAATCTTTTCTGTTTGACCTCAGAATGACTTTACCAACTGACCTTAGATTTTGAAGATAGCGTTCTCGCAAATTGTTTATTTCATCAATGAGTTTTTGTGATGCGGCTTGCTTATTACTATCTATTAACTGAAATGACGAACGAAGACGTTCTTGAGTATCTTTATCCTTTGTCAAAAGTAATTTAAACTTTTTAGGTATATTAATTGTATGACGACTAACATGTGCACCAACAATTTCTAATTCAACAAACTGAAGATAAGATGAATAAACCTTAACTTGCCTAGATAAATTAAATGGTTGCGGTGGATTTTCATCAATTTTATTTTTAATATCTTTAACACTATCTACACTGACTAGTGTCAACCCTACGTTTACAACAGGTTCTGATTCAGTAGGATTGTCTTCTCTAGGTGCTTCTTCTATTGTTTTCGGCGCTAAAGTTACATCTCTAGGAATAGAGATTGATTTAAACATCTCATCTACTTGTTGCCTATTCAGCACAAAGCCATTAGCGCTTTGTACTGGGAGACTTTGATCCTCAACCATCATTGCCGGCAAGCTAAACGCCCATCCCTTATAATCACATAATAAAACGCCTATTCTGCACCCTGCTTGCTGTCTAACAGATAAATTCGCATCTTGAAGCATCTTGATTTCATCGATAGCCCCATACCCTAACCGAACAACATTTTCATCAACATCAAGAATTATGGTTACAGAATTCTTTCCAATCTGATTAGCTATATTTACAAGTGCCGATGCAATACTTGAATCCAGCCCTGGAGCCATAAATAGAACACGTTTCTTTGCCAAAAGGATTTTTTTGGCAATATCTGAAGGTCTCATTGTATAGAACATTTAATTGCTTCCTACTCACACTTTAATATACGTAACTTCAAACGCCTTACAAGCACGCTGTTTCTGAAGTCTATTACTTAACTGAAAAGCATCACCCATATCGTACTGCTGGAAGATGTCCAACCCCCGATCAAGTGAGATTTTCCAACCTGCATCGGTCACGATATGGCGTGCATGTTGCGTACCGCTATTATCAAATGACCAGTCGAATTTTATACCCACGGAAAACATAGTATTTTGTATTTTTTCGAAAAACTCTATCTGTTGGAAGGATTTAAATTCATCTTCGACTGTAATTAGGTTTACAAATATTTCATCATCTTCTGTATTGTTTCTGACGACAGTTTCTAGGAGTTCCATTAGATTTCTTGCTTGATAGAACAGGCGAATATATGGGTCTGTAATTGTTATTTCTGTTGCCCCTTTCAGATATGGACCGAATAGCTTGTCATATGAGATACCTCGCTGGTTTTCTGCAAAGGTTAGGTGCTGCTCTTTTGGTGCTTCAGTTTTGGCTTCTTCATTAGCCGTTGCGTTAGGCGTTGAAGTTTCCGTGGACTCTTGATTATTTCCAGTTCCATCCTCCTCACCATCAGAAACTGTTTTATTGAAATAGTTTGGGTACTCAATTTCTTCTAATGTAGCGACTGAGACTGATTTTCCGTCCATATCACTGTAACTAAAGTTAACATCGGCATAGGTGTTATCAATTCTGAACAGTTGGTCCTTAACACGTATCCGCCCTTCTACTGAAAATTTTAATATATCCTCAATCTCTTCTTTTGATGCATCTCCTTGTGGGAAAAGAATCTTCATCAGCCCTGAAAATGTCTTATTAATCGCATCTCGGTCACGGGTTGAAATATCAGATGATAATGTGAAATATTCTTTATATTGATCCGAGAAGTCCTGAGTACGTAGATGTCTTAATATCTCGGCCAGGTAATCAACTACAAATCCATAACCTTCTGAGAACATCTCTCCTCTAATAATATCTACTTCCCAACCTGGTATATAAAAGTGCAAACGATCTAAGAAGGCCGAGTCGTAGAATTTTTCAGGTAATGCATCAAATAAATTTGAGTGCTTCAACATGTAAGGCAAACTGTGTTCTGTATTACCAACAAATGCCATTGAGGCATCAGCACCTAATGTTTCTACACCGCGTGAGAAGGTCTTATTGGCCATATAGTTCTTCAATATATCTACCAGAGACTTATCAACTTTCTTTTTCTTGCCTGCAAACTCATCAAACGCTACGGTATCCCAGTAACCGACCAACCCGATCTTGCCAGAAGCATTATTTACAAAGAGTTTAGGTACGGTCACTTCTCCACCTGACAGCAAAATACCGTGTGGTGAAAATTCAGAATAGATGTGTGATTTACCCGTACCTTTAGGGCCCAGCTCGATCAAATTATAGTTACGTTCACAAAAAGGAATCAAACGTACTATTTGGATTAGTTTGCTTCGCCTTCCAAAGTGTTCTGGGTTAAAGCCAATGCTTTGTATTAAAACATCAATCCATTGATCCAGAGTAAACTGGCGACGGGCTTCAAGATAAGATTCATACTCAAAATGTGACATCTGGATTGGTTTAAGCGAACCCATTATCCAGGGCGAGCTATCCTTATCTTCAGAATGCTCATATTCAATATCTGCTATACACCACACACCACCAACCAGTAGCTTCGGGTGTTTTTTAATCGTGCCTGAATCGATTAATATTTTCTTTATGCCCAAATTAGAAAACTCGGCCTCATAAACATCTTTTTTATCGTTGAGTGCGACGCTCACTTTATCGATAACTTTATGGCGGCCTTTTTCTCGAATGGTCGAACGTATTAAGCCTGCTTCATTACGATGCACATAATGCTTAGCTAAAATTTCTTTTACCGTTTGAATACCTGTCTCGATAGTATCTTCATCATTCGATGCACAATATTGCCCAAGCAAATACTCCAATACATAGGAAGGTACTATTGCGTTACCTTTAACAGTTTTAACAAGATCCTTTCTAACAACAAGACCTGGAAACACATCACAGATCTTTTGATCTAACTCATTCAATACGTTTTCTGTCATTTCTATGCCCTGTTAAAAATCAAAGTCGCTGGTGAAGGAGCGTCTCATTGTATAGGTAAGTGTTTTATATTTTTTATAATGCGTTGTACCCGCCAGCTTTTCTTCCAGTCGTAAGATAACTTCCTGGCCGTTAACTTCGTCTGCTTTTCTTGTTAATACAAAACGAACCTGTAATTCTCTTTCTCGTGGGTTATCCGAAATAAAATCAAAGACAAGATCATGGGAATCGGAAACAAGCTCACCATCTTGCGTGTAGATACCTGCTCTTAGTGTTCTTGGCTGCACTTTATCTGTTGATGGTTCGGTTTGATAGAACACTAGTGCCAACTGTCCGGAGGTAATTACTTTTGTACCACCACGTAAAATATCAACCGATACAGCCGATATATCACTTTTTCTCTTTTTATTAATATGGATAACCGGTATCACAACTTCCTGTAAGGATGCACCGCCATGAACAAACCGGCTACCAGCGCCTTTAACACGCAGTCTGTTAATTGATTTTGGAATTTGTACTTCCACATTACCCACTAATCCCAGATCGGATGACTGAAATGATCGTAACTCTGAAACCTCTTTTAAACCCTTACCTAATACAAACCGTCTATTGCGATAGAGAACCTTCTCACCTTCTACTTCTGCTCCTGAAAAATCACTCTCATCTAGAACACTGTTCTGATAGATAAAACCATGGTCTGCTGTTATTAAGAAATTGCTCGCATTTGCCGCAGCTAGTTTCTTAATAATTTTAATTAAATCCTGAAGTGCATCTTCAGCAGCATCAAACACACGCTCTTCAGAATCGCGTGAATCACCTGTTTTATCTATTTGATTATGATAAATATAAAGCACATCATTTTCGCGTAGTAAAGCACGACTTTCATCTCTATTTAAAGACATTAAGTCTTCAGAGCGAATGGCTGTACCGCGCTGCTCAATCGCCTGATTTAGTATTTTTGATCGATTAGCTGTTCCCTGTGAGCTTCGACCATCTACTTGCACCGCTCCCGAATCATTGTCCATCAGCGATAACACTTTATTTGGCAGAAGCGCGGCCATACCTAGCTGTGTATAACTGGGCAGCATAGACAATGCCGGCTCAAGGTTGGCGTCGAATCGGTCTTCCTGACGTATCAAACTCAACAGCTCATCACCTACTTCATAACGCAGAGCATCCGATATGATTACGTACACTTTATTGTCTTTCTTCAGGTAACGCTGAACACAACTTTCGAAAAAATTCTTTTGCAATAAAACAGGTGATGCATCCCATTTATCAGTAGCATCAACCTGAATTTGCCAACGATCATTTAACTTCAGTAGATAATTATTCGAATACAGGTTTTCAATTTGCTCAATCAAGGAACCCAGCAGCGTTGTTGAGCGAGCATCACAACGAGCATGATATGTAAACTTTCGGTACAGTTGATCTAACCGAAACCAAGATTGAGAATATCGCTGTATTCCGTCAGACATCGAATCCATTTCTAATGTCACTTCATCAAGCATATGGAAAAACTGTGAAGCAAAATCAATCGCTTCGTATAGATGCTGATAACTTTTGTACCAATGGCTCTGACGCCTCTGCCGTACCCAGAGTGCAACATCGCCTGTTGAGACGGTTCTAGCTACAACATTTTGCACCAGCTCATAGATTATCTTTTCATCAATTAAACTAAAGTAATCCAGATCTATCAGGTTGCGGAAGTCACGGTTATGTAAATCCTGCTCAATACCTAACGAGTCAGCACACTTTTTAGACAAAGATTCAAATGATGCTTCATATTGACGACTATCCTTCCATCTTCTAAGAAAAACCAGCGCATCAGATGATAAACGTACATCACCATCAGTACCCATGGCATAACATGACTTGAAAAGCTCAATGACAAAATCATGGATACCAGGCTCATCAGACTTGTAACCATAACCGCGCTCCATTCGCTCCCAGAGAAATCCATCAAGGTTACAGCGTGCTATTAATTTAATTTTTTCATCATTATCAGTAGCAAGATCCAACAACAGATGTTCAAGTGACGCATCAATACGTGGGTCACTTGTACAGCCAGCACAAACCGCTAACATTTTTATACGGATGAAACTGTCAATGTCATCCTCCTTAAGCAGGCTTTTTAAATCATCTTTTCGCTTAACCGCTTTAAAGAACTCTTCATGCTCCTGCACTAAATCAGAAAATTCCACTCCAAGTTCCAACTCACCTAACCACAGTGCTATCTGATCAGTGCGAAATTCTGCTTGCCCTAGTTGAACATCGAGAAGCCAGTTATCCATGCTATCGGGCTCTGGGCCTTCACGATAAAGGAGAAACTTCTGCTCAGGCTCTTCTCGTAATACTTGATACTTAACACCAAACTCATTATTCGTGAGTTCGATTTTCTCAATTCCAGACAAATCCAGACTCTCATAGTCTCCGCGTAACTCACTCTTTACGTCGCACCAGAAAACAATCCGATGTTTATCAAAGAGTTTAGTTAGTGCTTGTGTAATACGGTTACTCATTAATTATCCTACTTACCACTCAATCCAGTTATTTTTTTTAATGCTGTGCCGAATTTGTTGTAATTCACTTTCACGCCATCATCGAGATCGATTTCTAACTGCTCTGTGGCGAGTGGGTATAACACATCACGTTCGTATTCTTCCATTTCCACAATCATCTTGTTCAGTTTTTCTATTGCTTTTAATGCTTTTGTTTTTTCACTCTGAGAAGCACTGGCGCTGATATTTATGGCTTCAAGATGTTGCTTACGGGAGCTTAGTTTGGCGTTGAATTCTCGTAGGTAATCATTAAGTACGACGCTGACAGTATCCGGGCGGTAACGATGCATGTAAATTAGTGCGTTGAAACTGCCCTTGGGACTACTGAACATCCAGTAAATGGGTCGTTTTTTGTAGCGTTTTACGTGATCATTGTAAAAATCTTTAAGGAAATATTTACGGACATCCTTACCGATACCATGCTCGATGAACTTCAGATTTTCTTCGTAGTGTTCTTCTCCAAAGGTAACTCGCAGGAATTTAAAAAAACGATCGGTAATGTCATCGGTAAACCAGTCACCGTCGAGCATCGGAATCACGTTATCATCATCTGCAGGATAAGATGGATTATGAATTTGCTTAAAATATTCTTCTAATGTTTCACCTTGATTGGCAACAATTAAACCTTTTTTGTCTAACGAATAGCGACCAAACATACAGCCTACTGCATATGAGAGAAAACCATTAATAACTTCACTCGGTGTAAATACAAGCTTATTTTCAATAATTTCAGCCACATCATCTAACAACGTAATATGCTTAAGATCAACGTCTGGTGATATATCTTCCAACTGGTATATATTAAATAAGTATGAGTTTATTTTTTCTTCATTACTATGCAAGGTCCAAAATCGATTATCCCAATAAGAGCAAAAATCATGAAATGCCTGCCTAAAATCACCATTTTTATTATATTTTAAAAGTTCATTTTGTTTAAATCCCCAGGATGATTCTTTACAATTCCACTCTTCCTTCGCAATTTTTATATTTTCCTGAGATAAAGAATCAATTTTAAACTTCAAATCATTTTCTTTAGGTATGATTAATGGTAGCCGTTGTATATCACCAACTTGGAAGTTTAGAGTTGGATTTAGTGATATCAAACATTCTGAAGAAATTTTTGACCCCATAAATGCCAATATATAGTCAATGTTTTCTTTATCTGGAAATGCTGATGAGCCACCAACATCAAAAAGAAAACCAGCCTCATTATATCTTGGTCCAAAACTTAACCCAATTAATGACCAAGTAATTGATTCTTTAAAATAATATTCTTTATTTTGTGGCCTAGATCTTAGCTTCCCTTTTGAATCAGTAAAGTTTTGAATTTCATAACCGTCGTTCTCCCAATTAACAATGAATATTTGATTGCCATACCACTTTCTAAAGCCACCACCTTTATTATATGGAAACCACTTTAATCCACTCGAACTAGCTAACTGCCTAGTTTCATAATTAAAACCAATTCGATTAAATGAGACCTCTGTCCAAATTCTAACAAACTTATCATTTTTGCCTGTTGCCATTCCTTGCCTAGGTTCTGCAATTTCTCGTAATTTTTGCGCAGAATGAAAAACGTGTCTAAGTGCTTTAGGGGTTTCAAAAGATATAGGTGTACCTTCGATGTACGCAAACTCATCTGAGTTAATATTATAAATATTTAATGCATTCTTCTCTTTAAAAAATATTTCTTTTTTATCTGCTGTTTTTGAAGCATTATTTAATGATATGAAATCACCATACTGTCCTTTTAAGTCCTTAATGATAGTAAATGCTGCTGCAAGTGCAAATTTTGAATTAAGTTCAGGGAAGCTATTAAAGCCAATCTGAATTAAATTTAATATTGAATGATAATCAAGTATTTTTGCACGTAACTCTTCATAAGAATCAATAAAAAGCCAAGCCTGCATCGTAATCATTGAGCAATAACCAAATGGTAGTGTTAGCTCTAAGCCTTTTTCAATAAAGCATGCGAACAAATCACCTTTGGACCTAGGGAACCTAAACGCCATATACATTTGTAGTTGATCATTTAAATCTTTCTTTGATTTATAAGGCGGATTTGCGATTACCACATGATATTTCGGTATAAGATAGTCGGCCTGTCGTAGAGTTTTCAACACTTTTTCATGTGTCTCGTTCAAAAACAACTGCTCGGACACATCCTTTGCACTCAATAGATGCAACATACTCGCAACATCAGTTACTTCTGGAGTAATCAACGAACCGAAGTTGTTCGTCTCTTCAAATTGGCTAAGAGTAGTTAACAGTGGTGTAGTAAACAGATCTCGTCCAATAAACTCCATATACTCCTTAAGTTCATCCTCTTCAAACTGAATATTTTCCAATACACAAATATTGGGGTGTACCTGCTTACGGAAAAAACGGCGCTGTTTAGCTCTGGCTTTCATCGTCAGTGCAAATGCAGCCAGTTCCCCAGCACGCTCATCAATCTCAACACCATACAGGTTATTGGTCAGGATTTTTTCTGGTATGTCGGCAGGTTCATAACCCTCCTCTTCGTAAATTGCATAGAGCAGGTCAAAGGCATAGGTAAGCATGTGACCCGAACCACATGCAGGATCACATATTTTAATTTCTTCGGGACTGCTGATTTGCAGGAAGTCGGCTTCTGGTCGCTCAGGCTTAATGTAATAATCCATCTGCTTAAGCAACCCTGAATCAGGGCGATTAAGCATCCACAAGCGACCTAATGAATTCTCTACCAGGTAGCGAACAATCCAGTGCGGGGTAAAAAGCTGAGTGGCGGCAGGAATATTCTCTGGTGTAATCTTTTTGTTCTTTTTTAGTCCATCGAATACCTCGTCCTTCTTCTCTGAGATGTAGAACTGATAAAGCCAGCCGATAACTTCTACATCTTCACAAATGTCTGGCGTCATCGCCTCGCGCGTATAGGCGAGCACAGAGTTTCCAGAGAGCAGATCATCTGGCATCAGTAGTTCAGTGTAATCGGCAATGCGCTCAAACATATATGGCATAGCTTTGTAGTAGTCGTTACAGGCGGCAACAACCAACAGACGATAAGCCTCAGATTGTGGATCTTTGCTAGGCGAAGTACCATCAAGCAAGGTAAAGATTTGTTGTCTAGTAGTGTCAGGCACCATACCTTCGTCGATATGCCCCATCTTGGCTTCAGCCAATATCTCGGGTTGGAACTGTCCCTCTGCAGGCGACACCACACCGATACGGGTATAGCGGTTCACATCCATGAAGCGTAGAGCGCAGAAGCGGTTGAACCAGATGTAAGCAACCTGTTCTATCACATGTTTCTTGCTATGAATCTTGATTTGCTCTTCAAGCTTTTTAACAGCCTCTGCATTTTCACGCCGGGCTGCACTATCATCGTTGAGCACGAGCTTGAGTTTATTTGAAACCTGTTCAATCAGACTACGGCGGGCATATTGCGCGAATTTTTTTAGTTTTGTTGTTTCCATTTATATACCAGCTTCACTTAACCGTTTGACGGTCCATTTAGGATAATTTCTATTCCAGGCTGCGATGGTTAGTACATGGCAACTAGCAGCAATAGGTCTTGACCAACATGACGGACCAATAAGTGGCAAATTTTTATGTAAGTTATCTTGGATACTATTGAGCAATGCTTCTTCAAGGGTAATTAGCGAAAGAAAGTGTATGGGTTTTTCAGGCTTATTAACTGCCCATCTATAAACGAAGGAGTCTCTAAACTTCTTTACAATGTCTTTACAAAGGTTTCCATTTGTAGCGATTGCCTCAAATTGTTCTACAGCTTGAACATGTGCATGTGGATGAGATGGGTCTTTTACCTCAATAAAAAGATATGCATCTGCTAACTCTACGACGAAGTCAACGGCTTTCATACAGTGCGATAAGGCATGGCCACTATCATCAAATTTGATAGCATCGAGAGCATCGGTAAAATCAAATTCTAAATCTGCTTCAATAAGGATCACTTTCCCAGACCTCCCATAGTCTTGGAAATTTCATGATCAGTCAGATCACTATAACTATCGGCAATCGAATTAGGCGTAATTTCTCGATAGTTATCTGTAGTCTCAAGCTTGATTTTTTCAGATTTTTGATCACGATACAGTGTATGAAACCGTACATAATCATCCTTGCCTTTATCCGCCAACAGATCAAACCATTTGAGTAGCACATAATCATGAGTTGCGATAATAATTTGCTGCCCCTTACGTGAAAGCTCTAATATGATATCCACAAGCATCTGCATCAGCTTGGGATTCATATTGGATTCAGGTTCATCCCATAGTAGTGGCCCGTTAACGCCTGTGCCGATTGCCTGGTTCTCCAATAGCCGCTGAAGTACACCAATTTTTCGATACCCCTCAGCAGTCATGGTGGCGGACAAGCTGTGCTTGCTGGATGGAGCAAAGTAAGACTTGCTTGCATGCTTATCCTTGTAGTCCTTATATACACCTTCTTTGAAGCAAACCGTTGTGTCGTCAAATAAAAATTGCCCACCCAATTGATTGGTGATTGCCTCTCGGAACCAAACTGTTTTTTCCTCAACTTCGTCTCTCTGCTGTTCAAGCAGCTTGTCTGTAAGATCGAAGTAGGTCATATCAAACAATCGGTTCAGCGTGGCTGGGTCAGAATTCTCATTTGAAATCCCATCAAGAAAGGAAAGAACCTCTTTTGCTGGGAGATAGACCGCACCTTGGGAAAATGGCGTTTTATGATTACCCTTAACCTGTACTTTACTGGATCTGGATGTAAATTCAGCACCTAGTTGACCACTTGATGTGAATTCCGCAGTAATTTCTGCTTTCCCACTACCACCACGGTTATACAGTTCACCAAGTTTGTTTTCAGTAGGCTTATAAACATGTATCAATCTATCGGTGAGCACCTGCTCTACTTTCGATTTTGTTATCTTTTCATCTCCAGAGAATGCCGTGCCTGTGGTGCTTAGAACATAAGCAGCTTTTAACAACTGGGTTTTACCGCAACTATTTTCTCCAATAATAACGTTAACCTTTGGTGAGAAATCTATTGATAACTTTTCAAAGGCAGCAAAGTTGTTTAGTGTAATTTTATCGAGCATCAGTAATCTTATGTCTGTATACGTTTGCCTTTACCTATTTCAGCAAGTAAAGCTTCACGTAATTGTTTCAAATAGAGATCAACATCTGCTTCATTTGCAAGCCATGCCTTATCAAAATCAACGATGATTTTTCTGGTGGATATATATTCAATTTCTGTCTCAGCGACACCCCCAGTAGAGCCACCTGACACCTCACTAGTTTCCGTATTATCTTCATTTGTAGCCTTTTCCACAGGCGTTGCCATTCCAACCATTTTTGCTAACAGAGTTTGATAGCCCTGCTCTTCAAAAAAGCGAATCGAGTCGTTAATTACAGCGATAAGTGTTTGTTGATTTACACGATCGATCAAATCACTAAACGGTGCATCAAGCTCAGTTTTTTGAGCTTCTTGAAGTACACTATACTCATCCATACTATGCAATCGTGACTGCATTCCTTCTAGTATTTTTAATGTTTCTGTGCGTTTTTCCTGTATCTTTTTATCAACTTTTGTTTTCAGCTCATCAAGTTGTGTTTTCAGATTTTGTATCTTATTGCCTTTGTAACAAGAAGGATCGACCAATACGGTTTTAATCTGCCCGATGGTGTCGTCTTTCACATAGATAAAGTTGGCCTCTTGTGCCTGCAAAAATTCTTTGCCATGTTTGTATATATCTTTCTGCGGACCACTCATGAACTTTTTAATCGGGTCTATGACACTTTCTTTTACATCCAGAAGATTATCTTCATTATTTAACAGTTCTGTTAGATACCAGGTATAGGGTTTTCCGTTTACAGATTCCAGCTGCTCGACAACGGGTACGAGTGAATTGAGAAATGGATACTGCATCGATTCTGCAACAAGAAGATTAAGTTCACCTATCAGCTTTTGGAATGCTGTACCTGTATCCTTTCCAAGAACTTTTGCTTCGCTTGATTGTGGTGGAGCATCGAAGAAATCTTCATAAAATTCTTTWWGGTTTCGAACTTGCGATGCTGAGAAGTCTATTTGAGGGTCTAAGACTACATTGGCATGTTCACGGCTATTGAGTAATCCTTTCTCCAAATCATCATCTTCAAGAATATTCCCGTCTTTACGAACCTCGATTTTTCCTCGGGCACATAACATTGCCAAAGTGGACAGTATTGCTGCGTAATACCAACCATACGGTTTTCGTTCAAACTTTTCGATCAAGCTTTTTAAGGTGGTTCTCACGCCACCACGATTATTGCTTTGTACGAATGACAGCAGTTCCTGCTCAGACTCGGCCATTGCAGTTACATCATTTCCAAGCAGACCTTCTTGTGAATTATTGAGATAGTTTGATACATCATTTTCTTTATAAGTAACACCTCTGAGCATCCTCAAATGCGGGTATGTTCTTTGTATCAGCTCATGAAAACCACGTATGATTCTTGACCCTGCGTCCTCACCGCCTATTTCGACATCACCACCGGCAACTAACATCTTAGCTTGGCCAAGTAATGACTTGATGCTCTGCTGAATGCCAGAATAACGCTCACGATTCTGGAAGCCTTTATTCTCAAGGATTCCCTTCACCGTATCTAACTGAGCTGTTGATATATTCTGACGTATATATTTTTCCGTTTGTTTATACATGGTTATATCACGCATAAGCCTGTCATTAGCAGGCATAACAACTATTAACTCAGCCCGCGCCATTGACATGCCACGCAATGCGTCAATTTTTTCTGCATTCTCATAAAATGGGGTAATGATGTTAATTGCCAGTTCGTACTCTCGCCCATGCAGTCGATCGTCTAACTTACGTGTATAAGAATAATCCTGACCATTGTCTTCATATCGAATCTTTCGGTTCTTTATGATGTGATCGAACACAACTTTTACTAGTTCATCTGCAACTTCTGTTGATTCGATTTCAGTATTCTTTATTTCTTCTTCGACGTCCTTTTCTTCATCGGTAAGGTATTCGTATTCTTCGCCATTTCGCTGAATATATGTTTGTTGCTCCAGAAGATTTAGCGCTTCTTCTACTCTCTTACGTAAAGCGGGTACATTCTGATTAAAATCATCTAACATCAGGACGCATAGATTTCTCAGTGTTGATTTAAACTCTTTTACATATTTGATGAGAAATAGCGCTTTTAAAACTCGTATTGCGAATGGGTTATCTAGATTATTGTTTGCCTGGATAATCGCTTTTTGAATTTGTGACTTTAATGCCGTGCTTATGCCTTCGAACATCAAATCAAATGTGGCAAGTTGCCCTACTTTGTGATCGGCGATATGTATAGCTACTTGCTGAAACACACCGAGCATCGAGCGCTCACCTACAGAACTATGCTTACCTTCAAACGCACTGTGCATTGATAAATTCTGTATTGCAGACTGGAACAAAGAAAACTGGTAAGGAATAAAGGGGTAACCATGTATAAAATCTTCTCTATCTTGAAAGTTTCTGTAGGACTGTGAACCATCGACAAAATCAAATAGTGTTTTAAAGTTATTTGATTGTTCATGATAGAGATCTGACAGCTGTTCAATTCCAGTATCATTTTTTGACAATAAACGCTTCTTAATCACTTCCGCCACATCTTGACTGGTAAGTTTCATGCGATTAGCGAAACGTGCCTGAATCTTAGTAAAGTCATTTCCTTGTTGCTTGTCCATCTCACCAACAACTGAGCTCATATCTTCCTGGGCTGTTACAATAATCCAGGCTCGCCCTTTACATTTTGTTGCCAGACTTTCTGCTATCGTTTGCAGATTGGTCATTAACTTCACATTCTCTGCGATATATTGACCAACTTCATCGACGAAGAAATTGAGGCGGAAATCTTTACCCTGGAGATCAATATAGGCACCGACCTGCTCGGCAAAATCTTCTATCGATAGGCGGTAATCACTTCGGTATTTATCTAATATATTGCTTACTGACTGATCTGTTACCTGGTTATATGCTTCGTCAACGTGTGACATCATTCGTTTGGTACGTTGCCTTGCCCACTCCCAGTCTTTCGATGCCACTTCTTTGAATTTTGTTTTAAATGCTTCAAATAAGCCATCGGAATCTAGTTCTCGTTCAAATTGTGCGATATAGGACTGTTTTCCGTAATAACCACACTCTTCATCGAACACTTTTACAAATACTGACAGTAAGGCATCTATCTGTGTCTTACTGATTACATCGGCTTTTTGGTCGATATTAAACAAGATACTTTTAGATGGGATAGATACGGCCTTTTTCAAATCACCCAGACGAATCTCATCATCTTTAAAAGCTGGTTTGGACAAAAAGAAATCTAGAGCCTTTTCACCTTCAACTGTGCGATTTTCCAGTACCAGTGCAAGCATCTTTAACAGGTGTGATTTACCAGACCCAAAGAAGCCTGAGATCCAGACACCATTGGCTCCTTCGTAATTATTATATGCATCTAAAAAGGCATCCAGGCGCTTGGCCACTTCATCGGTAATGACGTATTCATCAAGTTCGAGACGAAGACTTGCTTCATCATCGGCTTTTATTACGCCTTCAATATTACGATCGACAGGTTTCTGAAAAATCTCTCTCAGTGACATCAAGCTTCCCCTTTCTTAAACTTCTGAATGATATATATTGAATGCACGATAGTATTTGTCATCATGCAATTTCCCGAATAGATCCAATGACGCTCCGGTTTCCGGTGACTGTGTGTACTCACCCGGAAAAAACATCAATGTTGGCTTTTCTTTTGCTGCTTTTTGTAAATTATTGAGTACGTTATGTGAGCGTATATACGGATATACCTCACCTACTCCCGATATAAACATGGCATCGAAGTTTGCCTGCTTCATTTTTTCTTCAATTGCTGGGGTCAATACGGATTCAATATCAAGCATGGACTGGAGCTCTTCTTTTAGTTCTTCTTTTGATATTGATTGCTCTGTTTCCAGACACCACTCCCAGTCACCTTCCTTCTTTAGAATTTCAACAACGAGGTCATAAAGATTTATATCTAAGATATTGACACCCGTTTGTGCCAGTTTATTGATAAGTTGGCTTCGCATACGTTCCATATCTGTCGCTTCTTTTGCTTTATATGGACAGATATAGAATGGGACTTCATTATTTAATGATTGCATCTTGAGAAAACGTTCACCGCCTATTACTGCAAGTAGATGTTCGAATCGATCCTTCATCGGCGCAGTTCCTATATCAATACTCATTTAGCCACACCCTTGTAATTGTGAGTCCATAACTGGGTAGATACGTAAATCTTGAGCCGAGTGTTTACATATGACATCAATCAATCGGCTACTTAACATAGCTGGAATAATAGAATTATTCGTATTTAGCAGCTCTGCTTCATGGAGCATTTTGAACAGAACCTGACGTAGCTTATAACTCGTTGAATCCGTAATTTTCTCTAGCTCTTCATGCCATTCTATTTTAGCGTTGAAGAATGCATCATAGTCTTCATGGTGCAAATCGTATTTGAGTGTAAGGAAGTGCTCTCTGATGATTTCAGTAGAAAACTCATAGATAAAGCGATAACAGCGACAGACTGCTAGCCAGAGAAGATATGCCTGTTCCTGATGGTCACCTTCTACCAGCAGTTCCAGCTCATCCTCATGAAGGTATTTAAGGCGAGCGCAAAGTTCTAGGCATATTCGTTTTGCGGTGCTTTCTATTCTGGCTTGTAGGATGTTCCTAGATATGACTTCATCACGAACTTCATCCCAATCACCTGTTTCCAGGTAAATTTCAGCAATACTCACCGACTCCTGAAGTAAAAGCGTGCCGGCAGTGAATGACATCCTGTATTTCTCAGTCTTCATTCCAATTTCTACCGTTCTGGGATGCGCCGCCAGCCTTCACCCATTCATCAACTTCATCTTTTTTGAACTTCCACAGGCGACCCATCCTATGAGCTGGCATTTCGTGCTTATCGATCCACTTATAAACCGTGTCATTGCTAATACCGAGATGTGTGCAAATCTCAGATATTGATAACCAGCGATCGTCCAATTCGGTCATTTCACATATTACCTATGAGCTAAATGAGGGCTCTAAGACAACCCTATTCAAAACACCCAAAATATATGAATAACCCACCTGCTGTCAATCGATCTTTACCGATTTAAGCCGAATTTAACCGATTTCTCATTAAGACACGTACTGTTTATATTTATGCCCCGGTTTCTTATCATGTGAAATAGTAGGATGATGTACCATACCGTCTAATATGGTCCAAGTTAATTATAATTACTGATAGATTTAATGAACTTTAATGGTACTTGTTTCTGATGTGATTTCTGCCAAGGAAACCTCGTTAAAGTCCCACCCTGTTATTAATCAAAGATATTTCAGAATGAAAAATGAGAGGTACCGCCCCAAATACCCCCTGAGCAATAAAAATGACATCTCTACGAGCTAGATGATTCGATTTCTGGGCCAGGAACCACACCGGCGAGCCTCATTATCGCAATCCATAATCAGGTTTAATTCTCATTCAACCCTCGCGACAGATATAAACTTATCTTTATGTAATGTCCTTTCACCATCCCATCGATAGGCGACTAACTTGCCGCCAGGCTTTGCCACACTGTAATCCAGGCAAGCAATATTTGCTGCCAATGGTGTGGGCTCACCTTCCATCCAGTAATGACCAAGAAACACCGGTGGTTCGTCGTGCCCATAAGCAATTAAATGATCACCCATTATTTCATCATCGGGAATATGAGTTCGAGCGCTCTCTGGTCCCATGAAGGCACTTTTATAAGTGATCGCAGTTTTGTCCCACCAACGTACACGAATRTTGTGYCTGACATTACCRTCTTTATCTTTAAAATTWGCGCCGTCTTTAAGCGGGATCTCTTTACCTTTTAATAATGTTTCAATGGCTTCGAACGCCCAATCACCTTCAACGACCGCTCGTTTTAATAATGCCTCACCGATCAAAGCACTATCATTATTGTTCTGCATAATCTCATTGATCCAGCGATTGTCCCAGCAGGCGTGAATAATTCTTAATTCGCCAAGATCAAGCCATAACGGTAGTGTCTTGAACCAGGCAATCACATCGGCATACTCCTCTTCCCTCTTTTCGTATTCACAAAGAAAGGCTTGATGCTGCTTCCTGTTTTTATCATTGTGTGGTCGCAGATAATCTCCCGTGACGGCATCTTGCGCAAAATAGGCTATCGCATTAAATTCATGGTTACCCATCACGGATAAAGCCGCCCCACTGTCTATCATCGGGCGGACAATCGCCAATACACCCTGTTGCTGCTTGCCTCGATCAATGAAATCACCAAGAAATATCACTTTCCTGTCTCGATGACGGTAAACACCGGTCTGTTCTTCGTAGCCAAGACGTATCAGCAACTGAATAAGCTCATCCGCCTGCCCGTGTATATCACCAATAATATCGTAATGCTGCTTGTTCAAACTGTTTCCTTATCTTTACGYTCAAATGTAGGCTGATCATAAAAACTATAATCGATCCCCTCCTCCTTCCAACTACCAGGCAATTCTTTTTTACGCTGCTCAATCGTTTTACCAAATAGTCGCACATGAATGCTATCCATCACTTTGGCCAATTCTGCATTCGACGCAAGACCCATAAAAACACCTGCAGCCATAAAMCCCTCTAACCGATGACGCKCARCTGGTGGGGCTTTATAGCCTTCCTTTGAGGCGGTGAATATCTGGTTTAACCGTTTTTCAACTTCACTTAAATAGTGTTCTCTATTCATACTCTTTTACCAAAGCTTGCAATACAATACATCTGCGTTACAATGTATTGTATCTTAGCCCACATCAAATAACCATGGCCGCCACCAAAACCGCAACCCTGAACTTACGGATCGACCCCGTCTTAAAAGAAGCCGCCCGTATCGCCGCGATGAAGGATCACAGAAGTGTTGCCAACCTGGTAGAAATACTGATCCGTCAACACTGTGAGGATAAAGGTATCCCTATCCCTGAGCAACAGGAAATGTTTGGTGACAATGATGGATGAGAAAACACTCCGATTACTTGTCGAGAATGGYGCCATCAAGCAGATCCATATTATTGGCAACGGCGGTCTGCTTCATGTGGAAGTAGTCACACCCACCGGGAAGCATACCGCAACGACACTGAAAGGAAAGCTTAAGACCTGGACAAATATTCATTCAGCCGCTAAATGGGTWCGYRCGCTGGGTATCGGRACCATTCAACTTAATATAGAGCGGTGGCAGCCTGACCAGAARGTTATGYTAAGCAATAACGTATAAATAACGCGCTATTAATATTTCAGATTAACTAAGATACCGCTTTTAATGAAGCGCTACTTATTAGTCCTCTAATATCGCTAGATGTAAGACCTTTGCTAAGTATTTTATTACAAAGTAGAAGCATCTCTTCTTTTTCATGTAGGGGAATGTTTGCGTCAGCTGTAATTATGTATTTTGCTGCTTGCTTACATTGATTATCACTTTCATTGATAAAGCGTAAGAACTGAAGCCCGTCAATATCGGGCATGTGATAATCAATTAATAGGAGATCAAATCGGGTTTCTTCTACGAGCCTGATTGCGTCTGTCGACGTTGTGCAAAAAGTCACTTCAACATCATCGCGTCGGAGAAAACGCGGCGACAGGAGTTCTTCCATTTGTTCTAAGTGCCTTTGATTATTATCAATAACAAATACTTTAAATCCATCTTTAGTAACGTTATGCACATAAGTTGAAGAATAAGCCTCATTAGTGATTTTTGGCACGACTAAGTCATTAATAATTGCGTCTTTATTTAAAGCAGGCCTGACTGGTTCCGCTTCTCTTTGTCGAACCTTTACAGGAATAGTGATGGTAACTTTTGTACCAAATCCTTTATTGCTATCAAAATAAACATGACCATCAAGAAAATCAGCAAACCTATACATTGTTGCCAGGCCTATGCCCCAACCATCTTTTTTACGGTTAATACTGTTCTGTAACTGATTCGGTGAACTTTCTAGTATATTGATTTCATCTTGGGTCAGCCCTACTCCACTATCGTGTACAACTACCACTAAATCATCATCGATAATCTCAAATGTTGTGTTCACATAACCTTTCGTCGTGTATTTAATGGCATTATCAATAGCATTTGAAACAATAATAGTAACTAGATCGAAATCCATATAAACATCTTTATTACTGTCCCCTTTCGAAACACACTCCCATACAATATTTTGTTTTGAATAGCACTTAACAGAAAATTGTTTATCAAGGTCGTGGATGAACTTTGGAATATCTACCCAGTCATCCGTACGAGTAAGAGAGTTGTTCTCCAACGCAGTCAAAGACAGAATCGCTGTAATGTGTTTATTTAATGAATCTATTTCAGAGTACGTTTTTTTCAATGTTAATAGAACATCTGATTYTCTATTCGCTTCGCTATGATTGATAGCAATATCAAGCAACGTCTTAATACCGCCTATAGGTGAACGTAATTCATGAGCGGCTATTTGTAATATATTCTTTTTAAGCTCAAACACCTGTTCCTGGTATTCAATGTCATGCCATGCTTTTTCACGATCTTGTGATATCTTATTGAATGCTTTTGAAAATTCATAAATTTCTTCTATTCGTGTATCTTCAATAAGACGAATACCTTTTTCACCAGTGGCTAACCTCTTCGCTGATGAGACCATGTCGCCTAGATTATGTTTGAATGATTTAAAGACTAGAGCAAATAGAAATGCTGTTATAACAGAAAATAATACCGCTATTAAAAGTGCTTTATATAAAGGCGGTAACACTGCATTACTCGCGATAATTGGACTCGCTGAAATGACTAACATCCCAAGTCTTATTTTTTCTTCGCTTTCATCAAATACATCAGGACTGTATATGGGTAATTCTCTAACACGTAGTTGATCTATTTCCATCACATCAAAATTATCATTGATGCTATAGGCAATAACTTCGTTGTAATTATCTCTTACTGTAAGACTATACATATAAGAATATGAAATCAGACTATCAAGTGTCGAATTTATTAAGTCATGGTTATTCAAAGACAGTCCAACACCCAATATTTTTGACGCGCCGAGATTAGTTTGATTCCTTAAAGAGACAATAGTATTTGCATTTGCCGTTTTCGTTTCATTGAATACCATGTATAAAATCGGGGTATACACAAAAAATGACGTAAATAATACAGAACTGCAAAGAACTTTTTTATAAGAAATTTTAATGTCTGATAAATTTAACATGATTAATGTTATTGATAAGACGAACGAGTGCTTTCAACTATAAGGTCAAAAAAATACGTTTATTATTTATAGAAAGGTACCGCGATATGAACAAACGCTGGCTAAACGCTAACTACATCCGTGTGACTACAATATGAAACTCTTCCTCTTATATAATTTAATAACAATTAGCGCTATATTATCTGACAATAGATACATTAGGAATAGCTAATATGTATTAACTGACGAATGGTGCTATATATCTAGACTAAATCAACTTACTTTTCATTTAGAACTGATTTAAGTTCGTTTTGTATTGCAATTTTTAAATATTCTGATGGGCACGTTGTTTTAAAAGGATTGGCAAAATCATCAGACATTTTTACGGCACTATCTTTCAGCCGTACTAGATCTTCACCTGTAAGGTTATTAAATTTTTCGCCGGCTACTTCTGTTACTAGTGACATAACAATAAATTGAGCTTTTTCTCTATCTGCTTCATTTCTTTTTTGAAGGTCATGGATTGTTGGCGAGGCTATACCGGTTTCATCGATAAAGGGGTAATAACCACCAACTTTCCACCATGTTTTTATCTGTGGAATATTATGATTAAATGAATATGACTCTTGCAATGCGCTAATAATCACATCGATTTTAATCATCGATGGTGAACTGTTATTAAACCAAGACCTCACAGTATTGTAATTAAGGCCATCAAAAGTTTCTGGTTTGCGCTCTATTAAATATTTTTGGAAAAAAGCTACACGTCCCCTCTCCGCCTTAAAGCCAATTTGATCAAGTAAATGATTTAATCGTTTCCCTGATTCAGCAAAACTATCTGTTTCTGTTTCATATTCAATGTGACTGCTGCTTTCCATCAATTTTGTATAACCTCTGGTAAGAGAATATCAATACCGCAATAAAAATAACGGTTTTTCTTAAAAAAACGAAATATACGTGATTTTTATTATACATAATCCAAGTGTTATTTAACAGTATTTGTCCTTCGCAGATACTGAAGGGCTATAGATGGAGCCTCAAAGCCTGATTTGAAGTGAAGTTTGCTAATGAAGGAAAGCAATCCTTATTTAACAGATAAACACTTAACTCAGACTGTGATCGCTGACCTTCAACAGACATTTTCGAAATATTTTGCCCATTGGTGCCCTTCTGATGTATATCCAATGCCTGTAGTTCTTTCTGCAATAAGGTGTAAATTTTCTTGTCACCTGCCCTCTTCTCATAAAGGGCTTTTTTTAATGAGTTTTTTTCCAGATACAGTATAAAGATTGATGGCGTTACTAAAGCAACATGCTCATCAAGAATATGAACCGGTGCTGCAGGTTCATTTACTCGTATGTGCCGACGACGAATGCCTTTTAGTAACCAGCCAATGAAGTCATTTTCAGCAAGAATATCCTCCTGCACTTGTCTGGAGGACCTCCATTCTTGTTTAGCTTCTTTTGAGCTAATGCCTGATTGTTCACTATTCTGAGGTTCTATTGTTTTTTTGCTCTTGGGAACACTCACTTTTGGTTTCTGTACCATTTTTGTCACTGAACCTGGTGGTATATCAATATCATCTTCGACCTTAGATGTTAATTTCTCTATTGCGTCTTCAATATCTACGTTATTAGTTTCTGCTGTTATTTTACTTTCATCAATATTTAATGGATTTCCCTTCCGATCAACTGGTGTGATTTCACCGTCGAAAACAGATGGATTACTTGTTGGCCAAATCAACGCATTATTAAAGCGTAAGAACGTAAGTTTTTGCTTCCAGTTTTTTGCGAAGTCATTTATCTCAGCAGACCAAACACTATCGCCTTCAATGTTAGGAATTAATAACTCATGTTCACGCAAGACCTCAAACAATCGGACAACATTTTTTGGTATCCCTTTATGGCCTTCATTTATTAGCTGTGCCCGGACTGCTTCCATGCCAGCTTTTGATACAACCCATGTTTCATTATCCGTTACCCAAACAGCAGCACCTGGTCTATTTCTTTTTAGATCCCCGTCATTAATTAGTTTTCTTAAAGATACAATTAACTTCTCATGAAGTGGTACGGCACTTGAATGATCAGTTTTTACACCCGTATCAGCACCTAGATCTCTGGCCACACTGGAACAATCTGCAGTTCTTACGATTTCTGATATGACTTGTCCTCCAAAAGTTGAATGTGATACCGTACTAAACAATTGAGACAACAGCTCTGAGTCTTCAAATATCCAGTCAGCCGCTTCTTTGGTCAGCAATCTTGGTAACAAAGACATGGCCGCTTTCTCATGCAGTGACTTTGCTGATTTAGTGTTCCCTTCCCTCTTTTTGTAACGGTAAATATATTCAGAGCCAACAGGAATATTTGAATACCATGGGTGCCAGTGTTGAAAGCCCCCATCATTAACTGAATAAACAACTTCAATGTCTGTAACTATCTTTCCAATATCATGTGCGAGTATTGCTATCAATGCTGCGAACCTCCAGCGATCGGCTGCAGATGTAATTTCTTCGGGTTCTGTGTTTGGAGGTAATACATATCCGTGAGAAATTCTAATACCAGCATGTAATGTTTCTAACGTGTGGTCGATTAAACCACCAACATTTGAATGATGATGTATTTCAGAAGCTGGTACTTCTTGAACGATCTCAGCAAATGACTTTATTGCAAAATAGTAATGCTCTAACCAAATTGAATCAGTAACGCTGAATAAACGTTTAATTTTGGTTACGTGTTTTTTTCTGTGGTCAACATTTAGTATATCTTCCCCAGTCTTAGCGATTAAATATTTACTTGTCGCTTCTCTGTGAATTTCATTTGAATTAGCTTTAAAGATATTAAACATAGATTCCTCCGTAGACAGAAGGATGCCTGATGAAGCATGTTGATAACATTAAAAATGGGTCAATCATCTTAGACCTGAAAAAGTCTATTAAAAGAAATCTTCATAGCAAAATATACTTGCTAGCCTCCTTTAATCAACGACAATAAGAAAAGCAATATGACCAGGGAAACAAGTAAGTTAACCGCTTATACACTTAAATTAAGTGAAAAAGATAGACAAAGAATTAAATTGATCTGTGCGTTTAATCCAAAGTTAAAATATCAATACAGTTTTTTTGATGAAGCTGTGAACTGGGCGAATACAAATAAAGATAGTCTTTTTGCTATAGCTAATCCAAAAAATGGATCAAATAAATCTTATTACTTAAGTGATTCCGTTGATCTGCTCGATGATTTAGAAACTGAATGGAATTGTAATACTACTCGTGCTTTGTACACGTGTGTTGTTCTGTTTCTAAAGTTTAGAGAAAATGAAATCAAAGAACTTAATTCCCGATGCTCTAATTTGGTTGAAGGATTTTAATCTTTTTTCTTTTTGTTTTTTTAATAAGGCTTTTAAACGTCACTACTATGACGGACTATTAAATACTAATAAAAGACTATATAGAGACTAAGGCGGTTTTTATATTAAATAATCCAAAGAAAAACAATGTCTTACACTACTATTTAACATCTTTAAAACCGTTAATACACGGTACTTAAGCACCTATTACACGTAGCTTAGGCACTTATTACACGCCACTAAAGCCGTTAATACACGGTGCTTAGACACCTATTACACGGCGGTCTGTGTATAACTATGCAATGCGTTAAATGCCATAAAATCAGTACCTTATGAACGATTGTATTGCTTTAAGCACCTATTACACGGTGGTTAGAAGAACGCTAATTATTGGCATTCTGTTCAATAATTTGTATCTTTAATCGAAAATTGCAGTGTTTTCACAATTATGGGAGAAATTTTAACGGTTTTCATTTTATTTAAACAGCTTGAAACTCAGTTCTGACGGGCTTTATTATTTATTTAGTGTGAAAAAATTTATTTAAACACCTAATACACGGTCGATTTTTGAAAAAATGATGAGCTGATATTAATAATGTGACGTGGAGAAATTATTTAGACACCTATTACACGGTGCTTGGTTGATTTGCCTGGTGAGCGATAAACGTTTAAGCACCAAAGACACGGTGATTTATGCTTTTATAGCTAAGATACGGAAGCTTTCCGCCCTACCCGTTCCTGTGATATCCGCATCAAGTAGATAGCCTGCTGACTTCAATTCTTCTAACGCCTTTTTGAAGTTCTTTTTCATGCTACTTTTACGGCAGCTGTATCCAATGGAAAGCGCAATATCATCAAGTTTGTTTAATTTGGTGAGCTCTTTATTTCTATTGCTAAGTTGACCACTGAGATATCGATGTAGCGCTTTAGCTAAAGATGTTTTTAGTTTCTTGCGAATATCCCAATCCACGTAGGTGTACTCTTCTTCTAACCAGTACGTAAAAACGGGAGAAAACTGGCCATAGATAATTCCATCTGTTGAATATCTTTGCCATTCGACATCGAGAAGTTTTATAGCCTTACCTATTTCACAATGTCCTAGATAACGATCATGTTTGTTTAGTTTTAAGACGAGTGTTGCGCTACTTAATCTTTCGATTGATTCAATGATACGTTTTCTTTCACGACCACCATCTGATAACTCTAGTTCCTTAAGGATCTCACTGACAGTACAGAGCACTGCATTAACATGTACTTTACCTTTTTCATCGGATTTATATGTTATTGGGACTGAGATTGGTAACTTATTGCGTTCACCGCTAAGTCGCTTTTTGGATAAGCGAGATAAGCAGTACATAACATCTTCATCGAAAACACATAAGTTAGCACCGTAGCGCTTCCCTTCTCCAAAGGGTGTTTCAAATGGCAATGCATTATCATCGTCCAGAAATTCTTTTTGCTTTGCCTTTGGAATAGGCATAAATAAGGGTATGCGTGTAAGCAGTGTTGGAAGTGCGTTTTTACTAGCAATTGGAATTGCATCAAACAGACCAAGTTGCTCATTCTGGTAAAGACTTTCTTCAGCAAGTTCAACCAGCTTGTTACTGGTCAGCCCATTTGTGGATTTTTTCTGCGGAGGTACTTGAGCTATATCTTCAAGTTCCGATTCTATTGATTGACGCTCGTTACTCCGTTCAGCAACTTTTAGCCCGAGCTCGTTTAATTTGTTAGCTAATCCTGTGCTCATTTGTATGCCCTCTTTTTATTTTTGTTTTTAGGCGTTACATTTTTTAATGAATCAACAACTTCTAAAACTGTGTTTCTGCCTTGAAATCAACCTAAATAATGTTTTTGTTGCAAAAAGAACAAATAATCATGAAATAGGTCTTTATATTATGATTCCGTGAATATACAATAAGTATATGCATGTTACATGCGAATTGTCAAACTAACAATAATAACAAAGGGACAGGAAATGCTCGAAGAAAACCCTCAGCAGATATATTTACGAAGTATTCTAAACAAGCTCACTACGATCGCAACTCGTGGTGAGTCTATAATGAAGAATATCTCCAGTCTAGTTGCTAATGCACAGAAGAATAAACACGATGAAGCCTGGCTTGAATTTAACTCAGTCGATGAAAGGGTTCAAAAGAGACGGTATGGAACGACACAAGCAGCGGAGTTAGCTGGCATTAGTCATTCGCTTCTTTATGCCGCTGAAGAGGATGGTCGGCTGCCAAAACCGGAATACAGGACAGACACAGTTAAAAAGGTACGCTCTGGTTACACGATGAACCATATCAATCATATGCGTGAAGTGTTTGGTACTGCGCCAAGAAAGCCCGAAGGGGAGAACGCGGCAATTATTGGTGTGTTAAATCTGAAAGGCGGAAGCCAGAAGACAACGAATACGCAGCTATTTGCACAACATCTAGCGAGAAGAGGTTATAGAGTCCTTTTGCTGGATACTGACCCACAAGGTTCATTAAGTTTGTTCTTCGGTAAAATACCAGATGATACGGTTAATTACGAGCACACAATGGCGCCCTACATGCTCGAAGATGAAGATGCGTTAATAGAAGCAGGGTATGAGGAAGGCGCTTCTGAGACGCTGCACTATGCTATTCAAAAAACCTATTGGTCAAACATCGACATTATTCCTAGCTGTCTGCAGAACCTAAATATTGATTTACTGTTGCCCAAGATGCAGGAGAAAGCTGATACCAATGCAATGCAGCGAGTAATGAAATTGCGATATGGCCTCGTGGGTGTGAGTGAGGATTATGATTTTATATTGGTCGACGGTACACCTTCTTTGAATATCAGCACAGTAAACGTCATATCCGCTTGTGATATGTGTTTTGTTCCAACGCCTGCAGCAATGATGGATTACGCTTCAACATTGAAATTCACCGGTCTAATCAGAGACTCTATTCAAAGCTACGATGAAATTAACTTTTATCCCAATATCCCGGATATAAGATATTTTATTACAAAATATACGCGTAGCAGTTATGCACAGTTCATGGGGCAATTAATACGAAAAGTGTTTACGGTTGAACGCGGAGATGTGTTATCAAATGAAGCTTATGCGTCGGATGAAATAGGCAAGGCAAATAATTCTATCTATACAATCTATGAGCAAAATCCTTCTGAGTCAGATAACCGTAAAAGGCTAAAAACAACTATAGAGATGTTTGATAATTTATATACAGAAATGCACGATGCAGTATGGGAGACATGTTTTGAAGATGCATTAAAGACATCCCAGATAGATAAGATCGACCAAATTATGGCAAACGCACAAGCAGAGAGTGAAGCGCAGTCAAAAGAAACAGTATCTTTGGAAAGAGAGGAGTAGGCAATGGTAGATAATAAATATGGAAACATTGACGAATTAATTGCTGAGCCAGCTAAAAAACCTTTAAGTAAAGCAGAGGCTGATAAGCCAGCACGACGTCGCCGGCCAGTGCCAGCACTAGCAGCTTTGACTGGTGAAGACGCTCCAATTAGTACAACACAGAAACTTAGAGCTGAAAAAGAAGTTATTGAGAAGGAGTTAAAAGACACTACTGAACAGTTTGAAAAAGAAAAGTCTTCATTATTAGAGGATATAGAAAAGGCAAAGGCTGGCGGGAAAGAAGGGTCTCCAATAGTTTTAACTATGCCTGTTACTAAACAGGACGTGAAATTTGAATTAAAAAGAATTGATCCTACATTGATTGATGTGTCACCTGAGAATGAGCGTATCCAGGAATTTTTAGATGAGATTTCACTTGGCGATATTTTACCTTCCGTAAAAAAACATGGTCAGCAAAAACCTGGCACAGTAAGACCGAAAGAGGGTGGTCGTTTTGAGTTAATTGAAGGTTCAAGAAGGTTAGCGTCTGTAAAATTAGCGGGGAAAAAATATCTGGCATTAGTTGGTAATGTGCCCGAAGCAGATGTGAGAGAGCTCGGTGTTATCGAAAACAAACATCAGGATGTAAGTCCTTATGAGAAATCGATAGCTTTCAAACGAATGATTGAAGCAGGTGAATTTGATAGCTGGAGACAGCTGGGTGCAGCAAAGGGGATTAGTGATTCACACATTTTACGTTACAAGGCTTGTGTGAATTTGGATAAATTATTTGTCCGTATTCTACCATCACCATCAAGCATGCCATTATCGTATGGTGAAACCATTGGGAAACTGCTTAAGAAGGAAGAAAAGGCGTTAATCAAGCAAGCAAAAGAACTACTTAAAAACAGAGAAAATTCGCTAGTTAATAATGGTGAAGCTCTAGATACTGAAGATATTTTAAAGACGCTCAAAAGTTCAGTAAGAACAAAAACCGAAGCACCAAAAACATGGAAGCCGGTTACCTACAAGTCGGCTGATGGTAAGAGCTCATTAAAGCATGCGGTTACTAATAAGGGTGCGACCAAGTTTGAGCTGGTAGGCGTTAGTGATAAAGACGTTGAGAGTGTTCTGCAATACCTGACTAAAACACTCGGCTTGGATAGCAAGAAATAGGGTAAAGAACTTCAATTGCCCGCAACGGGCAAAACAACAAACTGGAGCAGTTGCCCGTCGCGGGCAATTGCTCTTTTTTTTTAGTTAACTATATGAAAAATATAGTTATTAGTGATTTTTAAGAAAAGAAAACACTTAAATAATTTAAGTAATGTGGTAGGGAAGGTAGTTAAAAAGGCTTAAATAATTTAAGTAATGCTAGCATTAGATAAGCTAGAGCCCGTGTTCCTCAGCATTAAAGCCCAGTGCTTTCGCTATGTCATCTAGCGCATCGAGCGAGTAAAAACTCAACGTAATAGTGCCGCTTTGTTTGGCCTGGTTAAATTTAATTTTGGTTACGCGACCAGTGGCGCCCTGCATTTTTTCTTCGAAGCGAATTATATCTACGTCCTTTTCAATGGCTTCACCTTTAGCTAACGACCTGGCGATTGATTCATATTTAGCAACTGACTTACTATTCTTCCCGCCATCACTTTTATTTCTACCGGCCACTAAATTACCCAGCAGATGATCTCTGTCTTTATACGGTAACTTGGCAATAGCTCTAACGTGCCCTAGCGTTATGTTTTTTGGATTGTTGTGCCATAACTCCAGCTCGGCTTCAGTTAGATGTGTGCCGGCGCGCTTTAGATACGAGACAAGACAAATGTTTTCAATATGTAATGCTGCGCGAATATCTGCATTCTCTAGCCCCTCATCAAACAGGAAAGAGACGATGTACGCTTTAATTGCGTCAGTGCAATTAGGGTGTTCATTGAAATAGTCGATAGCTTCATCGGTGTCTAGTATGAGCGGCAGGCATTCCATGGATTATCCGGATGTTAGTAGTTCTGTGGTTCGCTGACAATTATCATACTCCGGCGGTAGTTGTTTGTCACATGACAAACGGGATCAGAATTGGGGCGCATATATGAATACAAGTGATGATAAATAACACAGATTTATTTATTTAGCGTTAAATTAATTGACAATTCACGGTATTTTTTGCCTAATAGCGAAAAATTTAACGCATAATGAAATAAAACACGAAAAAGGATGATATTAAATGCTATTAAACAGTAAATTAAGGGAGGAGTCGTCAAGGGCTATATCCTCTATATTGGTCACGGCTCTAGAGGCGTGCCGCCAGGGTGATGTAGAGCTGGTTGAAAGTCTAGGGTTGTCTTTAGAAACCATGCAGCTGCTGGATCAGCTTAAGGCAGATCAGATTGTAAATATCTCAGGTAATTATATGCGCGACCAGACGCTTATGGATGTCTTTATCTTTAATTCTGAAAAGATGGCCAAAATTATCGAAATTGCTGCTGAGGAAACAAAGCAGTTCGAATTGGTCGATGATTACCTGCGAAGGGGCGCTTGTAAAAAAATGATGAATGATCTGTTTGGTATGCGTTCCACTCAAATAGCTAACCGTAAAAAGTTTCTCGGCATCCCAACAGTCAAAGGCCGAATTACCGTTACGACCTCAGATGAGCAACGCCAAGTATATGATGCCTGGTTAGCCGCTATCAAAACACCAGACTACCGTGAAAGATTATTGCTGGTTTCAACAGAAACCGGGCTAATGCTATCGAAGATTTACCGTGAAGTTCTAATAATCGAAGAAATCCAAAATCAATCAAACAAGCGCATCTGCGCATAAGGAGGTGGGCATGAAAGATAATACACAGAGAATGGCATCTATTGAAACCAAGCAAGACATTGAGATTGAATTAGCCACTCGTCCTGCAGTGCGTTTATTTCAAGGTCGTGAAAAGACAGCAAAACGCCATGGCATTTTAGGTCTGCCAGGTTTTAGTAAGATAATTCGCGGAATCGAGCAAGCAGTAAGAGATGATGATCCGTACGCAGATTATCACTTCCATCAAATTGAGCAGGCGATCGAAGACCTTACTTTTGATTTAGACGGTGAGCTAAAAGACATTACTGCATTTATAGATGAGAATATCCCATCAGCTATGCGCCTGCCAGAGATCGGAAGTAAGAACCCAGTTGTTGTGCCAGTTAGATTTGCATCTCGTTTAGGTTTTCAATTGGTATATCAATTATTGAAAGTTGATCAGATAGTCTTAAAGGTTTTACTTGCCAATCATATTGGACTGCTTCCAAATAAGGAAAAGTTTGAAACATTGGCAAGAGTTGAGAAACGTGTTCGCGGAGTCTTCCATTTAGTATTCGCTTATCGTCATACTGGCGTTACCCGAGATGATATTGCGGCCAATAATAAGAAGGCTCAGAAAGCAATAGAGTTTATGGGTGACCTAGAACATGGATATCTGAATGGTACAAACCGGTCGGATAATGCGCCACCGCTTCCACCAAAAAGACTTAAAACAATAATTGGGGATTTAGACCGTGACAAACCACTTAAGTCAAAAACAGAGAAATCCGAAGTGGCCGATCTTGAAGCTGAAATAGATAAAGTCATCGATAAGGCTGATGCGAAAAAAACAAAAACCAAGAAAAAGGCCGCTTAACCAGAAGCAGGTCAGAGAAGAAATGGGGGTGCTAAAGGCATCTCTTTTTAATGATAAGAGCGTGGTTCAGAACCAGTCGGAAACGCGGTTCAGCACCGAGAAGTAATGTGGTTCAATAGCGGGCATAAGCGTGGTTCAAGACCAGAATATGTGCGTGGTTCAGGAGCGGATTTTCTATGACATTTCCTTTAAATATAAATTTAATAATACCTTTTAAGGATAATAAGGGTGAGCGTATTAAAATGTACTTAAGTAATATTGAGGTTTTTAAAACACAATTATTCGATAGAGTTGAAGAATTGAAATGTGAGTTGGATAGCCTGTTTGGGGATGTGTTTGAATTATCAATTTCAGCCAGATCTGATGGCAGTACAAAAAAGTTTTTCTGGCGGTTCAAATCCAGGAAACAGGATAGGACTTTTAATCGGTTGCATGCTGAATCCGTTGTGGAGTATTTATCAAAGTTACATGACGATAGAAAATTACGGGTCAAGGAGATGGAAGTGGAATTAATCTACATTAATGCAAATCTGAAAGTATTAAAAAGTTTGAAAGATGCCGTTGACCAAACAAAGCAAGATAAGCAAATGCTACTACAAGCAAATATATAATAATGGATTGACCAATTGCCAATCATCTGTAAGAATCAATTTATCTTTTCCAAAGCTTCCGGGCTCAGCTGCAAAGTTTTACTTTGCTACACTCATAATACCTGCATTCATCATCTGCTTAACTAAACAAGTTTCGTGCGTATCGTACTTGTTACCAACATTTGCCTGACGAGCGTTAATCCGAGAATCCCACAGGTTGGGTTTTCAGATTAGCGTTCACTACAAAGACTTTGATTAATGCTAATTGGCTCTATTAGCAAGCGAGCGATTCTTGTAATAATGATGAAATATCGAGCGGCGTTTGTGTGGCGCAGCCATGCCGTGCATTAGCTATAAGCCTGCACGAAAACCTAGGGGGAACAATGATCCACATGCCCCATAAGGATCTTACTGCAACATGGGTAATCGCTATACCCAAACTGTAATATCAAAATGAAAAGCCTGCTTAATTGCAGGCTTTTCTATTTCAATAATTGGGTCAGTAATGCTAGACCCGAAAAAAGCTAATCCTTTGCCTTCTTTTAGTAGTGTACTCCTGCCGAAATTATGGAGTACCAGCAATGAATAAAATATTAAGTGTTGTAGCACTGTGTACGATGAGTACGGCTGTTATGGCGCAAAATAAACCATCTGATACAAATGAAGCTAATCGAATAGAAGCTTTGCAAACAGGCCGATATAGTTACATTAAGAATATCCCGCCTGTTGACCAATTAAATCCGTTAAAGGTTGTTATCAAAACGACAATTCCACAAAGCGTAGATACAGTTGGTGAAACCGTGAGATTTCTTCTTGTTAGATCAGGGTATGTTTTGGCGGAAGCGAGCGTGATGAGTAAAGAAGCAAAAGTGCTTCTGAGTTTGCCGCTGCCACAGATACATCGAAAAATCGGACCAATGACATTAGATCGCGCATTACAAACCATGAGTGGTAATGCCTTTGAGTTGGTTGTTGACCCGGTACATCGGAAAATAACCTATGAGTTGTCTACGAAACTAGCGAGGGCGGAATGATGTCAGAGTCAAAACTTAAACAAACGCTAAAAACATCATTATTGAATAGCGAAGAAAAGACTGGTGGCGATACCGAAAAAAAAGATTCAGCTGTTGAAAACAGCGATGAGTTTGACCAGGCGAGTAAAAACACATCGAAGTTACCGCTAAGCTCAGAAATAGAGGCCATTAAMCCTGGTGAGAAAGAAGTAGTCGAAATTGCGAAGAAAGAAAAAAAGGCACCGGTTGCAATCGAGACCGCTAAAAAGGCAACGATTAAAACTGTGGCTAGCAGAAAGATAGAGAAAACGTCTACTCGCGAGAAGCCAATCAAAGTACCTGCGGTAAAACAAAAGAGCAAAAGAAATTATATGGGCGTCGCTACGTTGGCTCTTCCCATAATTGCCATATTAGCGGTTGGGTACTCCATTGTTGATCAAAAGCAAAGTCAGGCAGTTTTCCAAGAAAGCCTGGATGTGGTCAACATGGATATGAGTGATCTTTCGCTAAAATCAGATGATCTCGCGGTATCAATTATCAAGGTGCAGGACAAGGTTCAACTCAATACCAATAACATTGCGAAGTTTKACACCATTCAGGATTATATCGCAGACCTAGATAAACRGATCGAAGACAAGCTAGAAGRAATYGAARTCATAAAAGGTCGAATGGACCGTCATGATAAAACGCTTGAAGCTCATGGTAACGAATTAAAAGAGCTTGGTATTAAGATCAAGAAATACAGCGTTCGTAGAGCACCGACAAAAAAGRCGACKAAGAARGTTGCCGYTAAGAAAGYCTATGACGATCCCACGAAATTAAAGGATGCGGTTGTMGCGTCTATCGATTCCTGGGGWACACAGCCATACGTCATGCTTCGTAATGACAGAGGTGAKTGGATACCTATGGCCATGGGAGACTATTACAAAGGATGGAAACTTTCAGGGGTTATTGGATCTGAAGCTGTTTTCAAGAAGGGCAGAAAAATCCGAAAATTAGCGATAGAGGGTTAGGGCAGTGGGTTTGAATAAATGGATTTTATGTCTGATTCCTCTACTGGCAGTAACCGGATGTTCAACACTCGGTAGTAATCAGCAAGATGTGGGTTACACGGTGATTGAAAAGCCTGCTTACCAGAGAGGGAGTTATTTCAAAACAAGCAGTGGTTATTACATCAGCAATCTTACGCCAGCCCCGGTAAAGGCAGAGGGTTGTGATATGCCCATATTGACTGCAGACCTATCAGCGCCACGTTCAGAAGATGGCGATATATTTATTACCGAAGTCGATGTGGAGTGCGAAGGGTCATGAAAAAAGGGTCATTAATTGTATTAAGTCTCGTTTTATCAGTATCAACAATCGTTGAAGCCGGCGCTAACAGAAAAAATAGTGAGACCATAATATCGGGAAATTCATCGTCACTGGATATGAGAGCGGAGAATCTGCTGACTGCGCACGAAAAGTCATTAGCGAAACAGTGGATGCTGAAGGAAACAGACTGGGTTAAATATAAGCAACTGATGTCTGGTCCACGTGGGGTCTGGTCACCAGGGTTAGATCCAATTACCGCACTTGGCGTGTCTGAGACAGACCAGAAAGAAAGGAAGCGTTATGCCGAACTTTGGATAAAGATTGAATCAAGAAGGGCAGAATTAGAACTGGCATTTGAAGTAGAGCGTCAGCTTGCAGCCAAAAAGATATTGGGCGACAAGTTATTGGTTAAGAATACGCAGTGGATTAAGGATTGGGAAAAGAACAGAGCAGAAATTACAACACAGGTGCTTTTCTTTGCAGACATCGATTGTAAAAAAGAGTGTAAGGAAAAATTTGCTCAGGTGTATGCCTCTGCCGGCAGATCTACAAGGTTGGATATATATTTTGTAAATACTTCCTCAGCATCAGAGATCGGCAAGTGGGCATCATATATGAAGATACCACCAGAAGTCGTCAAGTCCAGGGCGGTCACGCTTAATTTTGATGAAGGTGAGTCTTCCAGGATGGGCGTTAATTTATCTGATCTACCACAAGTTCGCGTTGTTGATTTAAAAACAGGTAAAACAACAGTCGCGCATCAGTAATGTGGCGAATACTGTTTTTTACATTGTTGTACCTTCCTTCGCTAGTAATGGCGGAAGTTAAGGTGCCGCTAATGTATCAGTTGGTCGCAGAAGAGAGCCGCGTTCCCGCGAAACTGTTTTATGCGTTAATCCTTAATGAATCTCGATCACTTACAACAAACAATAATGTAAAGAAATCATTGCCGTGGCCATGGACGATAAACCATAGAGGTAAGTCGCATTTCTTTTCGAGCCGTGAAAAAGCCTTTCAGTATGCAAAATCATTAGTAGCGAAAAACGATAGTTCTTTTGATGTCGGTCTTGGGCAAATGAACTGGCGCTGGCATAAAGACAGGTTTAATAGTTTGTGGGATGCATTTGAGCCATATAAGAATCTTAGTGCGGCAGCTGCTCACTTCCGTGAGCAGTATGAACGACCTGAGTGCAATAAATGGGAACTGGCGGTTGGTTGTTATCACAGACCTGGGCAACGTTATAAAGATAAACAGATTGCACAAAACTACACGAAAAGAGTGATTAAGTTATGGACAAAAATATAATAACCAAAACACTAGGTTTCAATCTTTTGATAGCGACATTTTCTGTGTTCGCGGATAGTAGCCAGTACACGTACTCTCAATACACAAAAAACCTGACAGTTTTAGAAGATCGTGGTGGTCAGTCGATTAGTAAGTACATACCTAAAAGCAACAATGCAATGGTGCAGATGAACAAAGTGCGTTTGGAACGTAAAAACACGTCAATGCATAATGCTGCTTTTCCAGTAGTGAGCAAATCTTTATCGGTTGGTAGAGTGACATTAAATGAAGCGAATGACCTTAAGTATCAGATGTCATCACAGCCATTGTTTATTATTGGTTATGACCCAGTATCGATTAACTGGCTGAAGGCGAATAAAAAATTATTGTCTGACAATCATGCGGTGGGCTTAGTCGTCAATATAGAAACCGCAGAGCAAATGAACCAGTTACAACTAATTGCTGGTAACGGTGTACTTATGCAACCAACAGCAGGGGATAGTCTTGCTGAACACTTAAAGATTAAACACTATCCTTTCTACATGGATAACAAAGGAGTGCTGCGTTAATGTCTTCGAGCTATCCACTAGAGGTTTTTTTACGTCCGCCCGTAGAGTTATGGTCAGGGACAATCTCGCTGTCGGCCGGTATTATTTGTGGGATGGCACCATCGACACTGATGATGACGCCCAGTGTCGGATACACCTCATCTATTATCCTTATTGGACATGCGATATATCGTATCAACCAGGGATTCAAAGTAATTCGTTATCAACGAAATTTAAAACGATTACCTCGATTTCAGANGTCGTCGCTTCAAATTCCTTGTTATAGAAACCAGCTTTATCTAGGTCARGGATTTAAGTGGGGKCAGAAACATACGCAGCGAATAAAGGAYACTTTGTCACCCTCTGCTAGAAAGTATATCGAACCATCAAAGATRTATGCAGTGGTCAGAAGATTCGAGCGAGCGGTTGAAAAYAAYGCCTTAAACTTTATTGGTAATTTAACCAGTAAAGATMATCCTTTTAAYCCTTTTCGTCCRTAYCCCGCGATWGGCGGTAATCCTGCGCTGCATGCGATTGAGCCGAATGAAGCAGAAGTWTTRTTGCCGTTATCWGAGCGCGTTGGTCACACGCTGGTTTTGGGTACTACCCGAGTTGGTAAGTCACGATTAGCTGAAATATTGATTGAACAAGACATCCGTCGTGGTGATGGCCCSGTGATCGTCTTTGATCCGAAGTCAGACTCTGGTTTATTGTCTCGCATGTACATGGCKGCGAARCGCACGGGYAGGGAAGACGATTTCTTTATCTTTCAYCTWGGGTTTCCGGAAATATCCGCCAGGTACAATGCCGTGGGTAATTTTGGTCGCATAACTGAAGTTGCTAGCCGTATCTCTGGTCAGCTTTCATCTGAAGGCAACAGTTCGGCATTTAAAGAATTCGCCTGGCGTTTTATTAACATTGTTGCTCGTGCGTTAGTGTCTCTTGGCCTGCGACCTGATTACAACAATATACTTAGGTACGTGACGGACATTGAGCCATTGTTCAGTGAATACCTGGATTGGTGGTTGCCAAGAAACGCAGAGCAGGGCTGGGTTGAAGACATCAACGATCTGACGCATGAGGCTGAAGTTCAGTATAAGAAAAATCCACGTCTGGCAAAACATGCAAATGCACGAACAGAAGCCCTTAGAACTTACGTAGAGCAAACAGGTGTTAGCGATCCGATTATATTAGGGCTCTTATCAGCATTACGGTATGACCGGACTTACTTCGATAAGTTAGTGGCATCGTTGCTACCACTTCTAGAGAAATTAACGACAGGWAAAATTGGCAAGTTGATTGCRCCTAACTACTTTGATGTGAACGATGAAAGACCAATAATYGATTGGACTCAGATAATAAGAAAAAAAGGTATCGTGTACGTGGGCCTCGATGCTCTGACGGACTCTGAAGTTGCTTCTGCCGTTGGGAACTCRATGTTTTCAGATCTGGTTTCAACGTGTGGGCACATTTATAAACACGGCAGCGAACACGGCATGTTGGGCGGTGAATCGAATRTTATGCCTAARATYTGYCTTCAYGCAGATGAGTTTAAYGAGCTGATGGGCGATGAGTTTTTGCCCATGGTAAATAAGTCAGGCGGYGCTGGWATGCAGATWACAGCCTACACGCAGTCGAGGGGAGACATAGAAGCTCGCCTYGGYAATGCAGCCAAAGCTCGCCAGGTAGAGGACAACTTTAATAATCTGATAATGCTGCGCGTTAAGGAAAAAGGTACCGCTGAATTACTAACGAACCAATTRCCTGAAGTTGAGATCTCACAAATCATGACGGTCTCTGGMGCGGCYGACTCGTCGGAYACWGAGAAYRMCGTTGATTTYACCTCSAATACACAAGATCGTATMTCAATGTTACGYGTGCCCATGYTGGAACCYAGTCATGTAACAGCGYTGCCAAAAGGACAAGCCTTCTGCTTATTGGATGGGGGGCATCTGTGGAAGGTGCGTTTTCCGCTACCCGTTGAAGACGATGAAGATATGCCGGAAAATATGAAGGAACTCATTAGTGCGATGGAAAAAAATTATCACACGGCGGATGGTTGGTGGTTATAAATGGCTGAAACGACGACGGTCGCAAGAAATGATCATCCGGTTAAAAAAAGAGGGGTCATCAGTAAAACGTTTGATAATATTTTCAAGGTATTCGGACTGCTGATTTTCTCGGCATTAATTTCGATTATTATCGAATGGATAGGCATGACATTTTATTATCCCGACGAAGGGTATCAGCATGCACAGAATATGCTTGAACGAGAGATTGGTTATCTTGGTAATGCGTTAGAGAGTGACAGATTAAATGGCGACGCAATAGAAACGGCAGGTGATTATGTGAATGATACCGTTTCTTTTTTGTTTATTGATTCTGGGCTACTCGACGCACTGGTGTCTGCAAAAACACCGACGGCTGGTGATAGCACAATAATGCGATATGCAAAGTTAGTTGTTGGGGAATACTACGACTATTTAATATCAGCTATGTTTATTATGACGATGTTCTTTGTACGACTTTCGATATTGATTCTATCCATGCCTGCATTTTTATTGTTTGGCATTGTAGGGCTCTCCGATGGACTTATGCAACGTGATTTACGGCGTTGGTGCGGTGGGAACGAATCTGGTTATATCTACCACTGGGCAAAACGTTTTGCGCTACCTGTCTTGGTTATTACCTGGGTTATCTATCTGGCCATACCAAGCAGCATTCATCCTAACTTTATCATCACGCCTTTCGCTGTCATGTTTGGACTTGTTTTGATGGTGATGTCGAGTAAATTTAAAAAATACCTCTAATCAATTCAATACTAAAAACAGGGCGTAGTCTCGCGCTAATGGGTCAGCCTATATTGACCCGAAAAAGACAGTATATGCACTGTCTGTTTGGTTTAATTCATGCCTTCGTAATCAACATGAAAGTAAATGAGTTAAATGAAACACAAAGTAACCCATCTAGTCTTATCAGGCTTACTACTGCTTTCACAATCGTCTAATGCTGATATTTGGGCAGAGCGGGAAGCACTGGCAAACATAGAAATTGAATTAACGTCTCTTGAGAAATTAATTACCAGTGCTAAGCAACGCAGTAATTCACAAGACCGAACCACATTTGATTACCAGAACTTGTTAATTGATATAAGAAAGATCCGTTCAGGGATCTCACATCATTTAACAGTCCCGATGGAACCAGTCATCCCATCGGGTATTGATGCTCTTAGTGCTAAATACACAGATCATAAGCGATGATGACTACGGCCCAATCAACCGCATTTGAAGAAGGGACCGGTTCTTTCTTTACGGCGGCTGATTTTTTATTGGTTGTTCAGTCAATTGGTGCAACGCTAATTTTTTTATATGTAGCGTGGATTATCCTTCGAGCATACACCGACTTTGGTAAGGAATTTACAAAATCAAGAGACATGATAAGCACATGGTTACGTGCAGTCTTCATGATGATGATTTTCTTATACCTATTTGTTAATTAACTAAAACTTTTAAATTATAAAAAACGGAGAAGCTCTGATGAAAGACTTGTTTAAAGCAGGTAAGAAAAAAATGATTGCTGCCAAAGTGGCAATTTCAACAGTGGCACTTGTCGGCGCTACAAGTGTACAGGCTGCACTGCCATCGACAGCCGCACCAACGAATGCTGCAGCCGCAGGCGACTATATCGGTCTTATCAAAGGTTATGCATTTGATATCGCTATCGTGCTTGGCCTTATTCTTGGCACGATCGCATTTCTAACCGTATCCAAAAACATGATTGCTGTTTACGCTGATATTGGTGCAGGCAAGAAGACCTGGGGTGACATGGGCATGCATGGCGGAATGGGTGTGTTGTTACTTGTAATGGTTATCTACCTAATCACWGAAGCATCTACCGTTATATTTTAATGGAAGAAATTGGAATGAAAGGTCGAGAAATCGACTTCATACCKGACCGGCTCATTGAAGAGCCGGTCGTATTTCGTGGGCTAACCGATACCGAAGTCGTTTTATTGATTACGGTCGGGGCTGCCTTCTGGATACCGACATCTGTGTTGATCCTTCTCCCTTTTGGTTTCGCCTTATTTGGTGTGGCGGCAGGTATGGGAATGGCGATTGGTACATTGTTACTGGTTGGTAAGTATTTGCAAAATCTCAAAAGAAGGATGCCGGACGGGTTACATCTGGTGTATCTCAAAAAATTATTACAAAGCAAAGTTTCGTTTATCAACTTTGGTTACATAGAAACCGCTCAAAGTTGGGACATCAAACGAAGCAAAGTTGTTCCAAAAATATATATGGAAAGTGAAGATTAACGAAATGTCAAAAATAAAAAAAGCATTAGATGGGCAAAATGCACATATATTATCTTTAAGGATTTTTATTGGCGTTTTAGCCCTTTCTTTAATGTTAACCATCATTGGTTGGCAGTCAGCACCTGATCACATAAAAATTGATATACCACCTGATCTTCGTTCTGGATCAACACGCGGTATCGATGAAAGACATCCATTCAATATATATGCTTTTGGGTATTACATCTTCCAACAATTAAATAACTGGGCGGTTGAAGGCATTGATGATTATAAAGCACAAATTCATCGTGTTAGTTGTTATGTGACACCACGTTTTAAAGGTGAGCTTGAGCGTGACTATGATAAACGACTTAAGAACCACGAACTAAATAGAACACGCGCAATGCAAGAGATGCCAGAAAGACCCTACAGTGAAAAACGTGTTTATACAGAGTCCGGTGATTCATGGGTGGCTTACTACGATGTAAATATCAAGGAAACTTTTAGGTCTGAAATTGTTAAAGACATATTTGTAAGGTACCCGATCCGCATTGTTCGTTGGGACGTTGACCCAGAATGCAATCTTTGGGGTTTGGCGCTGGACGGTTTTTACAAAAGACCAAAACGATTAGAAGGATCTCAACAAGACAATTTTGCAAGCAAAAATTCGGATGAAGTGGCGAGTAGGTAATTACAAAATGAAAATGTTTAAAAGTATAGTCACGTCTCTTTTTCTGGTTAGCCTCTATGTGCCTTCTGTGTCTGCGACAGAAATAATTCGTTACATCTATAAGCCGGTGACGATTAACTTAATTAAAGGACAAGAGCGTAGTGTGTCTTTTGGTGATCACGTACAAGTTGGAATAACGAAAGGTCAGCAACTTAAGAAGCTGTTCAGAGTGCAGTCGGCACAAGGCGTGGTTCATTTTTTGCCTTATGCCAGATTCACAAAACAGCGAATTCAAATTAAACGCCTTACTGATGGGCAAGTCATACTTATCGATCTTGTCGCAACAGAGCCTAAGAAAAATACTGAAGAACTAGAGGACGTGCAAATTATTCTCAAGAGTGAAGATGTTATTGAGGATGTAAGTAATTTTGACGACGATAGAGATTACACGACAGTAACACCGGTTGACCTGACTCGGATGGCAGCGCAAAAGTTATACGGTCCAGCACGCTTACATAAAGACATTCAAGGCATCATGTCTGAGAGTGTTGATGTGCAGGGTGCTATTAATATATTTAAAGGTGAAAACAAATACAAAACCACATCAAAAGCAGTTTTAGCTTATCAAGGCGGCGGTTATCACTTAGCAGCCATACATGTAAAAAATGAAACTGATAATAATATTGAGCTTAGTTACTTCGATATAAATTTACCGATGTCACACGCTACGTTTCAGCACCACAACCTTTCAGCCAATGGCACGCCTGGTGACAGCACTATTCTTTACCTGGTCTCACAAGAGCCATTGAAAAAGTCACTTTATCCATGGACTTATTATCAAGATCTTAAACTTGAAGCAGAAAAGAAGGTGAGGGTTGATAAAGCGAAAGAAGAGGCAGCTAAGAAAAAACGTAAACATGGCAAACGATAAAAAGAGATCGTAATAATGAAATCAAATATTGTTATTAAAGGCTTAGCTGTCGTCATCGTGGTGGTTTTGATGGTCGTAGTTATCAAAGGGCGAAAAGACGTGGCGGCTTTAGAGCAGCAGACCGAAGTGGGGATGGCAGAGTTAGATATGGGTGGCTTAACCATGATGGAGAGTGGGCCTGCACTAGAAGACAATGGCTTGGAAATAGATCCCCTTCAGTCTGAGTACCTGGAAGATGAGTACGGTGTAGATGTCGATAGTCCATTAGAGACAATGCGAACGCTTACAAATGAAACGCGTGCAGTAAGAGAAGATTCGGTCAAGTTACAAGAAGATAATAAACGACTTAAATACGAAGTTGAAAAATTATTGAAAATGGAAGACAGTTTGAATAAGAGGCTGCGTAACAAATTTTCAGTTGCTGAACGAACCGCAGCAGATAAGCAACGCGAACTAGAGCATACGCAGGGATTAACTAAAAGTTTAATCGGACAACTTGAACGGAAACTTGAAGCGTTATCGTTGGGCAGTAAAGACAAAGGCGGTAAGAAATCAGCTAATGGCTATACCATTGGCAGTGCTGGCATACCAAGTGGTCTGGGATATGACGATGCTGGTATAGCTGTCGATTATGATGAAATTATTTGGTCTAATCCTATCGATGCCAGCGTGGATGAAAAAGACCCGACAAAAATTAGTTTGCCAGATTTTTCAGCTTTTAGAGATGAGACGATCCCAAGTCTTCCCGGTCGCGAAGAGCAGAAAAAGAAAAAAACCAAAGAAGAGCGATCTATTAAAGCCTACACGATTCCAACCAATGCAACGTTAATTGGTTCGGTATCCATGACGGCAATGTTAGGTCGCATACCTGTAAATGGTCAGGTGGTTGACCCATATCCATTCAAAATAATGGTCGGTGAAGACAACCTTTCTTCTAATGGAATCAAGATACCAGGTGTCGTTGGAATCATGATGTCTGGTATTGCTAAAGGTGACTGGACGTTATCTTGTGTAAGTGGGGACGTCACCTCGATGACGTTTACCTTTGAAGATGGAACCATTGTCACCATCCCTGAGCCTGGTACTAAAGCAACAGAGCCTCTGGCGTGGTTCTCCGATTACAACGGCATTCCTTGTATAACCGGTGAACGTATAACCAATGCGGCAAGTTATTTGACTCAGAGAGTTGGTTTAACAGCGGCCGCCTCGTATGCCAATGCTTCTGCAGCGACACAATTCACTACGCAGGCCAATTCAGACGGTAGTTTAACTAGTGGTCTAACCGGTGATCCGACTCAGGTAGCTGCCAACACGGCGATAGCCGAAGGCTTGAATGAAGTCACAGACTGGCTTGATCAACGCCAATCAAGCTCATTTGATGCCATTTATATTCCACCAGGGACTGAAATGGCAATACACATATCCGAAGAACTAAGAATTGACTATGACCCAGAAGGAAGAAAGGTAAACCATTATGCAAAAATTAACCGTCGTACTGACCGCCATCTCGATTAGTTTTCTTAGCGCTTGTGCAACCAAGGATACGATGCTTCCTGTCCCTGAGCATAATATGAAACAAGTCTATAACAGACATATGCAAAGTAATGGCGACGGCGTGTTGTTTGATGAACGCGCTGTTCTTCGTCGCCCCATGATAGAAGCCGACGTAGCCCTTAGTAATTACGTGCGTACTGAGAAGAACCAGTTGGAATCAAAATTTAAAACATTGCCAAACCCGACAATGTATATGTTTGTAGCGCCTCACTTGGCTTCAGATACACAAGTACCGATTCCAGGCTATCTCACGGAATTTAAGATGTGGAAAACAGAACATTATGCAATGCCCGGTGAGATAAGTGACATGGGAAGCAACTACGTGGGGCACCCATGAAAACTATTGCAGATAAAATAAAAAATGTTTTTATTCCCGCATCAGATGAAAGTGTTGAGCAAACAGTTGCGTTAGATCCAAATGAATGTGGCGCGAGTAATGATGCTGTTGTTGAAAAAAAGAAGTCTTTAAAAGAAGGCGAGGTTCAGCGACTCTATGGTAGACCTTCATCCTTTATAGACAAACTCCCATGGGTTGAATTTCAATCATCATCGAAMACAATTCTWTTAGATGAYGGTAARTCTGTCGGTGCWGTATTTGATATTGTGCCTATTGCAACAGAAGGTCGTTCTTATAATTGGCTTCAAGATCGTAGAGACATGATCCAGGATGCGTTGCAAGATTGTTTTGAAGAACTACCTTCTGGTCCGTGGATCATTCAGCAGTACACTTACGATGATGACAACATGGATGAGTACATTAATACGTTAAGAAATTACCCTAAAGATTATTGTAAAGACACCTCTTACACAAAAGAATGGCTCGATATTATGGAAGCGCATTTGCGTGGTATCTGTAAGGAAGGCGGTCTATTTGAAGATAAGGAAGTACTGGACGCGCCCTGGGGTGGAAAAATACGTCGCATTAAGATGGTCGTCTATCGCAGACTCCCAGCAAACTGGAAGTCCTATGCAGGGATGACGCCAGAAGAAGAATTAAACGATGTTATTGAAAAACTAGAAACAGCATTTAAAGATGCTGGCATCGCCATTATCCGAAATGATGGCAAGACATTTTACGACTGGATGCTGATGTGGTTTAACCCACGGCCATTGCTCACCAATGGCGACAAGCAGAAGTTTCGTGAAATCGCCAGTTATGTTGAAGAAGAAGATCTACCGTACGGCGATGATCTTGCGGAAAGCTTTTTCTTTAACTTACCAAAGTCTGAGACAGCTTCACAAACATGGTGGTTCGATGAGCTTCCTCATCGATGCTTGCGCGTACATAAACTGCGTCGTACTCCAAAGATAGGGCAAATTGCCGGCGAAGTAGGTTCAGTTACACCTGATGGCGCGTCAACGGGCAAAGCGAGTTGCATGATGGACAAGATGCCTCCGGGCACGATCATGGCGACGACGATTATTATTACGCCACAAGATGAAATTCATGGTCACCTAAATCATATCCAGAATAAAGCAAAGGGAGAATCTATTGAAGCGACGGCTGCTAGAAAAGATTGTGAGATTGCAAAAGAAATTATGGGGAACAAAGGAAAAATTTTCCGAGCAATGATGTGTGTCTATATTCGCGGTGAGAACGTACGAGACCTGCGAAAGAAAACCAATCTCGTTAGTACCATGTTATTAACAAATCAGATGGCACCGGTTCGTGAAGAAGATGAATCGTTAGGGCTAGATGCTTATATCTACAATCTGCCGATGGTTTATGAGACCACGATGGATAAGAATTTTAAAGCTACCCGTCCAGTTTGGTCGCAACACTTAGCGAATCTTTCTTCTGTCTTTGGTAGACACCGGGGAACAGGCAACCCTGGTCAAACAATGTATAACCGTGGCGGCGAACCTATTTCATTTGATCCCTTCAATGGCATGGATCGTAAAAAGAATGCACACGGTCTGATACTGGGGCCAACGGGTGCAGGTAAGTCTGCGACCATMACCAATATGGCWTCSCAGATTATGGCTTTATTGCGWCCTCGTTTATACATWATYGAAGCGGGTAAYTCWTTYGGYYTWTTGGCAGATTAYTTTGCTGATAAAGACATGATTGTGAATAAGGTGTCATTAAAGCCCGGTTCAGGCGTGACGCTGCCACCATTCGCTGATGCAGATAGATTACTAGAATGCGATGAAGAGGAGTTGTTAGGTTCGAGTATAGCCAGTGATGTTTCTATGATCACAGAAAATGATCTACAAGCGCATATACCTGACAAGATCAAAACGGATTCTGGCTACAAGTCATATAACGAACTGAGCGATATGGAGAGAAAGGGCGTCCGTGACAAAGCGGCCATGGACGTTATTGCTGAGATGATGATGTCGGAAGACAGTGGTGATGATGGCGACGATCAGCGCGACATCATGGGCGAGATGGAGATCATTGCTACATTAATGATCACCGGTGGTGAGGAAGAAGMAGCTAAAAAGCTGACTCGCGCAGATAGACGGATGATTCGTGATGCGATATTAAACGGGGCGAAACAAGCAAAAGCGAAAGGTCATAAAACCATGACAGGTGATGTTGCCGATGGTTTTAACATGATCACTAAGAATGATGACTATCCAAAACACAGACAAATGCGTGCCTTTGAGATGGGAGAGTCATTACGAATGTTCTGTGATGGTTTTGAAGGTGAAATATTTAATACACAAGGTGAAGCATGGCCGGATGCTGACGTGACTATCGTGGACTTGGCGACGTTTGCTCGTGAAGGTTATAGCGCTCAGCTCGCAATTGCGTACACCTCCATCATGATGCGTATTAATAACCTTGCTGAAAAACACCAGCACGACGCAAGACCGATCGTGATGCTGACAGATGAAGGACACATCATTACGACAAATCCATTGTTAGCACCTTTTGTAGTGAAGGTAGTGAAGATGTGGCGAAAGCTTGGTGCCTGGTGGTGGGTTGCAACGCAGAACATGGCCGATTTCCCAAGTTCAGCAAAGAAAATGCTCAACATGATCGAATGGTGGATCTGTCTGGTGATGCCACAAGATGAGATTGAAGACATTGCCCGGTTTAAAAATCTGACCGAAGAGCAAAAACAATTGATGCTCTCGACCAGGAAGGAGCCTAAGAAATATACCGAAGGCGTCGTGCTTTCAGAAAACATGGAGGCACTGTTTAGAAACGTACCGCCATCATTATTCTTAAGTCTTGCCGGGACGGAGAAAGACGAGAAAACAGAACGTGCTCAACTTATGAAGCAATTTGGCATAAGTGAAGTAGAAGCCGCTGAGTACGTCGGACAGATGATTGATTTCTATCGTGGCATTGCTGAGAAGCCTGAAAATCCAAAACCGCGCAATAAAAACTCAAAAGAGAGAGAACTGGCTCGTCAAACAATAGAGCGTCTTGACAAAGAACAGTGTGAAGACACGGAGGCTGCAGCATGAGGTTAATACTTTTAACAGCCTCGTTACTGGTTAGCTCATTTGCACATGCGACTGCAATCAAAAACATCAAAGTTTTTTACAGCAATGATATTCCGGTTATTCAAGATCTTCCGCTAAACGGAACTCAACAGCTGGAAGTGTTCAACATGGACACTAAGAATAATGCAACAGCTAAATTGAATATGCTGATGCAACAGCGCCACGCACGTAAGAAAAAAACGGATGATTATTTAATTTCATATAGTGAGGCGTTTGATGAAGTCCTTAATGGACCGAATTGGAATGGTATCTATTCAGACCTGGAGCTTGGCAGTAAAGCCATCGAATATGCAATACGTTATCAAGTAAAAAAAACACCGGCCATTGTGTTTAATGATTCGTCAGTCGTCTATGGCGTTACCTCACTAAAAGAAGCGATACGAATTTATAATAATAAAGGGCATACAAAATGAGAAAGCCATGGATATATATTGTCGTTATCGCAATGGCTTTATCGGCAACGAATGCAAATGCGTATAGTTTAGAAGCTGCTCGTGATTCAACTATCGGTAATACGCAAGCAGAGTTGGATAAAAGGGGAAGTGTCGAATGTATCTCTTGCCATGCTGGTGCAGGGACGTACTCAGGTGTAATGAATACCTTTGAGATAAGTGAAGCAACAATGGCGGCTGCGCTGTCATGTATGCAGTGGGAATTGAGAGGTATCTGTGTCTGGCTAGCTTGTGTCGGACCTATCTGTACTGCAAACACAACCATTAAGGTAAAAAACCATGTCCCTGATTTAGTTATCCAGGCTTACGATAGGGGTGATACTGAGCCATGGACTGAATCACACGATATTAATATTGTATCGCAAGGTGATGCAGACTCTAGCTGGGTAACAACCATTATCGGATGGATCGAAAACTTTAATGTTGGCTCAGTTGGTATTCGTGGAGGCATGAGCACGGAATCTGATAAAGGGAAACACGCAAATCTTAATTTTAAGATTGTTGATGCTTACGGTAATCCTTCGTTGATAGCTTTTAACCTGCTAACTGAATCAACCTTTGGTTTAGCTTGTGCAGGACGGACTTTCCCTTTCTTCCCATATTACATTTCAAATCTTGATTCAATAGCATGGCGGTGGGACATCCCGGAGATGTTTTACCCGCAATCTTTGGTACCAATGGTAACGGTTTATGATCTTGGTACTCCCTATAATAATTATGGCGCAATCTATCCTCGACATGGATTCATGACGGCGCAAGATCCGTTAAAGGCGGCTGTTTTGGCTGCCTTTAGAGCTGCGCATGTAATCACGCGTTACGCAGAACCTCACCTGTATTTCACCGTTGGTCAGCCTTCAACAGATGGGTACTGGCCTTACGGTCCACTTGATCAAAATGATGGAGACACGGGTGAATTTCAGATGTTATATCCCAAGAAAGATACGTCCTGCGCAAGATTTCCATATTCTGGTGATCCGTCCTTTAGTCGTCGCTCAGGTGATGGCAATTATATTTGGAACTTCTGGAAAGCCTATAAATGTTGTCAGCGCCAAGGCCAGAAACTTATTTATCACACCGGTTAATTAATAGGAAAATAAAATGAAAAAGTCATTTCAATTATGGATTTTAGCTACGGCATGTCTGTTATGTACAACGATTGTTAATGCTAAAGCAATAGATCACTCTCCTCGATTAACGGGTGCACTGCAATATCAAATTGGAGGCGGTTTTATTTCTGATGCCCCGACGAAAATAAATACTGTACCAATTCTGGAGCTTGGTGTTGGTTGGGACTTGAACATGGAATGTGGTGAGTTCGATCCTAAGATTTCTGTTAGTAACCAATTAAACGGTATTACTGATGGTTTTAAAAACATGATGGATAACATTATATCTTCAGCGACAGGTGCGGTAGCCAGTTTGCCGGCATTAGCGATACAACGTGCTAATCCCGGTCTTTATGACATGCTGCAACAAGGCATATTACAAGGAAAACTTGACTTTGAATGGGCTGAGACTTCGTGTGATCAAATGGCCAATGTATTAATGGGGGATGAATCATTCCCGTTTGAGAAATATAAGTTGTCAATCAAATCTAATCAGTGGGCTCAAGAAATAAGTGCATCGGGTGGCGATGCTATTGCTGCTAAGAATGCGCTTGATTCGACTAATCATGGCAACGTTGGTGCTGAATGGATCTGTGGTGTAAAGAAAGGCGGTATAAACCAGGCACCGATAAAAGCATTAAAGGATGTTGTGCAAGTTGGTTACAACATTATGTATGACAGAACGAACAGCTGTGATACGTCGACCGTCGGTTCTGCTCTTGGTAATGACACACCATTATGGCGGTACTGGAATGGTCCTATTGCGGCATCAAACTGGGCAACACGAGTCATAGGTGATATCGAGATGCGCACATGTGATGGTTGTAAAAAGATGCGTGGTATTCCAGGCAAAGGGTTGACCTTTTTGCATCAAGAATTAACGGCAACGATTAGAAGTGACTTAGAAGATCTGGTTTCAGGTGCAACAACACTGTCATGGCAGAACCTCAACAGAGTATCTGCGCCTCCCGGTGTTCAAATCTACGACACGATTATTATGTCAATCCGTACCAGGGATTCGATTGGTCAAGGAGAAATGATTCGTAAGTTAGCAGGTGAAGTTGCCTATGCAAGAATTGTCGAGCAGGGACGTTTATTAACACAGTTACTAAGAACGGGTGTTAAAGAACCCAATGTCTCATCGTTTGAACCAGCAAAGATAGTTGTCGCTGATGCAGTCGATGTATTACAAGTCGAGCTTCAACAGCTTGAAATGGAGATAAGAACACGTAAGGCGATAGCGAAAGATACGATAAATCTTCTTTTAGGTTATGAAGAACGTGCGGTTCAAGAGATGGATGTCAGTCGTCGTGTTAGACCAGTAAACGTCAATCAGCACGGCGTGCCGCAATGAGTAAAAGCGTTAAATTCCTAGCGATTGCACTGGGCGGTCTTGCTGGCATGGTCGTTTTAGGAATGGTTGTAGCCTATTTCGCGGGGATTGATGAGGGAAGTATAAACGAACTTAATCTAGCAAGAGATTGGGCGATTTACAGAATTACTTTTTATATTGTAGCCGTCGCACTGTGGCCACAAATATCAACTTTTTTAACAAGACCACGTTTTGATCTGGATGCTTTATCGGATGAAGAGTTTAAAACATATACAGAGAAGCGTGGTATGGATGTTGAGTATCTTAAAAAGCAGTGGTGGAAGGTAGCGGCGATGTTTGTTTTTTTTGAAGGTGTAATGATTCAGCAGTTAGGGTTTTAAAAATGGTCGCAAATACGATACTTGAAATCTACACGCAGATTTTCGCCTGGAATATGTATGGCGCGATCTGGGACACGTTAAATGGATCAGGCTTATCTTTAATTCCATTTGTAGCCGCGCTAGTGAATAACTTTATTGATAATTACCATGATGGCGAAGCATCAAGAACAATAAAAGAGCTTGAAATGAAAGGCWTTGGCATGATTCTCGTGTTGATGCTTTGTGTTGTTCCTTACCCTGGTCAGCCAGTTACGCTATCAACACTTAAATATGATCTGGCAACACCTGACTGTTATCCCACTGCAAATACGACAGGTGCAGGAGATGCAACCGGTACTGGTTACGATGCGAGTTTTGGTGCTAGCTCTGGCATGACTGTGTATAAACCGGTGGCATGGTTTTTTGTGGAGTTTCTATCCAGCGCAATTACAAACACTACGATTAAATCGATGTCTTGTGCAAATAATTATTCTTTTATGTTAATGCGTATTGGCCAAATTAAAATCACCGATGATGCAATAAGAGAAAGACTCGGAGATTTTTATTCTGTATGTTACAAAAAAGCATTACAACGCTATGAAATAAATCCGACGCCATTAGCAACGCCTGTCTTTCCTGTTGATGATATCGACTGGATAGGATCAAGAGTCTTTCTGACATCAGCTAACGAGTATTATAATCATGAATCTGCTTACATGAGCCAGCAGGATCAATATGGCTTTACAAGACAGGTGACTTTCAGACAATCAGATAATGCGACTAATTCAGGTGCTAATCCGTATTGTAGTGAAGTGTGGTTAGGTGAAACGGGTGCKGGTGTTGCTGCCCCAGCGAAGGGATTAAGACAAATCTTACTTGAATATATWCCAGATGATGCAGAAGGYAGTGTTCTAGACGCATGGAAGTTATGGGGTTCTGAAGTCATCACCGTTGGCGCGGTTGCTGATGATGTAAAAGAAGACTTAATCCTTAAGTTRATACTACAAGCAAATGAAGCAAATCTAAGCTCTAAGACCGATGTTGATCTTTCAAATAACTTCGATGCTACAGATTCACCATGGTCAAGTGCATTAAACTCAATTTTTGCAGGCGTTGGTTGGTTGAATTCAACGGAAGAAGCACTTAAAGCGGAAACCATCGCACAAGTGATGAAAACAGCCGGTCCAATGGTCATTGCAATGATACAAATGATCATTATTATGGCGGCACCCTTTGTCCTTGTTTTAGGACGGTATCAACTGAGTGCCTTTATCGCTTTAGCATTAGCTTATTTTGCTTTTGAATTTATCAACGCTATTTGGGCGGCTGTCTACTGGTTCGATAACAAAATTTTAGATCTCTATTATTCTGAGGCTGGATTTGTCGATACGCTAATTAACGGGCCACTAATTAAGACACTAAGTGCGGGGGCGACGATTATATTGCCGTCGATTTGGTTGACTGTTCTCGCCTTTTCGGGTGCTGGCATGGTTAGAAGCATGGGCGGCGGAGGCGTTGGTGGAGGCGCCGCATCAGGTGCTACAGGCTCAGTTGTAGGTGGTGGCGCAAAGAAAATTGGTAACTATGGTAGTAGGAGAGTTAAAAATAAATGAGATAATCTATAGTGACTTAGACTTGGCCTGACATTTAGGTTTTCATTTAGAGCAAAGACTGACAGTCTAAGTAGGTGAAAGGTCGATATAACCGGTATAGCAGACACTCATATAAAATGGGTGATAGGGTAAATTCGACCATATCGGGCTGGCATAGTGTAACTTTTGTATGATCCAGAACACCACATAAGGGACATTGGCGGGAAATGCCTAAAAAAAGGAAGATCTGCACAAAGGAGACATTCAAAATAGTGTTTTTTAGGTAAATATAATCCACTTGTTGCCATAACTACGTTTAATTTACAAAGTTTGACATGGGCATAATGTTAACCTATTATCTTACTTAACGTTCGTTAAGGCGGTATTAAGTGGTAAATAAAAAACTAAAAACAAACTTGGATACAGCGCTGCTTATTCTTGAAAAATCTCTGCCGCTGTTTGCGCGTGCAGGTTATTCAGGTGTTTCGATGCGTAATATTGCTAGCGCTGTTGGTATCAGTGGCGCGGCGTTGTATCACCATTATCAAGACAAACAAAGTTTGTATCTTGCAACAATGGAGTATGCATTTTCAGATAAAGCGACAGGCATTCAATCGGCTCTTGATAATACGGGAACACCGGAGCAAAGGCTTGAACGGTTTGTAGCCAACTTTACCAAACAGATGGCAAGTGATCCGGATTTTCGAGCACTGCTTCACCGTGAGTTACTGGATGGTGATGAACAGCGGTTGAAGTTGCTGGCAGAAAACGTTTTTATCGAACCATTCAAGTCAATAAAACAATTGGCGCAAGAAATGGCACTGAACTGTGACGCACATCTTCTAGCTATTTCGATGGCGGGACTCATCCTTTTTCATTTTGAAACTGAATCAATCAGACGTTATCTTCCGGGTGGTTTAAAAAAACATAATGATCCGAAAGTAATTGCGCGGCATGTGATAGGTCTACTGACGGGAGAGTTTGGCAAATGATTGCACCTTCGATTTTATCTGGCTGGTCACGTTGTCAATGCAACGGACGAATAATGCTGTTTTTTATTGCAGTAATATTCGGACTTTCGGCATGTGAAACGGGTGAGTCACCCGAGCAATCGGATAACAATCAGCTTGTTCATGACGTTGTGATAAGTAAGATTGAGCAACAAGCACTGCCTGTCATCTTGCCTGTTCCTGGCACTGTGGTTTCAAAAGAGCGGCTTAAGGTTGCTTCACGTATTACCGGTTTTATTGAAAAAATTACCGTCGATGAAGGTGATATTGTGAAGCCGGGCGATACCTTGGTTGAAATTGATAATGCCCAGATCGAAGCGGCAATCAAGGGTGCGGAGGCGGCGGTACTGGCAGCTAAAGCTGATCTTCTGGATGCCAAAGATGATGTAAAACGTATCAAAAAACTGGTGAAGTCAAAAACCATGGCGGAAGACGATTTGCGCAATGCCGAGGTTCGCCAGGCACAAACTATCGCAACGCTTGCAACAGCTGAGGCCGAGCTTGTTGCAAAAAGGCAGGACCGGCGTTATTCGCACATTATAAGCCCGGTCCATGCACAGGTTCGTGAGCGCTTACGCGATCCCGGTGATCTTGCGGCGGCGGGTGAGCCAATTTTACAACTTGATGTGCTTGGCGACATGGAGCTTGAAGTCTATCTACCATCAACCAGTATCAGCAGCGTATCGGTTGGTCAGCATGTTAATGTGAAAGTAGAATTTCGTGATGAATTGTTAACAGCTGAGGTTAGCCGCATTGTACGAGCAGTCGATGAGGTGACGCGGCGTTACAAAGTCAGGCTGTTATTGCCGGTTGATGAAAACCTGACCCCCGGTCAATTTGGCCAGGCGCAATTTGTTCTGGGTAATGAAAATATCATTGTTATGCCGGTTTCAGCAATTACCGAGCGTGCAGGTGTTGTTGGTGTGTTTGTTAAAGATATGTCGAACAAGATATCCTTCCAAAGTATTCGTTTAGGAAAAACATGGCAACTGGCTAACTCAAAAGCCGTGCGTGAAGTCCTGGCGGGTCCGGGCATTGATACAGACGTTGTGGACAAACCCTCTGTCCTGCTTCGCGATGGCGACAGGGTCAGGTGAATGTAGCGTGAATCCAGAAAAGCAGAATTTATCCGACATTAATTTACCGGGCGCGGTTGCCCGCTACTTTGTAGAATCTAAGCTCACTGTTTTGATGATGCTGGCCATGTTGTGTTTTGGCATCATTGGTCTATTGCTAACCCCGAGAGAAGAAAATCCACAAATTATCGTCCCCGGGGCAGAGGTAACAGTAACACTGGCAGGGGCATCACCGCTAGAAGTTGAGCACCTGTTGTTATCGCCACTGGAAGCGGATCTCGCGTCGATCAATGGCGTTAAACATGTTTATGGAACGGCGCTCGAAGGCCTTGCCAGTGTTGTGCTTGAGTTTGAGGTGGGCGAAGATAAGGACAATGCGATGGTTCGTCTTTACGACCATGTATTGCGCAACAAACATCGACTGCCGCCTGGTGCCGGCGAGCCGTCTAYTCAGGCCATTGATATTGATGATGTGCCGGTTTTTACGGTAACACTCTCATCGCAACATTATACGGATCATGCGCTACGACGAATGGCTGAGCGAATGCTTGAGCGTTTACGTGGTGTCAAAGGCGCTGGCATTGGTTATGTGACGGGCGGTTTGTCACGTGAAATACGCATTGAGACACAACCGGAGCGCCTGCTGGCTTATGGCGTGAGTATCGATCAGCTAGCGTCAGCTATCCGAAATGCTGATATCGATAAATCACTGGGTATGCGTGTTTATCAGCAGGAAAACCGGTCATTGCGGGTCGATGCGTCACTTAAAACCGCAGAACAGATCGGTCATATTGTTGTCCACAGCGATGGCAAGCAGGTGATTCGTCTTTCTGATCTGGCAACGGTGATTGATGGTCCGCCACGCGAAACAACGCAGATGACACGATTTGCATTTGGTCTGGCTGACCCTCGTTCGCCACCCGAAGCACCCCGGAAAACATCGCAGAATACATCAATCACAAATGAGCCTGAGATGGCCGCTGCAACGCTGGCAATCGCCAAACGTACCGGCTTTAATGCGGTTGATCTAACCGCTGAACTGGCCCGGCGTGTTGCTCAGATGCAGCAGGGTTTTCTGCCGCCCGAGGTCAATGTTGTTATAACGCGTGATGACGGTATCAAGGCCGATATGACCGTGACGCAACTGGTGGAACATCTGTTCATCGCTATCGCTGCGGTTGCGGTTATTCTGTTACTTTTTCTGGGAAGGCGAGCCGCGCTGATTGTCTCCATCACCATCCCGTTGGTTTTTTCTGTGGTCATCGGTGCCGATTTGATGGCGGGTCCTACATTGAACCGCATAACACTTTATGCATTGATTCTCGGCCTCGGCATGCTGGTGGATGATGCGATTGTCGTGATCGAAAACATTCATCGCCACTTTGATGAATTACCCCCTGATGCAGACCGGGAAAGCAAAGCAAAAGCGACGATTCTCGCTACCGCTGAGATCGGCAATCCGACCACGCTGGCAACGTTTACCGTTGTTACCGTGTTTCTGTCGTTGCATTTAGTCACGGGTATGCTGGGGGAATATTTTTATCCGGTTGCTTTTAATCTGCCGGTGGCTATGATCGCTTCATTGATCATCGCTTATTCGGTAACACCCTGGTTAGCACGGCGCTGGATGCTGACATCCATCGGCCATTCAGGACCACATAAAGATGAACATCTGCGCGGCAAAGAGCCTCGTCGCATGCAGGATTATTATCGTAAACTCATCACGCCATTACTGCAACAACGTAAATTACGCAGGCTGTTTTATCTGGGGGTTGCGCTGTTGCTGGTATTGTCATTTTTACAGCCCGCATGGCAGTTTATCCGGCCTCAGGGAATTACCGGTGCGGTATCACCGCTCGGGGTGCCGTTAGCTTTTTTGCCGAGAGATGATAAAAACACCTTTCTGATTCATCTTCACCTACCTGAAAACACGCCGCTGGAAGTAACCGACCGTGCCAGCAGGCAGATCGGTGAACTGTTGCGCCAGCAGCCGATTGTCTCCAGCTATCAAACCTATGTCGGCATTCCTTCGATCATCGATTTTAACGGGCAACTGCGTGGCAGCGGCAAACAGGTCGGACCTCAGTTTGCCGATATTCGTGTCAAGCTGAGCAACAAGTTCGAACGCAGTGAAAGCTCGATAGATCTGGTTCGCAGTTTACGACCTCAAATTGAAAAAATAGCCGCGTCATACCCCGGTGGTGTTTTTCAACTGATCGAAGACCCGCCGGGGCCGCCTGTTAGAGCGACCATACTGGCTGAAGTCTATGGCCCTGATCTTGACGTGTTAGATCAGCTGACAAAAAATATTGAGGCCGAATTTGTTGATACCTATGACATGGTTGAGGTGCAAACAAGTATCCCGACGGATGTCACCGAATACCGTTTTCAGCTACAGCGAGACAAGATCGCACTGGCGGGGCTTGAACCGGCAACGGTGTCACGCGTACTCGGACAATTGATTCGCGGTGAAGTCCTGGGTTATGCCCACCCTGAAGGCGAAAGATCACCGGTGCCGGTTCGACTGCATATACCACGTGAACATCGGATTGATCCGATGATGCTAGAGCGTGCATTTGTTAGCAATGCAGCGGGTAAAAATATTCCTCTATCAGAACTGATAACGGTTGAACAGGCAAAACAGTCAAAGCCAATCCATCATAAAAACTCGGAACGCGTGCAGTATGTCGGTGGCGAACTGTCTTACAGCGCCCCGGTATATGCCGTGCTGGATCTCGATCGCAAACTGGATAACGCAGAGCTACCAACCGGCCAGTATCTAAAAACGGCTAACCTGAATTTTCTACCGGTGCGAACCAACGGACTCGATGGATATAAACTGCTATGGGAAGGTGAATTACGTCTGACCCTGGATGCATTTCGTGACATGGGCCTGGCACTGGGCATGGCGCTACTGGCTATCTACCTGTTACTTGTCGGTTACTACCGTTCGTTTAGCCTGCCTTTGCTGGCAATGACGGCGGTGCCACTGGCGCTGATCGGCGTTTTTCCGGCGCACTGGGCTTTTGGTGTGAGTTTTTCAGCCGCGTCAATGATCGGCGTGATTGCGCTGGCAGGTGTTGTGGTGCGCAATTCGTTACTGATTATCGATTTTATTCAGGATTACCAGAAGCAGGGCTATAACCTCGACGATGCCGTACGTGAAGCGGGCGCCATTCGATTAAGGCCAATATTGCTAACCACACTGGCCATTGCACTGGGTACCGCCATTATGGTGCCTGATGCAGTATTTGGTGGGCTGGCACTGGCACTTATTTTTGGTGCGATAACATCAGCACTTCTTGTCGTTATCATTGTACCGTTGCTTTACCGACGTATGATGAAAAATAAGTAGTTTTTTTACCTTTAGACAGCACTTGTATCCACGTTAACTGAATGTTAGTATTTTACTGACCGAACGGTTAGTCGCGGGATAGAAAATGCCAAAAATCAAGTTGAACACCAACGCTGATAATACCTTAAGCAAAGGCGCGTTATCGATACTCAGAGAGGCTGAAGAACTTTTCGCAACGAAGGGTTTTGATGCCGTTTCTATTAATGATATTGCAAAACAGGCGGGTGTGAGTAAAGCGAATATATTTCATCACTTTCAATCTAAGGACGGCCTGTTTCTCGAAGTGCTAAAAATTGCCTGTAATCGCTCGGCACAGGCACTTGATGCGGCACCAGAATTATTACCAGATGATCCACTCGCCCGGATCAATAACTTCTTTTCTGGTCATCTGCAGGCATTGTTGGCGCAACCACGCTCGACACGTTTGATTCAGTGGGAACTGATGATGAACGGTGAGCAACGAGGTAAGCGGCTTGCGGAAGAAGTCTTTGCTGAAACGTTCTCCCGGGTTGTTTCACTGGTACGTGAAGCGCAGTCACATGAAATCATCAAAAGTGAAGTCGATGCTTCTCTGCTGGCATTTTTGCTGATTGGAGCGAATGTCTTTTTCTTTGAAACGCGTGATGTTTTAAAACATTTGCCAGATGTCAATTTCGCAAAATCGCCTGAGCAATATAGTACGGCAGTATTTGACCTGCTGGCACGTGGTTTTGAGAAGGTGTCCTGATTATGAGATTTATCATGCTAAAAAAATTAACAAGAATATCACTGCTGTGCCTGATGGTCTCTGGCGGTCTTTTTGCGGCCGAAGAAACCAATATCAACAATTCTGACACGGCTGATACAGGCGAAAACTACCTGGCGGGCGTGAAACATCGGGCGGTGCCAGTAACCGTGACGACTGTTAGCACCCGAGACCTTGAACTCTGGCAATTTTCTGAGGGACAGATAGAAGCGATAAGTTCGCCGATGATCGCGGCTGAAGTCGGCGGACGTATTATTGCTGTTTCGGCGGATGTCGGCCAGGATGTGGTGGTCGGCCAGGTGTTGGCAAAGATTGACCCGGTTGATTATGAGCTGGCGAAAAAACTGGTTAGTACTGACATTGATCGCCTGAAATCGTTGATCGTTGCTCAAAAATTACAGGTCAAACGACTGAAGACACTGGTCACTAAAAAATCGGCGAACCAGTCATCACTGGATGAGGCGCAGGCACAATTAGGTGCATTGAAAGCACAATTGCTTGGCGCAAAAGTGCGGCTGCAACAAGCAGAACGAAACCGTATCAAAAGCCAGATTGTCAGCCCGATCAACGGCAAAGTGGATCAGCGAAAAATCTCGGAAGGTGATTACGTGAAAGCGGGTACCCCCTTGTTTCACCTTACCACACGGAATCATTTGCGCGTCTGGCTGCCTTTCCCCGAGTCTCTCGGTTCCCAGTTACAAACTGGATTGCCGGTAAGCCTAAATTCAGCGGTGGCACCTGACCGTCAGGTGGACAGTCATATTACCAGTCTTCGTCCTGAGATCACGCGTAGCAACCGCGCGATTAGCGTTATCATTGATCTGGATAATCCGGGTGACTGGCAACCCGGTGCCAGCGTGACCGGCAAGGTGCGTATTGCCTTGCATGAAAATGCGCTAGTTGTTAATCAGGCCAGCATTATCCGTCGTCCGGGCGGTCTGGTCGTGTACCGGATTGTTGATGGCAAAGCGCAGGAAGTGCCGGTCACTACCGGCATCCATCAGGATGATATTGTCGAAATTCTCTCCGGACTGCAACCGGGCGATCAACTGGCGCTGGATGGCGCGGCGTATTTAACGGATGGCGTTGTAGTTCAGGTTCAGAGCCTTGAGTCTCAACATGCAGAAATGCCAGATATGGCGCAACCGGGTAATGCACAATGAATTTACCCCGATTATCGATCCGGCAACATGTGCTGACCTGGATGCTCAGTCTGGTGCTGGTGTTGTTCGGTGTTATCAGTTACCAGCGTATCGGTGTTGATCGTCTGCCGCAAATTGATTTCCCAATGCTGTCAATCGCAACGGTTTTACCTGGCGCCGACCCGGATATTATCGATGCATCGGTGACTAATATCGTTGAATCAGCGGTGAATGCCGTGTCGGGTATCGAGAGCATTCAATCCACCTCGCTGGCGGGCGTGTCTGTGGTAATGATTCAGTTTGAATTATCCAAGAATATCGATACTGCATTTAATGAAGTGCAGGCAAAACTCAATGAGGTGTTGAAGTCACTGCCGACGGATGCAGAAACGCCGGTACTCAAAAAGGTCGAAGCTGGTTCGCAGCCGGTGATGTGGCTGGCACTACAGGGTAATAATACCCTGCAACAGCTCAATGTCTATGCAAAAAACACCATAAAAAAACGTCTTGAGACCATCAGTGGTGTAGGTGATGTGGTGATCGCCGGTGAACGTGAGCGTACTATCCGGGTAAATCTGGACATCTCTAAAATGACAGCATTCAATGTCAGTGTCGATGACGTTATACGCGCTTTTGGTATGGAGCATATCAAGCTGCCCGGCGGTTTTATCACCGGTGTTCACAAAGAGCACCAGCTTAAACTGGATATGGAAGGACATAGCGTAGAGGCTATCGGTCGCCTTATTGTTGCCTATAAGGAGCAGTTACCGGTATCTCTCGGTGATATAGCGACGATTGAAGATGGCCTGGAAGATTTTCGTCGTTTTGCTAGTTATAACGGAAAACCGACAGTCGGCCTGGGGCTGGTAAAAATTTCGGGCAGTAACACGGTGGCTATCATAGAAGAAGCCAGGCAACGGCTGCAAAATGAGATTTTACCACAGTTGCCACCTTCCATGACACTGCAAACCGTGGTGGATGATGCCAGTCTGATTACCGCCATTGTGGAAGGTTTGCAGTCACATCTGGTGGAAGGCACCGTACTGGCAGCGCTGGTGGTCTGGTTATTTTTGCTTAATGCTCGTTCCACGTTGATCGTTGCCACTGCCATTCCGGTCTCTTTACTGGGCGCGATTGCCGGTATCTATTTTGCCGGTTATACCTTCAATACCATGACCATGCTCGGGCTTTTGTTGTTGATTGGCGTGGTGGTCGATGATGCCATTGTTGTGCTGGAAAATATTTTCCGGCACATGGAAGAAAACCCGGATGCGCCGCATGATGAAATTGCTGACAAAGGCACCGCGCAGGTGATGTTTGCCGTCCTTGCTTCGACCCTGACTCTGATCTCACTGTTTGGCGCCGTGGTTTTTATGGAAGGCATCATCGGCCGCTTTATCGGTTCATTCGCCGTCGTGGTGGTGATCGGTGTCATTATCTCCCTGTTTGTTTCGTTGACGCTAACACCGATGTTATGCGCACGATATCTGCGCGTGGTTAAAAAGCATGGCGCAATCTACCGATTTATGGAATCTGCCTTTCAGGGGCTGGATAACGGTTATCGCTCAATGCTTTCGTTTGCCGTCAAGCGCCGCTTTTTAATCGTGCTTATGGCTGCACTGGTTGTGTACAGCAGTGGCTGGTTTATGGGGCAGTTGGGTAAGGGCTTCATGCCCGATGAGGATCAGGGACGTTTTATCGTATCAATCAAAACCCCGCTGGGTTCCAGTATCGATTACACCATCGATCGACTGCAACGGGTAGAAACCATGCTCAAACAGCATGATGAAATCCAGGGCCTGTTCAGTACGATTGGCACAGGTGATCGAGGTCAGGTCAATCAGGGGCAGATTTATGTCAGCCTTATTCCAAGAGAACAACGCGCTATGCACCAAAAAGTCATTCTTGAGRAAGTGCGCAGCGAGCTATCCCGGATTCCCGGGGTGAAAGCCTTCGCCTCCCCGGTATCTATTATTGGTGGTCAGCGTGGTGAGCCACTGCAGTTTGTGTTGAAGGGCCCCAACCTGAACAAAGTGGCGGCACTTTCACAAGAACTGACAGAGCGCCTGCAAACCATTCCGGTAATCGGCAACCTGGATACCAACCTGCAGCTGGATATGCCGCAGGTAACACTGAAGCTGGACAGAGAAAAAGCGCGTAATGTGGGGCTCGATACCCTGACTATCGGCAATACGCTGAGAGTGCTGGTCGGTGGTCTGGATGTGGCGAAGTATAACGATGATCCCGGTGATGGCGAGCGTTATAACATCCGGCTGCAATCATCAACCTTGCTCAAACATCCTGAAGACCTGTACCGCATCTTTTTACGAAACCGTAGTGGCGACATGGTCAGGCTGGATACTGTTGCTCATCTGGAGTCGAAACTGGGCGCGGCCACCATCGGACGTTATAAATTACAGTATGCGGCTACATTTTATGCCACGCCAACCATCCCGGAAGGTGATGCCGCCGAGATTGTGATTAATGAAGCTAAAAAATTCATGCCCACCGGTTATCAGATCGAACTTATCGGTCGTGCCAAAGAGTTTAAAAAAACCGTGGGTTACATCCTGTTCGCCTTTGCCACTGGCCTGATACTGGTATACATGACACTGGCCAGCCAGTTTAATTCTTTTATCCAGCCATTGATCGTGATGACCGCTCAACCACTGGCGATTGTCGGCGGTGTTTTTGGTTTATGGCTGATGGGTTATTCGCTGAATATTTATTCGATGATCGGCATGGTATTACTGGTTGGTCTTGTCGCCAAAAATTCCATCTTACTGATTGATCTGACCAACCAGTTACGTAAACAGGGCAAAGGCATCAACGAAGCGCTGCTCGAAGCCTGCCCGATCCGAATGCGCCCGGTATTGATGACATCACTAACCGTCATCATTTCCATGTTACCTGCGGCCATGGGTACCGGTGCCGGTTCTGACACGAATGCCCCGTTGGCGGTGGCGGTTATCGGCGGTATGGTTAGTTCAACCCTGTTAACGCTGATCGTTGTGCCTGCGGTTTATTCACTGGTTGAGAATGGGCTGATACATTTACAGCATTGGAGCGATAAAAAACAGAAGAATAAATCAACGAAAGAAATCATGAATTAATAGATGATCACATAAGCTTTGCTCATCTTGCGATGAATTCTACCCATATACCACAGTGGGATTCATAATGGCTGGAAGAGGTTTTGATTTTAGCTAAATAATTTCCCGGGGTATTCTAGTCGAATCATTATGAGAAATAACGCTAACAAATCAGTAGTCATAGTAGAGAAAGAAGATAATACCTCTTTGCTTAGATGTAATGGCGCATGGACGCTTAAAAATATTACTGAGATTACATCAGTCCTTCAATCTATTTTTCAAACAACAGATAAAAAAAGCAACATAAACTTCGATATTTCGGCTGTAGATGAATTTGATAGTGCCGGCATAATTCTGCTTTTACATACTGTAAAAATATTTAAAGTTAATAGTAATAATGTAAACATAAGTGGTGTCAGTAACTCACAGGAAAAAATGTTAGCGATGTTTCGAGGCGAAGAGGAAAGTGCTGACACATCGATAACTAAAAGATATTTTTTTCTCAACATACTTAAAACCGTTGGTAAAAATACTGTGTCAGTGCTTCGTGACATCGTGCAGTTCATAGCATTTCTAGGCGAGAGCATCGCCTCTCTTGGTCATTACATCCTGCACCCATCATCGATCAGGTTCAAAGCAATCATAAAAAATATTGAAGAAGCTGGTGTCAGGGCGTTGCCCATAGTGGCGGTAACTTCTTTTTTGATCGGTGTCGTTATAGCCTATCAGAGCGCAGTTCAACTGGAAAAATTTGGAGCGAACCTTTTTATTGTCGATATGATAGCGATTTCTGTAACAAGGGAACTTGCTCCCTTGATTACGGCCATCGTGGTGGCAGGAAGAAGTGGGTCATCCTACACGGCACAAATCGGTGTTATGAAAATAACCGAAGAGATCGATGCGATGAAAACAATGAGTTTTGATCCCTTTCGATTTTTGGTTTTACCCAGAATTATCGCCTTGATGATAGCGATGCCGTTGATGATATTTTTTGCGGATATCTTTGGAATTTGTGGCGGTATGTTTATAGCAGAAATAAAGTTGAACCTTTCATATGCAGAATTCATTAATCGATTACAGAACGTGCTGGAAACCAAACATCTATGGGTCGGAATAATCAAGGCGCCGTTTTTTGCTTTTTTAATTGCAACTGTCGGGTGTTTCCGTGGGTTTCAGGTCTCATACAGTACAGAGAGTATTGGTCGATATACTACGATCAGTGTGGTCAACGCTATTTTTCTGGTCATCGCATGTGATGCTGTATTCTCCGTCTTTTTAACGGAGTTAGGTATTTGAAAAATATTGTTATCAATATGAAAGATATCGTAACAAGGTTTGGTGACAACCTGGTGCATGATCGTGTGAGTCTTACTATAAATGAAGCTGAGATTTATGGCTTACTCGGCGGTAGCGGATCAGGTAAATCATCTCTTCTTAAAGAGATGATTATGCTTCTTCGTCCACAAAGCGGAAGTATTCAGGTGCTTGGTAAGGACGTGTTAAATATAAGTTTAATAGAAGCAGAAGAGCTGAAACAAAAGTGGGGTGTTCTTTTTCAGTCAGGCGCTCTTTTTTCATCATTAACGGTGGCTGAAAATATTGGCATCGCGCTTAAGGAGCATACTGACCTTACTAAAGACTTCATCGACGTAATAGTCAGAGCCAAAATAAACATGGTAGGGCTTCCCAGGTACGCAGCAAAACTCTATCCGGCAGAATTGAGTGGAGGGATGGTTAAGCGGGCATCGCTAGCAAGAGCGCTGGCGATGGATCCGAAGATCCTTTTCCTGGATGAACCTACGTCAGGCCTGGATCCGGTAGGTGCGGAGGAGTTTGATCAATTGATACTCGGCCTGAGAGATCTTTTAGGTTTTACCGTGGTTATGGTTACGCATGATCTTGACTCTATCTGGAATATTGTTGATCGATTTTGCGTTTTAGGTGATCATAAAATTGTTGCACAAGGAACACTTGATGAAGTAATAAAAATAAACCATCCCGTTATTGAGGGATTCTTCAAAGGGGCCAGAGGCTCGATAAGAGGCAGGATGTAAAATGGAGAGCCGTGTAAATTATATTATTGTTGGTATATTTGTCGTTTTGTTTAGTATAGGGCTTGCAGGGTTTGTGTTTTGGCTGGAAAAATACGGTACGCAGGAGGATTTTAAATACTATATGACGTATATGAAAGAATCCGTCTCGGGTTTGAGTCTCGATGCTTCAGTAAAGTATCGAGGTGTTGACGTGGGCATAGTGAAGAACATAAGAATAAACCCTGAAAATAGTGAAGAGGTAGAACTCTTACTCAGAGTTAAAAAAGAAACGCCAATCAAAGAGGATATGTTTATCATACTGAAATTCTACGGCCTTACTGGTCTTGCCTTCATCGAGATAGAAGGCGGAAGTAAAACATCACCGCTTTTAAAATCGCAAGACGGTGAGATATCAATCATTAAATCGGCACCATCAATTTATACCAGGCTAAACGAATCCTTACCTGACATTGCGCAAAAATTATCACTTGCGCTTGGCAAGATAAATGTTTTGTTAAATGAAGAAAATTTAACAAATATCCGTGAATCAATCGATAATATAAAAGAGATTTCTCTGTACGTAAAAAACTACAAAGATGATATAGATACACTGCTAGTAAGAGGTATCGTTATGGAGGCTAAAGTTATATCGTCATTCGATAAAGTGGCTGATGCTGCCGATGAAGTGAAATTTGTAGCAAGTGATATTGAAAAGAGTCTTCAGAGAGGTGATTATAATATCAAGGAGATGAGTTCACCTACATTTGAACAGACAAATGAACTATTAGATGAATTAAAAGCGTTGGCAGCTGAACTAGAAGAGGTCGTTTTATCTTTACAAAGAAATCCGCGTGACCTTTTTCTTAAACAGACAACGCCAAAGCTAGGGCCAGGGGAAGCAGCAAATGAAGAGTAGACGTGTATTTTTAATAATATTTATTCTGTCCACGATAGTTGCAGGGTGTGTTACAAACTCGGTTCCTGCAATTAATTTATATACGATTGATGTTTCTTGCGAGGTGGCAACACCTTCGGAGAAAAACACTAAAATCTCAAAGGTTCTCAAGGTGTCAAAGCCAAAAAGTACAGCCGCAATAATGAGCCGGCATATTCTCTATCAAGAAAACGAGTTTGAACAATATCCGTATGCGCACAGCAAATGGAGTGATACACCAAACAAAATGCTGACTAACTTGTTTATCTCTTGTATCAGTAAAAATTCGGTCTTTAAATCGGTGTTGCCATCACACTCAAAAGGCAGGGCTGACCTCTTGCTGGAAAGTACGTTATTGGCATTTCATCATCATATTAATCCTGATGGAAGCTCAGACGGTAGAGTGAGAATTGAATTTTATTTGATAGACTCTGTAAGTGGTGAGGTTGTAGCTGCTAAAGAATTTGTGTATAAGGCCAGCGCAAAGACGTTTGATGTTAACGGTGGAGTCAGTGCACTCAATGATGCATCTATTTCGGTAGCCTTAAGTTTATCTCAGTGGTTATCTTCTTTAGGGCACCTCTATTAATTCGTGAAAAAACATTTAACAAAAACAGGTAAAGAAAAAGTTGAGTGAAAGCGGTATTTCTGTACAGACTTATAGCTTTAGCGCGGCGATAATTTATGCCTCATCAATTCGGGTTTTACCTAACTTGAACCACAGCGCATAAAGCGCAGGCACGAATAGTAACGTGATCACCGTGCCCACAGCTACACCGCCGATGAGCACATAGGCCAACGGTCCCCAGAAACTGTCATGAGTGAGCGGTACAAAGGCAAACACGGCAGCAAGTGCAGTCAGTATCACAGGACGCGCTCGTCGTACAGCGGCTTCAACCACGGCTGACCAGGGTTCCATACCTTCTTCAAAATTATCTTGCACCTGCTGAGTCAGAATCATTGTGTTGCGCATCAGGATGCCTGCCAGGCCGATAAGCCCCAGCAACGCGACGAAACCAAAGGGTTGATTGAAGAGTAGCAAGGCAATAACAGCGCCTATGAGTCCCAGCGGGGCTGTGGCTACTACCATAAAGGTTCCGGAGAAGGAGCGCATCTGTAGCATTATGAAAATAAGCATGAGTGCTACCATCAATGGCTGCAGCTTTTGAATAGAAGCATCCGCTTTGTCAGATTGTTCAATTGAACCACCGATGTCTATGCGGTAACCCTGGGGTAGTTGGTCGCGTACCGATTCTAGCTGTTTCCAGATAGCCATGGTCACGTCGGGGGGCTGTGCGCCCTGGACGTCCGCATTCACCGCAAGGGAGCGTTCACGATTGTAGCGCTTGATTACCGGTTCTTCATAGTTCACTTCTAAGGTGCCGAGTTGTGTGAGTGGGATAATGTGTCCATCCTGTGTTTTGATCTCGATGTTTTCTGGCAGAGGGTTGGTGGCTCGCAGACCGCGCGCACGGACCTCTACGGTACGGATATCCTGACGCACTTCGGTGACCGGCACGCCATCAAGCTGAAACTGTAGCTGTTGTGCGACATCACGCGGGGTAAGTCCCATCAAACGCAGACGCTCACTATCCATTACCAGATGTAGTACCGGGACGCGTTCATCCCATTCCAGATGTGCATCGACTGTGTTTGGGTGGGCGGCCATTACTTCTCGCACCTTATGTGCGATCTTACGTAACTTTATCGGGTCGGCACCGATGACTCGGTAACTTACAGGCCAGATGACGGGTGGCCCAAAAAGCAGCCGGGTGACACGTACCCGAGCTTCCGGGAATTGTCCATCATCAATATGGCGCTGTAATTCAGCCATGATTTTATTGCGTGCCTCCTCATTCTTACCGATGGCAATAATTTTGGCAAAAGCCGGGTCGGGTTGCTCCGGGTTTGCGGATATGAAAAAACGCGGTGCCCCCGCTCCTACATAGGCTGACAGAGTTTTTACCTCCGGCATTTTAGTCAGAATGTTTTCGATTTTTCTGGTTGTGGCATCGGTTGTTGTTATAGCGCTGCCTTGAGGAAGGTAAATGTCGACCAGCACTTCGGGCCGGTCGGAGCTGGGGAAAAACTGCTTTTGTACCAGTGTCGCCATACCGACGATAGCTAATATCAGCAGGCCTATAGTGATGGCTACCACCGTTTTACGATAACGTACGCAGTTGGTAATAAGTGAACGTAACTTTTGATAGAGAGGTGTCTGGTACAAAGTGTTGCCTGAGCTATCCACATGTGTATGGGCCTTGAAATCGGGAAGCATCTTCACGCCAAGATAAGGCGTGAAAATTACTGCTACCAGCCAGGAAATTATTAGCGCGTAAGCAAGTACCCAAAAGATATTGCCGGCGTATTCCCCCACACCTGACTGAGCAAAACCAATAGGGACAAAACCTGCCACAGTAACCAGGGTGCCGAACAGCATGGGCGCGGCAGTGACATTCCAGGCGTGGCTGGCGGCGCGCACCCGATCCCAACCTTCTTCCATCTTTACGATCATCATTTCGATAGCAATGATGGCATCGTCGACCAGTAGACCCAGAGCGATAATGAGCGCCCCTAGCGTGATGCGATCAAGATTCACGCCCGTTATTTTCATTAACAGGAATGTCAATCCCAGAGTGAGTGGTACGGCGATGCCCACTATTAGCCCCGCCTTTAAGCCGATGGCGAGAATGCTCACGAATACGACCACGGCTACGGCGACCAGAAACTTTATCTGAAAAAGATTAACTGCCGCAGTGATGGCATCTGTTTGATTGGTCAGGGGCGATAAATTCATGCCCAGTGGCATGCGGTCTTGCTCATTGGTGATGAATGTCCCCAGGCGCTTACCGAAAGCAAGACCATTTTCACCCTTTTGCATAACGACGCCAAGCAGTATGGCATCCTGACCGTGCGCTCGTACCAGATAACTTGGCGGATCTTCGTAACCGCGCCGGATGGTCGCCAGGTCTGACAACCGTAACAGGCGATCACCTACGCGAATGGGAACAGCGGCAAGTTGTTCCGGGTCTGATAAGTCAGCATCGACCCGCAAATACACCCGTGGACCAGCCAGGTCGATAAAACCCGCTGGTATGAGCCGGTTATTGTCTTCGATGGCATCAAAGATTAGCTGCGGCGAAATCCCCAGATTTGTCAGGCGTGCCACATCAAACTCGACAAAAACACGTTCGCTACGCTCACCCAAGAGCAGTGCCTTGTGTACACCTTTCACCTGTTGCAATCGGTCACGAATAGCTTCAGCTTCTCGTGTTAGCTCGCGCATTGGTAGTCCCGGTGCGGTAACGGCAATGAGCGAGAAGTAAACATCGGAAAAATCATCATTGACGATGGGGCCGATTACCCCTTTGGGTAAACGTGGGGCTTCGTCCTGCATGCGCTTTCGTACTTGATATAACAGATCGGGAATTTTATCACTGGGTGTGTAGTCCTGAAATTCGACCTGAAGATCAGCGCGGCCGGGTCGAATAGTGGTTTCAATGCGATAGAGGTATTCGACTTCCTGAATGCGTTTTTCCAGCCGGTCGACCACCTGTTGCTGGAGTTCTTCTGGTGTTGCGCCAGGCCACACAACCGATACCACCATAATCCTTACGGTAAAGGCCGGATCCTCGGCGCGCCCGAGTGATGAAAAAGCGTAGATCCCTGCGGCCACTGACAGCAGGATAAAAAACAACGTGACTGCACGTTCACGTACTGCAATAGCAGAAAGATTAGGAAAACTCATTGCTCCTGTGTCCTTACCGCCATACCCGGCGTCAGTAAATGGGTGCCCAGTGCAATAATGCGTGTCTCTGCTGGTAGCTCTGCCCGGATGCGCGCCTGCTCAGCATCTAGTCCGACAACCTGAATAGAGACCGGTTCGGCATGCCCATCTATCACACGCCAGATACGCGCGCCATCGCCACGTTCATCCAGTGCGCCCAGTGGCACCACCAGTAAGTCCTTTTCATCTGTATCACTTGACAGCTGCACTTGAACGATAGACCCCAGCGGTAGATTATTATTGATACTTGTAATGCGGTAACGTGCACGCCAGGTGCGGCTCAGTGGGTCGGCCGCACCGGCGATTTCACGCAGTTCAAGATCCACTTCATTGCCATCATCCAGCTTCGCTTTACCCGCGTGAGGCGGGCGACTGCTGTCAGGTAAAAACACTTCTACATCGCGCTTGCCGTCCTGTGCCAATACTGCCACCGTTTGACCGATACTGACGACTTGACCGGGTTCACCACTGACTTCGATCAAGATGCCGGACTGTTTAGTTTGTAGTTCGGCATAGGCACGGGCAATTTGCGCCTGTTTCAGGCTGGCTTTTGCTGCATCACGCTGGCTATCAGCTGCACGTTCCGCCAACTCAAAACGCTCAATTTCAAACTGGCTGATTAAGTTTTCAGCCACCAGTTTTTTTTGACGCTCAAGCTCGCTCCGTGCTGTCGCCAGCGCGGCATCAGCTGAGGCAAGTTGTGCTCTGGCAGCATTGACAGTTTCATTTAGATCGCGTGGATCCAGACTGAATAGAAGCTGCCCGGATGCCACATGTTGCCCAGCATCGATGTCACGGGTAAGAATGCGACCACCCACCTGAAAAGCAATCGGTGTTTCGTATCGTGCCCGAATAGTTCCGCTAAGACTGTGCAAAACCTTACCATCTGTTTGTATGGTCACAAGTCTAACCAGAGGCGGCTGTTTTTGAACGATAGTGCCACTATCGTTTTCGAAGCACCCGCTAAGTAGCAGAACAATCAATAGTGAAAATATTATTTTGTTTGACATGACATGTACTTTTTTAGTGAATGCAGTATTATTGAACGCTATCGTACACTAATTTGGTTGTAAAAAAAATGGCGGCACATGAACAGGCAGGGCGTCCACTTGATCGTAATAAGGATAAAGCTATTTTTGCAGCGGCACACGAACTCTTGTTTAGCAAAGGCCCGGCGGCTTTTTCTGTAGAAGCGGTTGCTCGTCTGGCAAAGGTATCCAAGGTAACGATCTATTCCCGTTATACCAACAGGGAGGCGCTAATTGATGCGGTCATCCGTCAACAAGCTAATCGGATGGGCGAAAGTCTGTCTATCGAACCTGCTAATCGTGTGGGCATCCACGTTGCGCTGACTGATTTTGGGGTAAATCTGTTGACTTTCCTGATGAGTCAGGAATATCAGAATTTTATGCGCGCGCTCAGCAGCACCCCCGATTTGCCAGATGATGTGTTGCAAAATATTTATCGCAGTGGCCCTCAGCGCACCATGATTAAACTGGCAGGCTGGATGCGTAATGTCCAGCAACGCGGGTTACTCAAGCTGACTGAGCCGGAAAAAAGTGCTGAGTTACTGCTCGGTATGCTAATGGGGCTCGATGTCGYACGCCTGATGTATGGTGAACCTTGTCAGCGAGATATCCAGAGTATCAAACACCATGTCAACTGGGTTGTTGATGCTTTTCTGACATTGTACGAGGTGGACTAACGAATCTTCTTTTGCCCGCTGGGCGATCTCTGTTTACCTGTAAATCAAAGTAGAGCGAAGGTGACATGTATTTGCTTTAATGCTAACATCTGAGGCTAACCGAACGGTCAGTAAGTCGCTGATGGGTCACAGATAAACTGAATGATGCTAAGGAAAAAATAATGAAATKCMTGWNATMKATAKAWWATCAGTCTGCTGCTTTTCGCTTCAGCAGACACAGCTTTTGCACTTGATTTAAAAGAGACCATCACTCTTGCGCAGCAATATGACACGACATTTCAGGCGGCTTATGCAAATTATTTAGCTGTCTCTGAAGTGTCAACACAGAGTACGTCTGCGATATTGCCGCAGGTTGAATTCAACGCTTATGTGCAGCGCGGTCGTACCGAAAATGATATATCTGGTGTGTCTGCATCATCGGATAATAATGGTGACGGCTACTCGTTAAATCTAAATCAGGTCATCTACAATAAAACCGTCTTTGATAACCTTGCACAGGGTGATGCCACTGTTGCCAAAGCGGTAGCTGATCTTGAACTCGCAAAACAGGACACCATTATTCGTGCAGCTACCGCGTATTTTGATGTTTTAACAGCCGTCGATACGCTGGAGACAGCCACCGCCGAGAAAAAAGCCATTGGTAAACAGTTGCAACAGAGTAAAGAACGGTTTGATGTCGGCCTGGTCGCTATTACTGATGTCAAAGAGCAGCAGGCAAGTTATGACATTGCAACAGCGGATGAAATTATAGCTATCAACGACCTGTCGAACAAACGTGAAGCTTTGCGATTTATTATTAACACTTATCCGGAAAACCTGAAAATTGCCCGTGAAGACATGCCGTTGGTGGTTCCTGAGCCGATGGACATCAATGCATGGCAGGAAAAGTCACTACAGAATAATTTCTCGATGCAATCGGCAAAATATGCTGTTGATGTTGCACAAAGTGCTTATGATGGCAGTAAAGGCGGTCACTATCCGACACTCAGCCTGAATGCTTCTTATGGTGTTGATAATACCGAAGACCGCCTTTTTTCAGGCATACCTCTGCCTGCCAATGAAACGACAAATGCAATTGTTATGTTAAATCTTAACGTGCCTATTTATAGCGGTGGTTTAACCAGTTCCACAGTGCGCCAGAAACTGTCGCAACTGGATCAGGCAAAAGCCCTGCAGGAACAGGAAAAACGTCGCACGATTGCTTTATCACGAAGTGCATATTTAAGCCTTGAAGCGGATATTGCACAGGTTAAAGCACGAAAACAGGCGGTTATATCAACACAGACTTCATTGAGCGCAACCCTCGCTGGTTATGATGCAGGTACCCGTACAACGGTCGATGTCTTATTGTCACAGCGCCTGTTATTTAGAAGTCAGCGCGATTACTCGGTAGCGCGTTATACCTATCTAATCGACAGCTTGAAGTTAAAGCAGGTTGCTGGAATTCTGTCATTGTCAGATATCGATGAAATTAACAGGTGGCTGCTGGAAAAATCAGAAATACTCGATAGATAAAGGAAAAAAACGGTTACTAATGTAGCTGGACCTTTCTATAATATTACATACGGTAAGGACTTATAATGAATGTTCTAATAAAGAAAACGCTGGTTATATTCGCTGTCACAGTCGTAATTGTTGTTGCCGGCTGGCAGGTTTGGATAACTATGCTAGCAGAGGAAGATAGTCAAAGCCTGATTAGCAGCAATGGCCGTATTGAAGCCACTGATATTGATATTGCGACTAAACATGCGGGGCGAGTGCTCGATATTTTTGCTCGCGAAGGTGACTTCGTTAACAAGGGACAAGCTCTGGCGCAGATGCAGATTGATGTACTCAATGCGCAACTGGATGAGGCAAAAGCACGGTTGCAACAGGTAGTAAGTGCGGTTGCCAGTGCTGTGGCTCAAGTTGAACAACGTAAAAACAGCGTTGCAGCGGCGAAAGCCATAGTGGTGCAGCGCGAAAGCCAACTGGATAATGCCAGACGTCACCAACTACGGACARAAAAGCTAGTGGCAAAGAAATCGGCGTCGCTCGAAAAACTTGACGATGACAATGCTGCAGTACGTATTGCCGAGGCCACCCTCACGGCGGAAAAAGCACAGGTAAAGGCAGCACAAGCGGCTGTTATGGCGGCAAAATCGCAAGTAAAAGGTGCCGAGGCTACAGTTGAATCGGTTAAGGCGACAATGAAGCGTATAGAGGTAGACATAGCCGATAGTCAACTGAAAGCACCGCTTGATGGTCGTGTGCAATACCGTGTCGCCGAGCCTGGCGAGGTGCTGGGTGCGGGTGGAAAGGTGCTCAACATGGTGGATTTGAGTGATGTCTACATGACCTTCTTCCTGCCGGAAACAGTCGTTGGCAGGGTAGCGCTGGACAGCGAAGCGCGCATCGTACTCGATGTCTTGCCGGGTTATGTCATCCCAGCCAGGGTTTCCTACGTTTCCAGTGTTGCGCAATTTACACCGAAGACGGTTGAGACTGCGGTTGAGCGGCAAAAGTTGATGTTTCGTGTGAAGGCACGGATCAATCCAGCGCTGCTGAAAAAACATATCAAGCAGGTCAAAACCGGGTTGCCGGGCGTGGCCTGGCTCAAGCTGGATGCCCAGACCGAGTGGCCGAAGGAACTAACAGTGAGGGTGCCTGAATGAAGCCAGGGGGCACTGGCAACCAGCCTGTCGCCCGCCTTACGGGTGTCAGCTTGCGCTATGGTAAAACGCAGGCGCTAGATGCGCTCGACCTGGAAATTCCGACGGGCTGCATGGTGGGGCTGATTGGCCCGGATGGTGTCGGCAAGTCGAGCCTGTTGTCGCTGATCTCAGGCGCGCGTGCGGTGCAACAGGGCAGGGTCGACGTTCTGGGCGGCAACATGCGAAAAGCGCAGCACCGCAACAGGGTTTGTCCCGCCATTGCCTATATGCCGCAGGGATTGGGGAAAAACCTCTACCCTTCATTGTCGGTGGAAGAAAACTTACAGTTTTTCGCCCGCCTTTTCGGTCATGATGCCACCGAGCGGCGATGGCGTATTGATGAATTGACCAGGGCAACCGGTTTGTATCCTTTTCTGAGCCGGCCGGTTGGCAAGCTATCCGGTGGCATGAAACAGAAGCTGGGTCTGTGTTGCGCCCTGATCCATGATCCGGATCTGCTAATCCTGGACGAACCGACTACCGGGGTCGATCCACTGGCGCGCAACCAGTTCTGGATGCTGATTGACAGCATTCGCCGACAGCGGCCGGGGATGAGCGTTGTGGTTTCTACCGCCTATATGGAGGAGGCCGAACGCTTTGACTGGCTGGTGGCGATGGATGCCGGGAAGATCCTCGCCACCGGCACACCTGCGGAACTGCATGAGCGCACGGGTACCGCAACGCTGGAAGCGGCCTTCATCGCCCTGCTGCCCGAAGAGAAGCGGCGCGGCCACCATGAGTTGGTGGTGCCGCCCTTCGTCGATGGCGACCAGGTTGCCATCGAGGCGCGTGATCTGACCATGCATTTTGGTGACTTCACCGCCGTCGATCATGTGAACTTTCGGATTCGGCGTGGTGAGATCTTCGGCTTCATCGGCGCTAACGGCTGCGGAAAGACCACCACCATGAAGATGCTCACTGGCCTGCTGCCACCGTCCGAAGGCGAGGGTTATTTGTTTGGACACAAAGTAGACGCCAGGGACATCGCCACTCGCCGCCGCGTGGGCTACATGTCGCAAGCATTTTCGCTCTACTCGGAACTGAGCGTCGAGCAGAACCTGGTGTTGCATGCGCGGCTGTTCAGCGTAACGGAAGCCGCCATTCCCGCTCGTGTGGCTGAACTGCTAAGCCGCTTCGGCCTGGACGGTGTGTCCGGTAAGCTACCCAAGCAACTGCCGCTGGGCATGCGCCAGCGCCTGTCGCTCGCCGTGGCCATGGTGCATGGTCCGGAACTGCTGATCCTTGATGAGCCGACCTCGGGTGTCGACCCGGTGGCGCGCGATGCCTTCTGGCAGTTGCTGGTTGACTTGTCGCGCAAGGACAGGGTGACGATATTCATTTCGACCCACTTCATGAACGAGGCTGATCGTTGCGATCGCATTGCACTGATGAATGCCGGACGGGTGCTGGTGACTGATGCACCGGTTAACGTGGTGAAAAAGCGTGGCTCACAGAATCTGGAAGAGGCCTTCATCGCCTACTTGAAGGACGATGCACCACCCGATGGCGAGATGCTGTCCGACACCCCGCCACCGATTGCTGTGCCGGTTCAGAAAAAAACATCATCCCGACACATACTATTCAGTTTCGCCCGTGCTTTCAGTTACAGCCAGCGCGAGGCGCTGGAACTCAGGCGCGACCCGGTGCGACTAATCATGGCTTCGCTCGGTAGCCTGATACTGATGCTCATCATGGGTTATGGTATCACCATGGATGTGAACGACCTCACTTATGCAGTGCTTGATCGCGATCAGACCGAACTTAGCCGTAACTATGCTCTGAATCTTTCGGGCTCACGCTATTTTGTGGAGCGTCCACCGATTGCCGATTACGCCGAACTCGACCGGCGCATGCGCAGCGGCGAGTTGTCGCTGGCCATCGAGATTCCACCGAACTTCGCACGGGATACCGGGCGTGGCAGGCCAGTGGAGATTGGTGCCTGGATCGACGGTGCCATGCCGCAGCGCGCCGAAACCGTACAGGGCTACGTGCGAGGAATGCATCAGAGCTGGCTGATGGATGTGGCGAAAACACGCTATGGCCAAAATCTGAATCTGGGTGCGGCTACCATTGAGACACGCTACCGTTACAACCCGGACGTAAAGAGCCTGCCAGCGATGGTGCCGGCCACTATCCCCATGCTGTTACTGATGATTCCGGCAATGTTGACTGCGCTATCAGTGGTGCGGGAAAAGGAGATGGGATCGATCATAAACCTCTACGTAACGCCCGTCACCCGTGCCGAGTTTATGCTCGGCAAGCAGCTGCCTTACCTGGTGCTGGCGATGCTGAACTTTCTGGTGCTTTGCCTGTTTGCCGTGATTCTGTTCGACGTGCCGGTCAAGGGCAGTTTTTTTACACTCACGCTGGCGAGCCTGTTTTTCGTCATTTACTCTACAGGCTTTGGCCTGTTGGCCTCGATCTTTACCCGCAGTCAGATTGCCGCACTGTTCTTCGCGGCCATGGGTTCAATGCTGCCGACCATCAAGTTCGCCGGCATGATCGACCCGGTTTCATCACTCGAAGGCATTGGCCGCATCATCGGTGAGATTAACCCCACTACTTATTACATCACCATCAGTCGCGGCGTATTCAACAAAGCGTTGGGGATGGCTGATCTGCACAGCTATTTTCTGCCCATGCTGGCGGGTGGGTTGGTAGTGCTGGGGCTGTCCATCATCTTGTTAAAGAAACAGGAGCGCTGAGCATGATTCGAGCTTCCCATGTCTATCGGCTGGGTGTCAAAGAACTTTGGAGTCTATTTCGGGATCCGATGATGATGCTGCTGATCGTTTGGGGATTCACAGTGATGATCTATGTGGCCGCCAGTGCTATGCCGGAATCTCTCAGTAAGGTGCCGATTTCCATCGTCGATGAGGACGACTCACCGTTGTCGGTGCGTATCAGCGCCGCCTTTTTCCCTCCGCAATTCGTGCCGCCTGTGCGGGTGACACTGGCCGAAGTTGATGCCGGACTGGATGCGGGGCTCTACACCTTTTCACTCAATATCCCACCTAATTTTCAGCGTGATGTGCTGGCCGGACGCACGCCCGCCATTCAACTCAATGTTGATGCTACGCGCATAACCCAGGCTTTCACCGGCACGGCTTATGTGCAGCAGATTGTGATGGGTGAAGTCAATGCCTTCGTCCAGCGTTACCGGGCCAATGTGACGATGCCGGTGGATTTAGCGATGCGGGCGCGTTTCAACCCCAATCTGTCTCAGTCCTGGTTCGGTGCGGTGATGGAGATCATCAACATGGTCACTATGCTGTCGATCATTCTGGCCGGTGCTGCGCTGATCCGCGAGCGTGAACACGGCACAATCGAGCACCTGCTGGTGATGCCGGTGACGCCCGGCGAAATCATGCTGGGCAAGGTCTGGTCCATGGGGCTGGTGGTGCTTTTGGCAACAGCGTTTTCCTTGCAATTTATCGTGCAGGGGGCACTGGCGGTGCCAATTGAGGGCTCTGTGCCGTTGTTCATGGCGTTTACAGCACTTTTTCTGTTTTCCACAACCTCGCTGGGCATTTTTCTTGCGACTCTGGCGCGCAACATGCCCCAGTTTGGTTTATTGATGATGTTGGTGCTCTTACCGATGCTGATGCTCTCGGGTGGGATCACACCACGCGAGAGTATGCCCACGCTGGCACGGAATATCATGGAGATCGCACCGTCCACCCATTTCGTTGCCGCCGCTCAGGGGATTCTGTACCGGGGAGCAGGTTTCGATGTAGTCTGGCCGCAATTTCTTGCACTTGCCGTTATCGGACTGGTGTTTTTTATTGCTTCTCTGATGCGTTTTCGTAAAAGCATCAGTCTGATGGTCTGATTAAGGCGGCATTGTGCTGAAAAAAACACCTGATAACGAGCCAGCTATCAATTCTTGCAAGTGATCATGAAGCTTAAGTTACAGAGAATATCTGTATTCTTGCTTATACTGACCATCAATCTCTGGTGTGTTCGGGTACAGGCAGCAACAGGAAGTGCCGCTGTTGAATCTGCGACTACATCTGYTTCTGCTAGCAATGACCCCATCACATTGTCGTCGCATAAAACAACGCCAGTATTGAGCTGGTTGATAGCGACATCTGATGCGGTAGTTTACATAGGTGCTTCGATCACTCTCGAAGTCGTTAAACCACCAGCATTGTCACAATGGCCTAGTTTACTCAATCTTAGAATATTGCATGATGATGAAGTATATAAGGTTAAATTGATAGCCCGCGAGCAGAAGACGTCGGGGGATGTTTCTCGACTGCGCTATCACGGTGTTATGCCAAACAATCTTTCCGGGCTGGTTCGAGTCAGCCTGACTGACGTTGAATCAAATCAGCTCGCCCTGCTGGTGGCGAAACCCGGTGTCAGTGAGTTGATACGTGTGGAAACGACGCCGGTCACGGAATCCGACGAGGAGGTTAACGTGCTTGCCGTGGATGAGCCGGCATTGTCGGTTAACGAGTCGATGTACTTTGTTGTTGGTGGCTCGACGGATAGTAGTGATACAAGAGATACTACCGCTCGCTTTCAATTAAGCTTTAAATATCGGCTTTTTGATGCAGATAGTCTTCCAGTCGAGTGGCTTCCCGTATTATCTGATTTTTATTTCGGTTACACACAGTCTTCACTCTGGGATATCGGTGAAGACTCTGCACCTTTTCATGATACCAGTTATCGCCCCAATTTTTTCTGGCAGGGCCGTACTGGTAATAAAGGATTGTTACCGGAACTGTTGCGTACTGGTTACGAACATGAATCGAATGGTAATGAGGGTGAGAATTCACGCAGCCTTAATATACTCTTTGTGCGGCCTTTCTGGCGTACTATTTTTAGTGATAAACGCACATTAATTTTTGCGCCTAAAGTTTATGCTTATTTGAACAAAGAGGGTAACACTGATATCCAGAGTTACCGGGGTTATGCAGACTGGGTTTTCCGCTATGGCCATGAAGATGGTTTTATATTGGCAACACAGTTACGCCTGGGGACTTCCGGGCGTGGTAGTGCACAGTTCGATTTTACCTATCCGATACGCCGGGCACTGTTCTCTCGAACCGGCGGGTTTTTACATTTGCAGTTGTTTACCGGGTATGGCGAGACGTTGCTCGATTACAACATTGATCATGGTACGCAAATAAGGGTGGGTTTTTCATTTGTTCGATAACGGGTAAAACAGAAAGATGATTAAAAAACCCCGATGGTTCATGGCTGTTTTTAATTTTCTGTTAGTTATGTCTTTCGCGGACTATGTGCAGGCGCAAGAGTTAAGTTTGATTGGTGGCGGGTATGATAATTATCGGCACATAGATCTGAGTTATCAAACCTCTGCTTTATGGCAAAAAGAATTTGAAGACCGTATCCTGGACCTTAGTGTGGAATACTCACTGGGGATAGTACGTGCAATTTCTGGTCTATATAATCCTGAACTACGGCATATTGGTATTACACCTTTTGCGCGTTGGTGGTTTACGCGCTACACCGGGGTTGAATTAGGAATCGGAGTAAATATATTTTCCGGTGTTCATCTTGGCGATAAGGTTATTTCGACCTCTTTTCAATTTGGTGACTCGATTGGTTTGTTCCATCGGATACAGGGCACGGCATGGTTGCTTGGTCTGCGATACACCCATTATTCCAATGGCGGTATCAAGGAACCCAATCCGGGGCAGGACTATATTCAACTTCGAGTCGGTTATGTTTTTNCATGAGCTTTGAAAAAACGGAAGTCTGTAGCTCGATCACAAACAAGTTTTRTTAGAATTATTAATTTTAGATGAATGAAGGAATATAAAAATGCAGAGTTGGCTGATTTTGATAGCGGCAATTATACTGGAAGTGGCGGGCACCACGGCGATGAAACTTTCCGATGGATTTACCCGACCTCTACCATCTGTGCTGCTGGTGGTCTTTTATTTCTTCTCACTTGCAGCACTCACTCTGGCATTGAAGCGGATAGATGTAAGTGTTGCCTATGCCATCTGGGCTGGCGTGGGGACCGTGCTGGTAGCGATAGTGGGTGTGATGTGGTTTCGAGAGCCGGTGTCCCTGTTGAAGGTGGCTTCAATCCTGTTGATTGCGGCGGGAGTAGTGGGGCTCCATCTCAGTAGCACTGCCGGGGAACACTGATCTCATGAAGCACTTTTTGCCACGCACTGTCATTATTCTCGGACTGGTGTCATTCCTGAACGACACTGCCAGCGAGATGATTACGCCGTTGTTACCCCTGTTCCTGACTGTGACTCTGGGAGCAGGGCCGGCAATTGTGGGTCTGGTAGAGGGATTGGCCGAAGCCACGGCCAGTATTCTCAAGCTGGTTTCCGGCTGGCTGGCAGATCGTGGCTGGAGTGCCAGGAAATTGATTGTGGGTGGCTATACGGTTTCCAACACAGCCCGGCCATTGATCGGATTCGCACTGGGTTGGGGTTGGGTGCTTATGCTTCGTTTTCTGGATCGTGTAGGCAAAGGTATCCGTACCGCGCCCCGGGATGCACTAATTGCATCTAGCACTGATGAACACATGCGAGGACGTGCTTTCGGTTTTCAGCGCACTCTGGATCATAGTGGGGCGATGCTCGGACCATTGCTGGCCTTTGGTTTGCTGCAATGGGGCATGACCATGGAACATGTGTTTATGGCTGCGATCATTCCGGGGGCTGCGCTCATTTTACTGTTGGTGTTTGGTCTCAAAATGCCCTCCAGAGTCAAGCTGGAACATCCTCCTGTACGGCTGCACTGGAAGGATCTCGATTCACGGGTCAAGGGGCTGGTGCTAGCCTCGGGTGGCCTGGCGCTGGCCACCACGCCAGAGGCATTTCTGGTTCTCTGGGCCAGTCAGGGTGGCATTACTCTGGCATGGGTGCCTCTGTTGTGGGCTGCGGCCAGTGGTGTGAAGGCGCTGGTCTCGGGACCGGCCGGGGCCTTATCGGATCGGTTTGGCCGGCTGCCAATCGTATCCATCGGCTGGACCACCCGCGTACTGTTTCTCATTGCCTTTGCCTGGTTACCCGATGGCGGCGTGACAGTATGGTTACTGTTTCTGGGTTATGCCGCGGCACTCGCTTTTAGCGAAGGTGCAGAACGAGCCTTGCTGGGCGATTTTGCGCCAGTGGAGCAGCAGGGTACGGTCTTTGGTCTCTATCATTTGTTCTGTGGCATTATGGTACTTCCCGGCGCGGTGTTATTCGGTATTGTTTGGCAATGGTTTGGCATGAGCAGTGCCTTTATGATGGCAGCGCTATTGACGACAGTTGCTGCCTTGACGTTACGGCTACTTGCCGGTAAACACTTTGTGCAAAAATAGTAACTGTGCAGGATATTAAATCGTTGCTGCTTATTTTCATTTTTCTTTCCTCTCATAATTTACTCTAGGAGTCTGTCGGGTTTAACCCGGACAGTGTAGTAATATGTGTCACCGGCTCGAGTAGCAACTCGGAAATCTGGTTTAATAAATCACACTGCACGCAGAAATGAGAGTGATTTCTCGGGATAAGGCTCTCCTTGTTCATCCTTAACCGCCCAGTGCGTACATGCGTTTCAAGTTCCACGCCATACACACCAGATTCCATTCACCTTGCGCCGCATCCAGCCCGTGAAGGTGAAATCGTCGAAAGCCCATCACTTCTTTCACAATGCCAAACACCGTTTCCACGGTGGATTTACGTTTGGCATAGATCGATTTCCCCTCAGACGTTCGTAATCGATGCGCCATCGCCGTCACAGCATCGGCATCTTCCGGACAAGGCGGTGGGATCTTGAATCGCTCATCCCAAGGTCGGTTGTGTCGCTCACGGTGATCCGAGATGTACGGCACGACTTTTGCGGCTTCACACTGCTCTACATTATCCGCACTGAAATAACCCGCATCTGCCAATAAACCTTCGGCTTTGCCCAAATGGACTTCTGCTTCCTTCAGCCCTGGCTCGACCTCCTGCTTGTCATTCGACTGCTGCGTGATGTGATTTTCCACAATCAGGTGTGAATCAATATCGACCGCAGCCTGGGCATTGCAGGCCTGCACAAATCCTTCTGAGGATGGCATGATGCGGGATTCATCATCTGTGAAGTTAACCTGGTCTTTATCCTGCGGCCCGGCTTCGGGTGGCCTCGGCTCACGACCACGGGCTTTCTTGCCCGTCTTTGTTTCTTTGTCTTTGCGTTGCTTGAGTTTGGCTTCATACTCAGCCTGTTCAGCTTCGAAGCGTTCCTTTGCACGTCGCTCGATCTCTGCTTTGGCTTGCTTGATCGCTGCCAGTTGATCTTCCCGGCGCGCCAGTTCATCGGGAAGATCCATCTCGGGCTCCTCTTCGGCATCGGCACGTTCTGCCAGTCTTAGCAGCGCCGGAACCTCTCGGCGTAGTTGCTCTTCCAGCTTGTTCGCATAACCCCAGCTCATAGCCTTGTGCTTGCTGGCGTTGGCCTTGATCTTGGTGCCGTCAAGACTGACCTTGCCCAGTTTGAATATCCCCATCACTTTGGCCACCACCAGTATCTGTACAAACAGGCCTTCCAGCTCCGGCAGAAAACGCTTGCGAAAAGCCGCGATCGTGTCATGGTCTGGATGCGTATCACCGGTAATAAAACGGAAGGCAACAGAATCGTGGGTCGCTTGCTCCAGCTTGCGGCTGGAGAATACCCCGGTCGCATAACCGTAGAACAATAGTGCTAATAACACGGCGGGATGATAAGGCTGTTTACCGCCACCACCATAGCGTTTCACCAGTCCACTCAAATCAAGTTGATCCACAATGTCCACTACGAAGCGCGCCAGGTGCTTCTCCGGCAGCCAGTCCTGCAGTGACGGAGGCAACAGGTACGCGGTATTTCGATTAATCGGCTGGAATTTGCCTGACATGGTGATTTCGATCCTTTCTTGGTACGGTAAGCCTATTCTACAAAAATATGGTCGCTAAATCCGACAGACTCCTAGCGTTAAGTATATGAGTCGATATCCACTAAATGTCGAACAGAGGTGGGAGAAATTATGCATCAGATAAGTAACTTTTCAGGATGTTGGACCTCTGTCATCTTTTGAGCGGCATTTTGTTTTTCCCAGTACGGACTCTTTGGTATAGTCTGGCAGGGGCTGAACGCAGATCGAAAGTATAAAATACTTCTGAGAAATTTTTTTATGGCGGAGGTTCTAGCGGTATCAATCAAGTTGCAGGACAAAAAAATGCTAGTAGATAAAAAAACAAAAATTGGTCTTGCTTTGGGTAGCGGCTCAGCACGTGGTTGGGCGCATATTGGTGTAATACGCGCACTGGAAGAGATGGGTATCTACCCGGAAATCATCACCGGCTGCTCCATCGGTTCATTGGTGGGCGGCGCTTATGCAAGTAATCGTCTGGACGTGCTGGAAGACTGGGCCACTAAATTTACCTGGCAGGATATTATCAGCTACATGGACATTTCTCTTTTGGAGGGTGGTTTTATTCGCGGTGATAAACTAATGGCATTTGCCCGTTTGCATGTGGGTGAGCTGGATATCCAGTCACTTCCCCTGACATTTGCCGCAGTCGCGACTGAGCTGGATAGTGGTCGTGAAATCTGGCTGCGTGAAGGCAATCTGGTCGATAGTATCCGTGCGTCAATCGCCCTGCCGGGTTTGTTTGCTCCCGTTAAACTGGATGGGCGCTGGCTGGTGGATGGCGGTCTGGTTGACCCTGTGCCGATTTCGCTATGCCGTGCCATGGGCGCGGATGTAGTTATCGCTGTAAACCTGAATGGTGATCTTGTGGGTAAACATTTAAAACGCAAAAATTCAGGTAGCGTTCAGAAAAAAAATAACAAGGTTAGCGATGAAGATGTCTGGGATAGGATAACAAACCAGATCTCAAACAGCTTCAGTGAAAAAAAAGAAGCACTGTTATCGACGTTACTGGGGCAAAGCAAAGAAGCACCAGGCCTGTTTGATGTGCTGGCCAGCTCGATTAATATTATGCAGGACAAAATAACCCGCAGCCGAATGGCCGGGGACCCGGCAGAGATAATGTTGACGCCGCGTTTATCCAGTCTCGGCCTGATGGAATTTGATCAGGCCGCAGTTGCCATTGAGGAAGGTCGTGCCTGTGTTAAAAATATGCGGTTTGCTTTGGATAAAATGGTGTCCGAACTATAAATACTGACTATTTATTGTCCCAGGACGTTAGTAAAAACTATGCACTTTAGTGCAAGGCTTTAGCTGCTACACATATTAGCTGTTTTGATATTATTCTGTTGAATTGATACTCTCGCCAAGACGCAAAGGACGCAGAGAAAAGCAAATATCGTATCAGTTTTTCTCTGCGTCCTTTGCGTCTTGGCGAGAAAATATGTCGTGCATTTAAATAATCAAGAATGACTTTTAGTCATAAGGGCAACCTATGGATTTTTAGTTTACTTATTATTGATGCATATTTGTTTAACAATCACCGAGAGGCTGTATTTATGAAAAACCTGCTGTTCCTGTTTAGTTTACTATTTTATGTCAACGTATCCGCTGAAATATTAGCCGAGCACGGAGATATAGTTATGACAATGGATAGCTTTCATAGTGATAAAGGTGTTGCGCGTATTGCTCTTTTTTCATCCAGTAGCGGTTTTCCGGATCAGCCCGAAAAAGCGATTAAAACTATAGATGCTGAAATTCATAATGGCAAGGTAACAGCCACTTTTACCAATATCGCCTTTGGTGCTTATGCTGTTTCAGTATTGCATGATGAAAATGCAAATGGCGAAATGGATACTAACTGGCTGGGTATTCCGCAAGAAGGTTACGGTGTATCAAATGATGCGACTGCTTCTTTCGGGCCGCCTGAGTTTGACGATGCTCGTTTTGTTCTGGAAACCACGACACTGCCGATGCGCATGACTATTCAATATTAGTATTATACTTTATCGACTAAAATTTGATCAGAGCTTCTCAAGCTGTTTCGTTACCGGCAGGCATAGCTGTGCAAACTCAGGCTACCCATTTCCCAGCCCTGGTACAGTACATCGACCTGCTTATCGATGCAGGTGCCCAATGCTACCAGCAGAGGCAGGTAATGTTCGATGGTAGGAACGCAGTTGCGTCCATGCGGCAATGACCAGGGATCACACAGCGCTGTAAAATCCTGTCGGGCGATTGCGGATTCAACGGCCTGCAGGAATTCAGCAGCCCAGGGTGCAACTTCTCCAGGTTCAGCCTGCCAGTTTATCCCGCCAAGGTTATGTACGATACCGCCACTCCCTATGATCAAAACACCTTTATCACGTAACCTTGCCAGTTTTCTGCCCATTTCCAGATGNCAGAGCGCACCCTGCGTCGGGCATAAGGAAAGCTGATAGATGGGAAAGCTGGGTTCTGGCCAGGCATTGAGTAGCGGGATCCAGAGGCCGTGATCAAAGGGGCGCTCTGCTTGTATTTCGATGCCGTTCAGGCAGTCGCTCAATTCTGCCCATAGCCATTCCGCTGTTTCAGTGTTACCCCTAAGTGGCCATTGAATGTGATATAACTCTTCGGGAAAACCGGAAAAATCATACTGGATACGGGGGTTATTCACAGAGCCGCAAAGACACGGATTTGTTGTTAACCAGTGTGCTGAAAGGCATACGATTGCACGGGGTTGCTGCGGCAGTCTGTCTGGCAACTGCTGCCAGAACTGGCGCACAGGATTTTTTCCTAATAGATGAAATGGCGCGCCATGAGCCAAAAACCACGCCGGCAGTCGTTCAGCCATGATGTTTTTCCGCCTTCAAATTAGCTTCCTGAGAATGGGGTTCCTGTTTTATGCGCGACCAGAGCAGGACGGCCAACAGCAAAAATATCAGCTGCCCCCATACAAAGTGCTGCCACTGTGTATGCAACAGGGGCACGGCGAAACTGGCGACACCCGCATTGATCATCATTTGTAGAAAACCCTGCATGGATGAAACGGTTCCCCGGTGATGAGGGAAACAGTCCAGTGCCAGGATAGTGATGGCTGGCATAATCATGGCCAGCCCCAGTGTATAGATGRCCAGCGGTGTGATGACCGACAGGATGCTTGCTTCAAACTGACTGGAAAGGATCAGGTTCAACAGTGCGGCTAATACCATGATACTAAATCCGGTGTTAACCGTTCTGGACATTGGCCAACGGTGTGCCAGGCGACTGGATATATACGCACCGAGCATCATGCCGCTGACCATAGGAACAAACTGCAGGCTGAAGTCATTACTGCCAAGACCTAGAAAATCATAGATTACCGTCGGTGCACCGGCGATGTAGAGAAACMGCCCGGCGAAGGAAAAAGATAGACTGAATGCCAGTTTGAGGAAACGCCGATGCATCAGAGTGCGCATATAAACGCGCGCCACGGTTATGGGGTGAAATGACTTACGGTGTTCATGCGCCAGCGTTTCTTCAATGAAAGCAACTAGTATCATGAGTAGTACTGCAAAACCACTGAGAAACCAGAATACACTGCGCCAGCCAAACTGGTCATGTAACCAGCCACCTAATAGTGGTGCAATTGCCGGTGCAATGGCAAACATTAAGGTAACCTGCGACATGGCGCGGTGGGCAGAATCGGCATTGTGCGCATCGCGAATCATGGCTCGACTGGCAATAAAGCCGCCACTGGCAGCCAGACCCTGCATGATACGCATCAACATAAAAAAGGGTGCATCATTCGCCAGTGCGCAGCCAACCGAGGCCAATATGTAAAAAAGCAGGCTGCTTAATATGACTAGCCGACGGCCGATACGGTCGGCCAGTGGCCCCCAGAACAGTGTTGATATGGCGAAGGCGAACAGATATACGCCCAGACTCTGTGTCAGCATGGCGCGGTCGATGCCAAATGCGCTTTCAATATCTGGAAAAGAAGGCAGGTAGGTATCGATGGTAAACGGCCCTATCATGGATAGCAGGGCGGCGATTACTGTGAGATGACCGTGCGTTTTCGTGTCTGTGGTGTGTTTATCGATAAATTATACGCTCATAAACGGATGCTTACGTTTGAGCACCGTGTTAGTGTTTTAAAATAAAACGGGACGACGATCAGGCAAGTGTCAGTATACTGCCCGTGTCGATATTGCTGACTGATTGTCGTCCCGGTGTCGAGGTTTTTTTATGACATAGGTTTACAGATCCCTGTGTTTACCATCACAGAAAGGCGGTGTCGCTGTGCGCTTACATTGACAGAGTGCTACCTGTTTTGTTTCTGTGATTTCAAATGCCACGGGTTTAAAATCGCTGCCTTCGTGTGATCCATCGCAGAAGGGCTGGTCTTTTGATAAACCACAGCTGCACCAATAATAGGTTCCGGTTTTCAGTGTCTGTATAGCCGGTTCTTTTGCGGCAATTTTTGCTTCACTCATTTTTCTTTCCTCATATTTATAAGTTGCTGGTTTATTATGATCATGATTGTTTGGCTTGCATATTTTATTCAGGCAACAGACCTTCTTCCTTCAGTGCCTTTTGCACCGCCGGACGCGCCGCTACGCGGCCAAGATAGGCCTGCAGTGCTGGCCAGCGCGTTAGCTCAAAGTCGATATGTGGGCCCCAGCTGAGTACGGTAAACAGGTAACCATCGGCGACGGTGAAGGTTTCACCCATAATAAACGGACTGTTTTCCAGCTGAGGTGCGACGATATCCAGACGCTGGTTGACAATGCCCTTGAACAGTTCACGGGCTTCATCCGGCAGTGCCGGGTTAAACAATGCACCAAGTCCTTTGTGCAGCTCAGTGGAGATAAAGTTCAGCCATTGCTGCAGGCGGTATCGATCGATCTCACCGGCCGCGGGTGCTAGCTGTTTACTCGGTACCTGGTCGGCAATGTATTGCACAATCGCTGGCCCTTCTAACAATATTTCATCGTTGTCCAGTGCCAATGCCGGTACATAGCCAAATGGGTTGACGGTATGATAGTCACCCCCGTTTTCTATCGTCGCCTGCTGAATGTCTACGAGCACAAGTTCATAGGGCAGTTCAGCTTCGCAGAGTGCTATGTGGGGTGAAAGTGAGCATGTGCCCGGGCTGTAATAAAGTTTCATTTTCGTACTCCTTCGATAGATAACCAGATTTGAACATCTTCTGCGACCGGACCGAGTATATTGGCTTCTTTCATATTGTAATCAGAAAGGTGCAGGGTGGTAGTGCCTTCAAAACCACGACGAAAACCGCCCCAGGGGTCTTTTCCTGCGCCTATCTGTGATACATCTATGCTGATATTTTTAGTCACGCCGCGCAAGGTGAACTTGCCTTTAAGGGTGGCTTTACCGTGACCATTGTCCACCCATTGGGTGCTGACAAATGTGGCTTTAGGGAATTTTTTGGCATCAAAAAATCGTTCGCTACGCAGGTGTTTGTCACGTTCAGCATGGTTGCTGTCAAGGCTGTTAACATCAAGTTCAAATTTCACCTTGTTGTTGGTGGGATGGGCCTCGTCAAAATCAAACTCACCGGAGAAATGATTAAACCGGCCTTCTAGCCAGCTGAAACCCAGGTGTTTAATTTTGAAGGTTACAAAGGCGTGCATGCCTTTGGTGTCGATGGTGTAATGTTCTGCAGCCTGTGCATTGAAACTGCCAAGCCCGAGCATAAATGTGAGTGCTAATAGTATTTTTTTGGTCATGAAAATTACTCCTTTGAGTTGTGGTGGTTGTAAGTTGTTGTTTGATTGATTCTTTGCTCCATCTGTTCCGGGTCACTGAACCCCAGCATGCGCGACAGGGTGGTATCGTGATTGATGAAGTGATGTTTTAATGCTGCGAGTGTGTGCAAACCGACAAGCAGAATCAGGATATGCGTGAACCATTCGTGAAATTCGCCAGCAACATCCTCCTGATTTTTGAAGCCTTGAAAACTTGCCGGAATTTCAAACCAGTTGAATACACTAATGCCCTGACCGTCAGCCGTGGTGATGAGGTAGCCACTGATAACAATCGCAATAACCAGACCATAGAAGAGCCGGTGCAGCCATCGTGCTGCCTGTTGCTCCCACGGTTTGCCAGTAATGGCAGGATGGACATTGCTTAGCCGCCAGAGCAGTCGGAGGATTAATAAAATTGCGACAATCACACCAAAACTACGGTGCAAATCGGGCGCAGCATTATACCAGGGGTCGTAATAGTCCAGATCTACCATATATTCGCCGAGGAAAAACTGCGAGATGATGAGTATCGCCATGCCCCAGTGCAGGAGGATCGCAAGCAATCCGTAGTGGTGCGAGTTATTACGCAGTTGCACGCGACTCACCCCAGTTTACGCTAGCAAAGACATGGCAGGCGATGCGCTTGAAAATGGCTGTATTCTGCCTTGCTTTTATGGCAATAAGGTACATAGATATCTCTTATTAATTCGAATATTTGAATAACATAGTGCATACTATGGCTAGTATTATTAAATTGATAGCGAAAAAATTACACAATCTTATTCAAAAAAAACGAACATGAAGACAGGTATTAATCTGGATGCCCTTATCGTCCTCGATAGTATCGCGCGACGTGGCAGTTTTGCGGCGGCTGCCAAAGAGCTGTATCGCGTACCCTCATCGATAACCTACGCCATACAAAAACTGGAAGATAATCTGGAAGTGACGCTTTTTGACCGACACGGTCACCGCGCTCATCTGACCCCAGCGGGTGAAGCCCTGCTACGTGAGGGCAGGGACCTGCTCGCTCTGGCAGACGGGGTCGAACGAAACATCAAACGGATAGCCACCGGCTGGGAAGCTGAGCTACGTATCGCTGTTGGCGATTTGATTCCTTATGCAAAAGTGCTGGATATGTGTGAAGCATTTTATAAAATTGCACCGGACACCCGTTTGCGTCTGTCAACAGAAGTTTTAGGTGGAACCTGGGATGCCCTGGTATCGGGTCGCGCAGACCTGGTGATTGGTGCACCGGGAGATGGGCCGCCGGGAGGCGGTTATGCGCTGCACCCACTAGGCGAAGTGGAGTTTGTTTTCGTGGTCTCACCACATCATCCTTTGGCCAAAGAGACAGAGCCTTTATCCAATGGCATGATTCGAAAATATCGGGCCGTTGCAGCAGCCGACAGCTCACGCGGGCTTGCACCAAGAACCGTCGCTTTATTGCCCGGTCAGCAAGTACTTACCGTGGCAGATTTGTATCAAAAAGCCGATGCACAAAAGCGAGGTTTAGGTGTTGGTCATTTGCCGCGACATTTAATTGAAGTCGATATTGCAGCAGGGGATCTTTTGGTGAAAGCAACAGAAGACGGCGCCAGTACTTTGCATATGATTTATTACGCCTGGCGGACACGCCACCAGGGAAAGGCACTTAACTGGTTTAAGGAGCAGATGTTTGAAAATGAAGAGCCTGTTAACTGGTTTAACGGATAAGTACGACTGACACCATTTATAACCTTTTTGATTATTTGATCATGCTCAATTATTTGTGAATAATTACAATCAAACATTCATAGCGTGGTAACTGCTTTCTGAGGGTGATTTAGTCGAGCAATAAAAGGGTCATGAAAAATATCATGACCCTATGGCTTTATTACAACAAACTATCCGTGTCAGATTCACGTGTTTAGTACTTCCATCCCCAACTGGCTTCAAGTTCCCATTGTGTCATTTTGATTTCGATATTTTGATCTGGTGTTGCTCCAGAGAGAGGGTTGGGGCCGGTCACACTATTCGTTGGAGCATACATTGCCGCAAAGTTAAATTCACTATTTGCGCTTGTGCTGTAGGTAAAGCCACCGGTAATATGTTGTTCCATGACGGCTGGAGCTAGTATATTGAACATTACTTCAGAATCAGGAATAGGTTGCTCACCAATACTGTATCCTGCGCGCCAAATCCAATCTGGATTTGACGACCACTGATAACCCAGTTTGTATACGGTAATATCTTCATAACCAAAACCAGCGCCATTACTATTGCCTAACTGTGCAGTTTGAAGGTTCGGTAAAAATGGGTTGCCTATGGAGTTTACATCGCTATACATGATTTCCTGTACATCAAACGTAATCGTACCCGCTGAGGCTATGTCATATGCAAGTCCCAAGGTCCAAGTGGATGGGATATCGAACGCTCCCTGTTCTGCAAATAGACCTGCATAATCACTAAATTCGTCCATTGATATTTTTGTCTGATAAGATGCAGCTAATGTTAGGTTGGAAATAACTTCGCCCTGCCAGCCAAGTTTGGCACCAAATCCAAATGAGTCGTCATAACCGTTATCTGTTAGGTGAGTTGCATCAGATGAAAAAGGACCAAATGCTGCTAATCCTGTAGCTTTGAAACGTTGGTAGGCGGTAATCGCGCTTACCCCCCAGGATGACTTATCGTTAATCTTACGGGCATATGTGACATTAAAAAATAACTGCGTCAAATCTATCCCTGCACCAGCCTCACCACCTGCCGATGCACCGAAGAAAGTGCCCTGACCAAATCCGGCCGAATCAGGATAATCGGTACTCATCCCACCATTTCCGTAGACGGTCAGACCTAAAGAACTACTTTTATCCAGCAACCAATTGAATGCAAAATGAGGAACCAGAAAATATTCTGAATCACTTTCTACATTTTCTACCGCAAGGTCGAAGAAAGGGGGGCCATCAGGRGTTGAATCGCCAGTTACTGTATATTCACGCTGAGGGCTGAAAAGTGCGACGCCTAAGTCCATACGATCACCAACCCAAACCATCCCTGCCGGATTGATAGCAGCTATCATAGCATCTTGTGGCAATGCTGACCCACCACCTGCCAGTGCCTTGTTCTTTGTACCGTAACCATGTGAAAAATATCCATTTGTGGCAAATGAACTCATTGGAGCGGCTAAACCTATCACAATAGAACATATTAAAAGTTGTTTAGAAAGTCTCATAATTACCTCGCAGTATCATTATATAAATTATCAAGGAATGGTCTTTGTTAACTCATTAGTGCTTACTAATGTACGCGCCTTTTTTTAATTGGGCACGTCTAAAAAAACTGACCTATCGTACGGTCAGTAATTATGCTAACACTCAGTTGTTTAACATTCAACTCTACATATTGAATGTAGATGATGTAATTACCGTATTTTTTAGTACTAAGATATTTTTATTGCTGGTTGATATGAAGGGATCGTTTTAAATTTCACCTTCAAGCAATGCGGTTGAAATTTTTTTAAAGAGTGTTGTTGAATTAGTTGTTGAACTCATAGGCTTCCACTGATAACCATCAAGAAAGATATTGGTATTTTGCCATAGCATTTTTACAACCGGATTAGAATCAAAATCATGAAGAGAAGAGTCAGGTTGATTCTGTAATAATGCACCATAATGCATCGCCCAGAAACCAAAAACGATTGTGTTAACGTTTTGCTGAAATTTTTTATCTAAGTCACCAGCCTCTATGGCGGATTGTACAATGTATCGAGGAATTTTCGTGATTTTATATTCCAAAGATTTCATTGCTTTTAATTTGTCCTTGTTTATATTCTTTCCTGTAACACTGTTTTTAAATGCAAGGGTATGTTTCTCATACATTTGATGGTGCTGATAATAAAGCAAATAACTGATTCCGATAGTTAAAAACTTTTCACGTGTATTGCCATGGTAGGTATAAGCTCGCTCGAATACTTTGATAAGGTTACTTACGGAGTTACAGTAGAGAGAGTAAATCAAATCTTCCTTGTTCGCAAAGTGCTTGTATATGGTGCCTTTGGAGCATTTGGCGGCAATAGCAATACGGTCCATTGTCAGATAGATATAACCGTTTTGACGAAGTATTCTTTTTGCCACATTAAGAATGAGCTCTTCGCGTTCAATTAGTATACGTTGTTTATGTGTTACTGCTGGTGTGGTCGTTGACATATATAATAATAAGACTTGAAGTCAAAAAATGTCAATAAGTTATTTATTTAGGTGGTTTTTTGATTACAATCGTCTATTGTGAAAATAGGCGCGTGCAATCATGAATATCAAATTCTGTGTTTTTAGCCACATCTAGTGCATCATCCAGTTCGACACCAAGATAACGAACTGTGCTTTCTAAATTACTGCGCCCTAAGATGTGGTTTATCGTGCGTTAGATATAACATGGTGGCTCTCTATATTGGTGATGGGAACCTATTAATCATAATGAAATATAAGTGAATTAGTAGGGTAACAGCGAATGTCTCCTTTGGCAGAAAATTTCACTGCTAGAAAAAGCCTCTGAAGGTCGCTTAATGATTCAGACTGTGTGAAAACACCAAAATCGTTATAATGTAACTTTCATCAAGAAAGATAAAGTTATGACCGATTTCATCGAAGGCGAAGCTCGAGCACAGGCTACTTTATTTCCCGAAGCGCTCGATGATTACATAGCTGAAGAAAACGCTGTCAGAGTTATTGATGTTTTTATCGATAACTTAAATCTTTCTAGCCTAGGTTTTAAAACCATTCCTGCCATGACTGGTCGTCCTGCCTATCATCCTGGTACGATGCTAAAGCTGTACGTCTACGGTTACCTTAATCGGATCCAATCATCACGCCGTTTAGAGCGTGAAGCCGGTCGTAATGTTGAACTGATGTGGCTATTGGGACGCTTAGCGCCTGACTTCAAAACCATCGCTGATTTTAGAAAAGATAATCCCAAAGGCATTCGCCTCGTGTGTCGTGATTTTGTTTTGATCTGCCGCAAAATGGATTTATTTAAAGATGCCTTTATTGCAATTGACGGCAGCAAGTTCAAAGCGGTTAATAGCCGTGGGCGAAACTACACCCAAAAGAAATTAAAGAATCGATTTGCACAGATAGATAAAAGTATCGAACAATATCTTAAGCAAATCATTAGTGCGGATCGCCTGGAAGCACCCGTTGCAAAAGTTAAAACAGAGCGGCTAGAACATAAGATCAATAAACTTAAAAAAGAAATTAAACAACTCAATAAAATAGAAGCGAAACTAGAAGCATCCCCTGATAAACAAATATCATTAACAGATCCCGATGCACGAGCTATGAGATCACATACTGCTGGCATGATTGGTTATAACGTACAAACAGCAGTCGATGTTAAGCATCACTTAATAACCGCGCATGAAGTAACCAATGAAGGTACTGACCGATTACAGCTAATGAATATGGCAACCCAAGCAAAACAAGCGACCGGTCATGAGGAGCTAAGCGTCGTCGCGGATCGTGGTTATTACAAAAGCACAGAAATAAAAGCGTGCGAAGATGCTGGCATTAAAACCTATTTACCTAAAACTCAGACCTCTAACAATCGAGCAAAAGGATTTTTTGGAAAAGACGACTTTATTTATAATTCTGAAAAAGATGAATATTTATGTCCTGGCGGCGAAATAGCACCCTATCGATTTAGTCGTGAAGAAGTAGGGAAAATCATTCGTCGTTACTGGGCATCGGAGTGTCCAACCTGTCCAATAAAGTCACAATGCACTACCGGTAAGAATCGTCGTATTAGCCGTTGGGAGCATGAAGCCGTACTCGACAAAGTTGAAGAAAGAACCGAGCATGAGCCAATGAGAATGGCCGCTAGACGAAATACAGTAGAACACCCATTTGGCACAATTAAACTCTGGATGGGATACACGCATTTCCAGATGAAAACGTTAGAGCGTGTCGGTACGGAAATGAGCCTGCATGTATTAGCTTATAATTTAAAACGCGTAATCAACATACTCGGTACAGGTGCGTTAATCGAGGCCATGCAGGCGTAAGCCTTTATGTTCTTATATAAACTAGTAGGCTTGAATGCCTTGACGCTTATCAGGCTACCTTTTTTAAAAATACATCGTGTGCCAATGTGTTGAATTTTGGCGCATAGTGCGCTGGATACTCTGTTAGGGACGGATGTACAGGAGTCGTAGTTTACCAATCCATAATTTTTGAGTTTTCACACAGTCTGGATTGGTTTCTGGCATTCAAAGATAGATAGGTGATCGGGCCAGTTTCTCCCGTTAACTAAAGTGTCTGAAGGTCTGTTACCTGGTACATTCTAGACATTGACCAGTGTCCGGTTAAGTCATAACTGCTAAAAATAATCGAAGGAAATTATCTTTAAATTATGACGTTACCGTGCCGCTTCTTTTTAAGAGAAAGGCGGCGGAGGGTCTTTATCATAATAGTGATCAGATGCAACATCCCATGCGCCATCGCCTCTATCGCAAATTGGTGAGTTACTGCTATCTGTTTGGTTATTACGCCGTGTAGGTGCATTACCTATGCAACTGAGGAGGAAGCCAACAATTAGGAGCAGTGCCCATAATACTTTAATTAATATCCAACGTAGCGCACGATATAAGAGGAAATCTTCGAACGATCTGTCCAGTCGAGACACAGTTGCATTTATCAGTCTTTTTGTTCCACGCAGGACAAGGTATAAGCCGACAAGTAATGTCAGGAGGGTTAGACCAGGGGATGCGATATCCCATGCTGGTTTTGTTAAATTTGGTGCGAGTGCTTCAGTTAGTATCCAGATAGTAGAAGACACAACAACCATAGTCACGCCTAGACCAGTGAAGATCTTTTCACTTCGCTTTAATTTTGTGCGGTTCTCAACTTGTGATGCTCTGGTCATAATTTAGTCATCCTATCGGCTGTACGGCGCATCTATTATTTGTAAAGTTATCCATACGCTTATCCGCAGATTCTGTGAATAACCGTGAAACAATAGCAAAGCAGTCAGAAATTAGCTAACCAAGAGCAATGCCTAGATAGTATCTAATTGGTAATGTGTTTTACACACTCATCACATCTGCAAATTGTTACGTGCTTCATGGTTTCTTTGATATTACGGATCGTGCGCTCACCAAAACAGTGAACAGGCGAGTGGTGTAGTCCTTCCTGGATCTGAAAGCCGTATTTTAAATAGACGAAGTATTCATCTTCGTCCTTTTGTATCTCATTAATTCGCTTATCGAATATTTTCATGCGGCACACATTTGTATTTTTAGAGTACGTTTAATCTTTACTACTTTTGCTACTCCGACATAACTGTAGTGGCGTTGGAAGTGGTGCTCATCCCAATGGTTAAAATCGGGAGATTTACTCTCGCCAATAAGTTTAACTTTTTGCTCACTTTTTCTGCCGTAGAGTCTGTAAACATTACCTGACTCAAATATTATAGTGTCTTTTTTTCTTGTATTAACGATGGCGGCATCGCCTGTTTCTACGATGGACATTTCTACATTTTGCATATCATTTTCCCCTCTCTTTACATCCAGCGTATCGCTAAAAGTGAAACTAGCAACTGTGTAATTAGCCTGAATTAACAGGCTTTTATTGGGTTGCTAGTTTTAACTTTGATGAGATTATGAATGTGTAATTTGAATTTATTAATTGAGAGGAAGTTATGTCTGAAGCACGTTTGGCAGAATTGCCAATAGAACAGATACAAGCAAGTAATTTTAATCCGCGCCAGTTTTTTGATGTAGAGGAATTAAATAATTTGGCTGAAAGTATTAAGCAAGATGGATTGATAACCCCCATTCTTGTTCGCCCTGTGAAAAATGATAATTATGAAATTGTCGCAGGTGAAAGACGGTGGAGAGCATCTCATATTGCAGGTTGTTCATCTGTCGATTGTAAGATTGAAGAAATGGACGATGCYACGGCTATYAGACGWGCCACTAAAGAAAACCTTGAGCGTGAGGATATGTCTGTTATAGAAGAAGCGTTTGCARCTAGAACAGCATTAACGCTCGTTGATGGAAATAGAAAATCWGCYTGTACRGTTTTATCATGGAATGAAACAAAACTGGCAAATCGTTTGTTAYTGCTTAATCTTTCRCAGARCGCACAAGAAGCRTTGATGCARAAAGAAATCCATGTTGGTCATGCGGAACTTCTATCRACACTGACCCATGAAAATCAAGACAACGCTGTATCMTCAATMATTGAGAAAGGCATATCGGTTGCTGACTTAAAAGCWAAATTAGCGCAATTTKCCTRCAAGTTAGAAACRGCAATCTTCGACACTGCTAAGTGCAATGGATGTCCAAACAACACATCATCTCAATTCACCTTGTTTAGCGAATCTATCGGTGATGGATGCTGTACGAACCCTGATTGTTGGGATGAAAAAGAAAAGTCAAAGTTTGCCTACATTAAGAAAGCAAAAGAAGAAGACTACAACGTGGTTTATCTTGATGTGGAACGTACACCTGAAAGCTACAATTTTTTACAGTCATCAAAGGTAGGTGATGAACAATTTAGCCAGTGTCAACAATGCGATAAGTGTGGCGCATTAATTAGCACAAGACGCGAAACACTAGGCGACTGTGACGAAGAAGTATGTTTTGACACAACTTGTTATAAAGAAAAGACAAAACCTGTTGAGGTTAAAAAAGACAGTTCTGCAACAGCCAAAAAATCAACAACAGCCGTTGCGAAGAAACCGTCTACTTCAAAAACTAAGAAAGCGGTCGATAATAAGCCACCTAAGAAGGTGCTTGAGTTTAAGACAAGACTGTTTAAAGCCATCGTTAGCAAAGAACTTATTACAGACCGTCACATGATGACTGCCATGAACGCATGTGTCTTGCTTGAAAGTCTGCCTAAACAGCACTCAGGAAGCGAGACTATTGAAACCTTGCAGACATTGTTTAAATTACCTTTCACGGTCAAAGCACATTCATCACATGACCGTTATAAAACGATTCCGAAGTTACTAGCTCTGTCTGACACCGAACTCAATGAGATAACTGCTTTTTGTACAAGCGTGGTCATTGCCTCTGGTGATAACAGTTTCGATCTCAGTCAAACAGATAAATCAGTCGAAGTCATTATGGAAACAATGAAGCCTGACCTGAGCGACCACTTCACGATGGATAGAGAATATTTAGAGTGCAATCAGAAGACAGGCATTGTTGCCCTGTTAAAAGAATGTGGATTTTCTAAGTGGCTTGATGCGAAGGATGAAGGTAAAGGCGCGTTTGCAAAGTTATCGAAAGGCACGGTTAGTGTGATTCTCGATACCTTCACAAAGAGTGGTTTCCCAATAAAAGGTTTTATCCCAACAGCCTTGCATTATAAGGGCGCAATTGACAGTAAGCCTGTCCATGCTACCAAAACAGAAGAAAATTCTTAAAGGTGATATTTATGTTTGTTCAAAGTTTAATACTGGCAGTTGCCAAAGCGAAGTTTACCTTCCAAATCGAATCGAATGGCGATGACATTATCTTTACCGTAATGCCATCAACCAATGCGCCTGAGTGCGAAGGGGCGATAGCACAGGCACATGCTGCTTTAGCTGTACCTCTGAGGGTCATCGTTAAAAACAATGAGTCGGTGGATGAATCAATCCTCGCTGATATTCAGGGCTACATGCAACAGCGTACTTCGCTTATCTCTAATCTCGATGTCATCAATAAGGCGGTTGCTGATGCCACCAGAGCGGTAAAGCAGGAAAGTAAAGAGAAGCACACTGCTACCAACAGTGACTCGAAAGACAGCGGTGAAGAAAAAGTATCGTCTGAGTCAGCACCATCAAATAAATCACGTTCACTTGAACTGTAAGGAGAATAACAATGACAGCAACAGCATTAAAACGAGTATTCCGTTTGTCTAGCCTGGAACTGGTAGACCCAGCACCAGATTTACCACCTGAAGATGCCATCAAATTGTATGCGCCAAGTTATCCGCAGTTGGAGATAGCTACGCTTGGTGAACCATTTATAGAGAAGGGTGTGCAGGTGTTTGAGGTTTCTAAAGAAACGGTAAAAACGAAAGGTTAAACAAGTGCGACCAATAAATATATTAAACGCATGGGCGGACTCTACGTCGCTTGACAGTAATGCTGTTGAGTTACTTAGGGGCTTGCCTTCTGCTCAACTCGCAATCAAAACCTTTACTAACGTCATCCCACATAAAAATAAATTATGCAAACCTACCCAAAGACAATTCATCGACCCGACTCACATACCGCCTATTTGAATGTGCCTGTGCATGGCTTAACGTCATTGCCAGTGTTCAGTGATAATGCCTTCTCTGGTTGTTACGAAAAGGCTTCTCATCAATTATTTCTGGCTAGCAATGACTTAAAAGTACAGAGCGCACAGACAATAACGCAATCTCTCAATCTAAACATAATAAATGAAATTGATATTAACCGTGAGTTCAAACGACACAATGATGGTGAGATAGTTGAGGTTGAATTATTAAATACCCTGACAAGCAAATGTGAGTCTAATTTGCGTACTACGTGCCTGAGTGATGATTACCATGTCGATTTAGATATTGAAAATGGTCATTGTATTTTGACGGGGTATCACATCCATGAAGTCAATATTGATACTTCCTCAGTGTCCATCGAAGAACGTGCGTTGATTTATTCATCACTGGAATTGGTATCAAAGTACCAAGTACCTCTGATGCCTCCAAACTGGTACTTGTCAGCCACGCACAGTTTGATAGGTGAGATTCTTGATAATAACGAATTTGAACTGTTGACCACGTTTTCTATGAAGTATGACTGCGTTGATAAATTGGTAGAGTTTATTAATGATGATGAGATGTTCGAGTATTTGGATTACTTTCTTGGGCAGATGGATGGTTGTTTATCGACTTGTGTGACAGCAATACTTGATTATGAACGTCTGCACTCTGACTGCAACATCATAGAGAAACATATCGCCGCATCGGGTCTGAATATAMGWRACWGWNGMYTYAGTCGAAGCACAAGTTGAAAAGCATATAGTGCGTTTAGAACAGTGTCAGTCGCCTGAGTCACACACCTTGTTGCTAGTCCTTAATCAGTTGTTAGACTCGAAGACATACAGTGAATTTGAGCGATTGGAGGTGGAAGATTGTCAGCCATTGGACTTCAGCCTGACCATCATAGACGCGCCATACAGTGCATTAATCGCCAATCTGCAAGAACAAATGTTTGACGAGCTTAACCAGGTGGGTGAGCCACTTCGAGAAGCAATCTCTTTTGATGAAAATACAGTAGACCGCTTCAACTTATTAACAAATGCGTTTAAAGCGTTGAACGTATTAAGCAACGGAAAGTAATATGAGTGTAAGACCAAACCAAGCGATTGTCTTTCATCGTGCATCAATGAACACGCAGATACAGTCAATGTCGCATAACTTTGCCACACTCCATGAGATTGATATGGGTGATGACAATCGTCTTGCTATCCTTGAAGGAAAACTGATGTCGCATGATTGCATCATTTCTGTTTTAAAAGACATGGTGGATATGAAACAAAAGAAATCCATCCAAATTTTACCTGATAACGTCATCGCGCAAAGTGATGATTCGCTTGTCTGGCATGTACCTGGGCAAGTGAAAACAATGCTTTTTAAACACGGCAAAAAAATAACAAGAATGGCTGTGCCTTATCCTTCACTGATATTTAAAGTCATCGACAATACCCTGTCGGTTGCTGCGAGTAAATTCAAGCGAAAGCCAAAAGCAGATGACATTATCTATCACTCACCTCTTATGAATATCTATTCAGATGGACGGGTCTGTGTCGGATCGGCTGACTGCCCAAGTGATAGCGACATTGGAAGCATGGCAGGGTGGGAGAAGGTCATATTTGATACGATATTCACGCATACAAACCACGATAGCTGTCTACTTAATAAACCTCAAACGATGACAACAACAGACCAACTGTATGCGTTTTGGAAATCGCTCAAAGGCGATAAGCACTTCCCAACTAATCGGCTTAGTCGCTTATCTGACTTAACACTGGAAGAATGGATTGAACAATGAGTAATATCTTTAAATGCCCTAGCAACTGGTTAGATCGAACCATTAATGTCACTTTAGTCGGTGCGGGTGGTAATGGCAGTAATGCCTATGATGCACTTGTGCAATTGCATCATGGTTTGTTAGCTGTTGGACACCCTAAAGGACTTCGAGTAACCCTTTATGACATGGACACGGTGGACATGCCTAACGTGGGTCGCCAAAGGTTTACTTACTGCGACATTGGTAACAACAAGGCAACTACCTTAGTTAATAGATATAACCTCGCTTACGGGCTGGATTGGATTTCAAAACCAGAACGCTTCATGGCTGAAAGCCTTGAGCACCGCTTGCCTGAGATTTTAATTACCTGCGTGGACAGTGTTTCTACCCGTAGTGAAATTGGTCACTATATTAGCCACTATAAAAACAATGAATCTGATGACATGTGGTTGGACTTCGGTAATGGCAGAACGAAAGCACAGGCTATCTTAGGACACATAATGAATAACAAGGACAGGTTGCCGAATGTCTGTGACCTTTATCCTGAACTGGACACGATGGAAGAAGATAACGAGCCTTCATGTTCGTTAGCAGAAGCAATACAAAGTCAGGACTTGTTCGTTAATCGGTCGATTGTTGACGCTGGAATTAATATCCTCTGGCAACTGTTGCGTAATGGTGAAATTGACCATCATGGTGTGTTTATTAATCAAGCCACATCCGAAGTTAAGCCCTTAAAAATCAATCCTGATGTGTGGGAATTCTTTGGTTATAAAAAATCTGATTGTTTGCATGAGATGAGTTGCTGAGAACAAAAGCTATGGCAATATATTTATTAAGACTATCAATAAAGTCTTTTTAAATAATCACACGCGAGCAATACAATGAATGTTCAAACAACACTATATTTTAAACAAGGTAGTTCAGACAAGGTTTATCAGGCTGCAATAGAAGAAGTCGATGATGGGTTCATGGTCAATTTTGCATATGGGAAACGAGGTTCTGCGCTTCGCAAGGGCAGCAAGACCTCAACACCTGTGGACAGGGACAAAGCCATTAAGTTATTCAACGGTCTAATCAAGACTAAAAAGTCTAAAGGATACAGCGAGGGAGTTGATAGTACACCGTACCAGTCGTCCGACCTGGACAACAAAGTTAGTGGTATTAACTGCCAGTTACTTAATCCCGTTGATGAAACGATGGCAATGACACTTTGCCTGAATAATGATTACTGCGCTCAATCGAAACATGATGGAGAGAGGCGGATGATTGAACACAAGGATGGTGATGTGCAAGGCATCAATCGAAAAGGACTTTATATCGCACTGTCGTCGGTTTTAGTGGATTCTGCAAAATGCTTTAACTCCAATGACTTCATTATTGACGGTGAAGATATGGGAGATGTTCTAGTGGCTTTTGATATGCTTCGATACGATGGTAACGATATACGCCATCTGCCATATTCAGAGCGATTTGAATTACTGAAGAACATGGTTTCATTGTCCGGTGATAATGCTATACGAGTAACGCAAACGGCTTATACCTCTGAAGATAAAAGGAATCTGTTCCGCCATCTCGAAGATTCCAACCATGAGGGCATTGTCTTTAAAAGACTCGATTCAGTTTGGAGTGCAGGTCGCCCGAACAGCGGGGGCAATGCACTTAAATACAAATTCTATGATGAGTGTTCGGTCATTGTAGATAAGATAAATGATGGAAAAAGAAGCGTGTCATTCTATGTCAATGATGGAAGTTTAAAAATCTCACTTGGTAACGTTACTATTCCACCCAATAAAGAGATGCCTCAGCCCAGTGAGATAATCGAAGTTAAATATCTTTACACGGTTATTGGTGGTTCTTWGTACCAGCCTATTTATCTAAAACCACGTACTGACATCGATTATTCAGATTGCAGTATCACGCAATTAAAATACAAAAACGAGTCAATACCCGCTTAAAGTCACGTTGCTAATGAGCATCCGCTGATTAGCATTTATTAAATTCATAACATAAGTAGTTTTATAGACGAATCATATTTCAAGGAAGAGATATGGTTTGTTTTATAAACACGCTAGTACGAAATAATAATTCGAATTAATCGTTTTTTGCATGTTGCTAGTTTCATGTTCCGTGTCAAATTGAAAGTAGATATTAACTTTCAACAGCACAAGAGCGAATAATGAACAACAAGCAAGAGAAAGAACGCGACCTACCGATAGAGTTAGAAGTAACTGACGCTGAACAAATGCTACGCAGTGGACAACTAGCTATTGATTATTTTGGTTCTGAGAATACCTATTACATCGATTCAGAAGATACCCAGTATTTCTGTAAAAACTACCCAACACTGAATTAAAAAAGTCTGCCGTAGACAACAAACCAATAACAAGAGAAAAATTATGGGAAGCGCATTGCAACTGGTTAAAGCATTAAAGGACAATGATGAAGATTTCGAGTGGTATCCAACGACTTCTGAGATCATCGACGTGATAAAGAAAGACATCGAAGAGAATAACCACGATACACATTTGTCCGTGTTGGACTGCGGTTCAGGCGATGGCCGGGTGCTTAATGCATTAACCAAAGGTAAGAAATATTCTATTGAAAAATCAAGAACGCTACTTAATGCATTAAATAAAAGCATTTTCGTTGTCGGTACTGATTTTGAATCACAAACACTCATCGATAAGAAGGTATCAGTCGTATTTTCGAATCCACCATATTCAGCTTATGCACAATGGGCAACTAAAATAATCAAGGAAGCCAACTCAGCGTTTATCTATCTCGTGATCCCTTCACGTTGGAGCGATAATCAGACGATCAAAGAAGCCATAGAGTTGCGCAAGGCAGAAGTCGAGGTGTTGGGTAGCTTTGATTTTCTCAACGCTGAACGCAAGGCAAGAGCACATGTTGATATTGTGAGAATCGCATTACGGTATACCGGTAGATATTCTGGAGACACGCCAAAAGTTAATCCTTTCGATATCTGGTTCGATGAGTTTTTCAAAATAGATATAGCAAAAGAAGAACAGTCTAAGTTTGACTTAAAATCGAGATGTGAAGAACAACTTAACAGCAAACTTAAAAATGCATTAGTGACCGGCGGAGACCTGGTGATTATCCTGGAGGAGTTGTACCAGAAAGAACTGGCCAGTTTGATAAAAATATACCAAAGCTTCAGTGATGTTGATCCAACCATATTACAAGAGCTTGATGTCAACGTGAAAAGTGTTCGAGAAGGCCTCAGTCACAAGATAGAAAATCTAAAGGATCGTTACTGGAATGAGCTGTTTAATAACTTGACGACCATTACAGACAAGCTAACCACTGCAAGCAGAAAGACATTACTAACGACGCTAACAGCCCATACGCATGTAGATTTCACTGTCTCTAATGCACATGCAATAGTGACCTGGGTTGTGAAGAACGCAAATTCCTACTTTGATGACCAGCTGATCGCCATCGTTGAGCGAATGACTGAAAAAGCCAATATTCAACTGTACAAATCAAACCAGAGAACCTTCGGGGATGAAAAATGGCGCTATTGCATGATGCCCGATGACTTGGATCGTTATCGGCTTGATTATCGCGTTGTCCTGCAAAGAATTGGCGGTATTGTTACCGATTCCTGGAGTTACAGTCACGGTAATGGCTTATCTGAGTCTGCCTCAGACTTCATTAATGATCTATGCACCATTGCAACAAATCTTGGTTATGACACCGAAGGCCTGCAGCGAGCGAATAACTTGTCTTGGGAATCTAACGCARAAAAACAATTTGAATATAAGGACGCGTCGACCGGGGACGATAAAAGCCTCTTTGATGTCAGAGCATTCAAAAACGGCAATTTACATTTGAAGATCAACCCAAAATTCATTTGCAGGCTGAATGTCGAGTTTGGACGGTTGAAAGGATGGCTTAAATCACCTAAAGAAGCCGAAGAAGAGATGGGCATCGATGCACAAATAGCCATGGCCAGCTTTAACACAAATCTTCAAATATCAGCAACCAATACGCTTGCATTAGATTTCAAAAGGGCAGCATAAGCCAGGTTGCTAGTTTGTTTTCCTGTGAGATAGTGAAAGTAACTTAAATATTGAAAGGACGATTAATGCATGCAACTGTTTGATGATTTACCTGACGTAGATGTACAGAATCTAAAAGATTTGGTGTTTACCGGTGACAAGAAGGTGGTCTTTGATTATTTACGTAACCTCAAGAAGGATGACTTTATTGAAGAAGTGAGCTTAGCGGGTTACTCATTAATAAGTCATAGGCACGGGAAAATGACAGTTATTGATTTCGTAATGCGTCAAATTTAGTGACAAATAACCATTCTTTAGAACGAGTATTAATAAATATTGGATTCGTGATAAATGGGTCAGCCAGTGTAGTCCCATTGTCCTATTTATTTAATTTTTAATCTTTGTATAATCCAGCGAAAAATAATAACTGACATGGAAACGTTTATGAAAATAGCAACAACCTGTATTCTGGCTAGCGCTTTCTTTTTAACGTCCTGCGGTGGTGGAAGTGCTGGTAGTAGTTCCTCTGATGGTGCAACTGGTGGTGACGATAATCCGGATCTGATATTCGAGTTTGCCGGTCCGCCATTACATGCACGTGTATTCAATTTGGCTTCATTCTCCGCTGAGACTGAAAATCATTTTCATCCAGGTGAGACAATTAGTTTGATTTGGGACATGGATTTATACTTTAGTGGTGACAATCCATTCTTGGGATTACTTGACCAGTATTTGTACGATAGCAGTGTCTATTTGAGTAACGATACGTCGCTTGACGAGGCAACGGATCTTAAGCTGTTCGATGTTGAATGTTCTTACCCTATGTCTTTGGAGCATGCCTGTGGAGAAACAGCGCATTTTCAATGCCTATATGCAAAAGACAATGCAAACACGATTTCTTGCACAAGTATCCCACTAGGTAGAACAAAAGGCTTCCTTGATATTATCGTTGATACGACTACTTTCCTTGACGCCATTCCAAAAGATGCACACGTAATTATCAAGTCTTGCCTCAGGGAAGATCCTTCAAATTGTGATGAAGCTAACTACCCATTAAAGCTTTTGTAATTAATGAAAAAAGTTCAGAAAATGCCAAGTTATATTGTAGGCTGTGATGATCAGTATCAATTAAAAAATGCTATCGACACGATGATTCTTGATTTACTTAAAAATCTTGATGCAGGGTATGATTTAAATATTGATGTTGTTATTGATGGTGTGCTCAACGGTATAACCTTAGAAACATACAATATGTTGGCTTTGAACATTAATAAGGAGCTTMAGGCTCAGCAAAAGGTATTCGGTTCTAATAACTTGTTTAATCTGCCATACAATTCAACAACCATTCATTAAGTTTCTTTTTCAGTATTCTGACTCTCTAAAGTTAACGTTACTCTTTAGCTCTTTAATTGGTACATTCTAGGTTGTACTTTCATGCGGCCCTTGCTATAGTACATTCTACAATGTACCTAGCAGTGGAATTAAACATGTCTCCTAGAAAAATTGATCCTAAACCCTGCGCCTGTGGATGTGGTGGTATGGCGAAAACCGGTGASTATATGCCAGGTCATGACCAGAAGTTGCGTTCTGCCATTGAACGTGAAGTTGGCGGCCTCGCTAACCTTCGATCTATAGTTGAGCAACATATAGGACACACCATTTCGTCTACTGGTAAGCGCGAACGTATCACACACCCGGTTCCTAGTACTGTTGATATGAGTTCGGTAGATATGGATTCTAAAATCAAATGGAAAGTAACTGAGAACCCGAAAAAACCTGAGTCGCTAGCATGGGGGCGGTTTGAGAAATATTATGGTGCTAAAACTGTACAAGACTATATTGACCGTGGTGGTGTTAAGCCTGATTTGAAATACGATTGGGAGCGTGGCTTTCTTGAGGTTATAATAGGTGATGTATAAATGAAACTACAATATTTAGGCGACTCCCGCGACAGCTTCAAATGGCATTATCATGACTATCTTGCTAAAGGTGTGAACGCAAGTCATTTAGATATTATTCCGATGTTAGTACCTAATGACAAAACAGGGTACGGTAGAACCCAGGCTAAAGAGTATCGGTCAACGCCTGAGATACAAGAGTTTTGCGAATATCTGCGTGAAAAGCCGTTCCTGCATTCGATAGTAAAACTACCTGAATTTACGGATTCAAATTACAGAGTGCGAATACATAAACAATATGAAAAGTACACATTTCGAAATAGCGAAAAATACTTTAAAGACATCGAAGGCGGGAATCTAACGTTTATCGACGCCTGTACTGGGTTCGAGCCAAAACACGGTAAGGATGAACATATCTCATTCGCAGATATATCCCGTTTAATCGATGTCCTGCCAAAGTGCGCAGTCATCTCTGTATACCAACACAAGCAACAGCGTCGAGCCTTTCATGATACTTACAATGATATTTCCCAGAAGATGAAAGTACACCATCGTCATTCAAAGATAACGGCATTACATAATTCGCATGTGATGATGGTGCAAATCACTGTATGTACTGATAGGCTAGATAAGGTGCGTCAAATCAATCAGGCATACGCCAGTAAAAATGACAAGATATGCGTTATTTGACTTGAACGTCAGCAAGCGGCTTAAAACTTAGCAATTCCAAGTGTTTGCCACAGGTATATTTATAAACTATGATATTTTCTTACATCAAGATTGCATTCAAATAGTTGTTTCAATGCACCAGAGCACCACCAATTAGATGTTAGACTGCTTCCAATAATTAAGCGGAATTGCTCAATACCAGTCATTCAAGTTGTTAAAATGTTACACGGTAAGACCCGACCTTTCCTTTCATAGCATTACTATGCACTATGGAACTGCTAGGTTTATTGAGCCGTGGATTTTCACTTTCTGAAGTGGCTACAGCAACAGGAATTTAATATAGTTAAATGACTTGAGATTATTAGTTGCAAGCATTTGATTTGTGTCAAAATTATATGGTTGATATTAGTCCTTCAAGATTGATTATTTGATTGTATAATCTCGTAATTAGTCTATTTTTATATAACAAATATAAATTATAAAAAAATCAGGAATGAGTGATGGGAAGGGCGTTTGCTGCAAGCATACAAAAAGAACGAGAAGTTGTATTTAATCAAAATTATTTGGCTAAATGCCAGGTTTCTACACCACATAATGTCGCTGAATGGGCATGGAGCAAGGTAAATGAGTTCCGGCCTGAGAAGGTTTCAAAAGTTCTAGACTTAGGTTGTGGTGATGGACGTTTTTCCATATATGGTGATTTTGAAAATTATAATGGAATAGAAATCGACCCTAAGCATGAACGAATACAAAATTTGCCCGCGAATGTAAAGATTAACCACGATTGCGCTTTATTGACTCAATTTGAATTGCATGATTTATGTATAGGTAATCCGCCATATGTACGTCATCATGATATGGATAGTACGTGGCGTGATATTATAGCCAACCAGCTTTCAGAAACCTCTGGTATTACAATAGATCGAAGGGCAAATGCCTACCTTTATTTTATTTTGAAGGCTTTGCTATCAACAAAACGTGATGGGATTGTTGCTCTTATTGTCCCCTTTGAATGGGTTGCTCGGCCATCAGCAACCTGGTTGCGTGACTTCATTTCTAGCAATGGGTGGTCTGTACACTCATATAAATTGTCAGATAGTACATTCCCACGTGTACTAACAACATCGTCACTTTCTATTATTGATAAAAGTACTACTTCATCAAAATGGTTCTATTATCGTGTTAACGATGACTTTACTGTTACTACTATTAAAAGTCCCTCTGAATCTTCATGTAAAGTTCTAAAGTACTCGAAAAGACATAAAGATTTATTTGCTAATCGTGGTTTGAGTCCAGGGACGCAAAAAATATTTTGTCTAACTGAGTTTGATCGATTACATAATAAGTTAAAAATTGGTAGAGATGTTTCACCGTGTGTAACGTCTATGAAGGCACTTAAGACAGATGTGAAAATACTAACAAAAAAAGTTTTTAAGGAATCCTATGTGAAATCTGGAGCGCGTTGTTGGTTGATAAGATCTGATAAACCACTAAGTAAGGAGTTGAAAATCTACCTTGATTGTGTGCATGAAGATGAGCGTAACACGTCTACATGTAATAATCGTGAGATTTGGTATAAGTATGCTTACCCAGATACCGCTCAATTGCTACTCTCGACAGGTTTTATTGCCAAAGCGCCTCAAGTAATTGAAAATGCAATTGGTGCGAAAGCAGTTGGATCAGTGGCTGGTATTTATATGGCAAAGCCGTTACCTATGCGAAAAATTGCAAATTATATTCGAAATTACAATTTTGAGAATAGGATTGTTAAGCATGCCGGTAAACTTAGGAAAATTGAAATAAATCAATTAAATACTGTCCTACAATATGCTTTATCTAATTTCAGATCTCAATAGTTTAACATCACGCGCATGACTACAGAAAAAGACTCCGTAAGATTCAATATTGAAAGCCGGTTACTTGAAGAACTAGGTGAAAGACTGGTTAGTTCGCCAGATATAGCCTTATCTGAATTAATAAAGAATGCTTATGATGCTGATTCTCCAGATTGTAATCTTGAATTAATAGAAAACCGTAGTTTAACAATTAAAGATCACGGTCATGGGATGACCTTGTCTGAGTTTAAAACTCGCTGGATGACAATTGCAACTGACAATAAAGAGGTAAACTTTTTTTCCAGAAACTATAATCGAATAATGACTGGATCAAAAGGTATTGGTCGTTTCGCTGCTAGGACTTTAGGAAAAAAGCTTATTCTTACCTCTATTGCCTATGATGAAAGCCTTGGTGTAAGAACGAAGCTTGTCGCTACGTTTGATTGGGAAAAACTGAACGATACACGAGATCTACTTAAGTTAACAATTCCATACAAGTTAACTTATCCTGTTAATGATCCCATTGGTACAGAGTTATGTATTTCAGATATCAACGACAACATTGATGAGGGAGTTCTTAAGACTGTTCGTACTTCTGTATTAGATATCAGTTCCCCTTATGAGATATTAAGGCAGGATGTTACTAAACGTAAACGGAAGTCAAAAAAATCAACCGACAAGGATCCAGGTTTTACTGTACATATATCAGCAGATTATTCTGAATCTATGGGGCCTGCCGAAGCCGTTTTAAAAAGTTATACAGGTAGAGCATCTTTGGTTTTGAAGAACAATACTCTATCTGTAAATATTCACTTTAAAGATAATGAACCAATAACAAAGAAAATCACTTTTCATAATTCAATAAATCGTGATGTTTACATAGATATTCGATATTTTCCGCGTCGGCCAGGTGCTTTTGCGAATTTGGAGGTTAATGGTAATACCGCTCGAAGTTGGGCTACAGACCATAGGGGTATTGCTGTATTTGATAAAGGTTTTAGAATTAACCCATATGGGTTGCATAATGATGATTGGTTACAGTTGGATCGTGACCAGGCGCATAGCCACCGTCATTGGAGATCGCGACTCTCAGAAAAATATATCCCTATACCAAAGCAAGATCAGTCCATAGAATCTCGTAACCCAATGGTTAATATAATCACCAACTTTCAGGTTGTTGGCGCTGTTTTCATTGAATCACCAAACACAGGATCTAAGGCAAATAAAGATACTGGTCTGATACCCTCCATGGATCGAGAGGGATATATAAAAAATAATTCATTTAAGGATCTACTACACTTAGCACGTTTCGCGGTTGAGTATTTGACGAGCGAAGACAAGCGTATACAGCTAGAGGAAAAGATAACAAAAGGTAAAGAAGAAGTACTAGCTGTAAAAAAGGAGATTAGAACTGCAATACATAATATTGAAGACAGTCCTACGCTTAATAAAAATGATAAAGTTCGTATTGTTGAACAGTTTACACATCTTGCAAAAAGATTAGAAAGCACAGAGGAATATGATCAACGTGCTCGTGAAGGTATGGAGCACATGGGGTTTCTTGGCATCCTTGCTGGTTTTATGACGCATGAGCATCAAAGTATTCTTTGGGAGTTAAATAAAACTCTGGATAGATTGGAATCAATATCCACTAAAAGTAATAAAATAGCTGAAAATATACCCTCTATTAAAAACTCAATATCCAAGATTGAGGGATATATAGACTATACAAATCTATTTATAAAAAACATTGCTACACCGATAGAAAAAAACCTAAAAATTAAGCCGCGGATTCGCCATGTACTGAGAACATTCAAACATTTTACTGAAGAACGCGATATTGAAACAAATGTTGAATGTGGTAGTAGTGAATTAATGCCTCCGATACCGATACCAGCTTTTGAAGGTATAGTTTTGAACTTATACTCCAATGCAATAAAAGCGACCATTAATAAGGTTGGTAACAAAGACCCCCAGATATTGATTATTGCATGGTCTGACAGCAAGAATCACTATTTTACTGTAAGTGATAATGGTATTGGAATACCTGAATCATTAGAGCGAAGAATATGGGATCCGTTATATACAACTACATCTGCTGAAAATAGTCCATTAGGTTCAGGTATGGGGCTTGGGCTGCCCCTTGTCAAACGAGTTGTTGAATCGTTCAAAGGTAAAATATCATACAGCAAAGCAACCGGACAGTTTGTTACATGCTTCAAAGTAACCTTTCCTCGGAAATAAATCATGAAGAATAAAGGAACAGTAGTATTGTTTGAAGATAATGAGGATATACGAGGTCAAATCGTAGAGTCTTTTACCAAACAAGAAAAACAATTTGAATTGCGGGATATTGATAATGATGATGCTAAATCCATACAGGAAATAGCAGATGCAAGCGGTGAGGCATTTGCAATTGAGGAGGTGATTGCTTCATATATTACGGAAAATATTAAAGATGCTCGCCTTATTTTGGTGGATCATGATTTGACACAGTATAATTCATATATGTCTGAGCCATCGATTGTTGCTGCTGCCAGAACCTTAAATATACCCGTCTGTAGATATCACCGCAAACGAAAATCAAGTGCTTTGCCCGATTATAATACATGGAAAATTAATAATAATTTTTTCTCTATTGAGTTGGACTCGAATAATTTCGATGAAATGGCTTCGGCCGCATTATCAATTATGCACGCGTTTAACAATATTAGGGATGTATACAGTAGCATTGATAAAGAAGTTAAGCAGTATGGACCTGCCTATGCGCTTTCAAACATTCTTGGTCGTTCGGACCAGTATGACCACCTAAAGCTATATTCAAATGTTATATCTATCGCATTCGATATAATCAATATCAGCGATATTGATACAGAGGACCATCCAAGTTTTAACTGGGAGCAGAGAACGGCGTATATACTTTCATACTGGCTTTATAACTCTATATTAAAATTCCCAGGCATAATACTAAATCGAACTGCGACAGCATCGTTTTTGAATATTAATGTAGATGAGTTCTCATCACCTACTATTTCAAAATGTTTTAGTGGTGCTAAATATGACGGCCCATTTGGTGATATAAATGATTATTGGTGGCGCTCTGATCTAGAGCTTATCGTTGAAGAACATGATGACATTAATGATTATATCAAGTCCCAAGGTTGTGAAGAAAGAGTAAGTCCATGTATGTGTTCTGAAAATTCTGATATTTACGCAGGATACTATGATCTTTTAAATAACAAGCCCATTTCGCTAGAAGAATCGGTTGGGAATCTTAGCTGGATACCAACGGGTGCTGATTTAACGCGTCTCAATAAAGCGCGTTATGAAGAATTGGCTCCTATAATTAATTTTTAAATAAATATTCATGGATTCAGCACCAAATAAAATACGAAGTGTTATTCGTAACGCATGGAATAAATTAATACAGCAATCTTCTTTATTGCTAGAAGGTTCAGCTTCAAATTTAAGTGGCACGGATATTAAATTTGAAGTTTGTGACGAAGGTTTGTTTGTTGTTAAAACAGCATCACTTATTAAAATTACACGCATGCCGAGACAGCATAATAATAATAGCAAGCGGATCAATGTTTATATTAGAGGAACAATTTATTTTACAGTAAATGATGATAACTTAATTCTTCTTCATAAATATGCCACTGAAATAGCTTACATAGATACTCGTATCCAGTCTAGTGGTGTGTATTCAAATATTGAAGGATTACATTATGACATGATAAGTGAGCCCCAACTTGCTCATCCGCATTTTCATGTTCAGCGAAAGCCGGGGTTATTAAATGAACCTATTGAAAATGAAACGCCGCATAAATTAGACAATCCAGATAAAACGCTACATATTTCTAATATACGCATATCAACACCGCAGGTTGATTTCTTTTCCATTTTGCCAATTATTCTTGCAGACCATATCGTTTCAGAAAACAACGGAAATAAAGAAAAGTTTGAAGAACTACTTAAATATTCTGTGGCGAATAACCCTTTTAAGGTGGACAAAGCCTTAAGTATATTTTCTACGTGCTTAGAAGAGCAAAATTTGAATGTCGCTAATTGGTACACGAGTTAACTTGAGTAGCAATAAATAAATTTATTAATTGAGTCTGAATTTATAATATGTTGAATTGAATAGTAAAGTTGAAATATTTGGATGTCTGCTTTAGTAAGAATAAACTTGGCTAAAGGATGTACTGGTGTTTATTCAAATGCTCTGGTGCATACTCAAGCTCAATAGCCAATAACCACCAAGACCATCTTTTTTATCCATTATCAGTTCTACAAACGGATCAGACATCACCGAAGCAAGACTATTAGCTTTTTTTGGATGATTTTCTTTTAGATGCTGCCAGAATGAATTCTTTTCTTCTTCTGATAAATGACTAATAATGATTACCGGTGAGTAGATTATCGTTTTAAACTGTTGTGGCAGGAATCGAGGATCAAATCTGTACATAATTGCATTTGTAATTAAAAGCACAGCTCTTACATTTAAAATGACCAGGAGTAGCTGGCAGCTTACACCCTGTCTTTGATTGTCTGGTATAGACAACGTAAGGCTCAATCTCTTTATACAATGCTTTATCACTGCGGGGTAGATCGAAGTATTGTTTTCTTGTCGCAGTGATAACAAGGAATTTAACTACTTTGTAGCCACTACCGCGAGCGGCCAATGCAGCGCACTTCGTTTGTACGATGTCGCTCTCATAAATATTGCCTTTCCTGCTTTTGTATTCTACAGCAAGAATCCCGCCTTTGATCTTGTACATTAGATCTGGCTTACCCAGTACATCATAGACATTATTAAAGAATGGCTTCGTTTTTCGACCCTCATCAGTCCAAATGAGCTTGCCATCGATACCGAGTTTATCTCTCTTCGGGAAAATGCGATCTATCGAATAAAACGCGACCGTCAGGCCTGCAGCGCCGAGCAAGAGATACAGTAATTGATCAATCATTATTATTGCTCTCCAGAAGACGTTTGACGATGCCATTTACCATATAACGAAGACAACGTTCTGCGGTCGAGCTACGAGATGAGATCGTGACGAGTGTCGGTGACAGACGGTAATAAATATTCACCAGGACATTCCCCGGACGATGGCGGAGTAAAGTCTTGTCCCTGAAAGACCTGAGAGCATTGGTTCTTTCATCGTCTATACCGTACAAGTATGAGGCGATATAGCAGCGTTTATCTTGTGCTATGCGGTTCAGCTCATCATGACTGGCGTTGCCTCGTGCGCGAGATGCTTCGGCTTGTNGTGATGCTTTTACACCGCGATTCTTCAGTTCGAGATAATGCGGGCAAAAAGCGGCCCTACCAACATCGCTGGCAGACACCCAAATCTTTTTTTCYCGTTTTTTAAACATTAGAACTTCTTCTTATCGACCCATTTCTCCAACTTCATACTTGCCRTATAACCATCAACCGCTACTTTCGTTGTATCATCAATATACAAACTAGCAACTGTGTCTTTATTGTTTTTAGAACAAAAGTAGATGATATTGACCATCGAATCTYTGTAATCWGTGATRTCYGTRATGCATCTRGARAGTGCYTGCCTGACGGTATAATCCATATTCAAAGAATAGTCATCATTAAGTTTTGGATTAGCGACAATATTTAAAACTRCCATACCTTYCAGGCTTAAYTTTGAGCTCACCAGTGAAAAGAATTCGTATGTAGCGGTATGCATGGGTATTGTTGCTGCGTTCGTATATAAGTCCACCACGATRACGTCCCACTGCTTATTACTGGTCAGCAAAAATGCTCTTGCGTCGCTGGCAATAAAYTTKCCTTTGATTTTCTCTCCTAGGAAATAMTTCTCTGCAATAGGCTCAATTTCAGGATCGATGTCAAGGTAAGTAATCGAAGCTCCGTGCGTATCTTCGGCAGAAAATGTAAAGCCGCCGGCTCCCAGTACCAGAATCTCTTTACCAGTCATGTCTTGTGAAAAAACACCTTTTTTGATGGTTTCAATATATGGCCATCCTTTGCGTGTTTCTGCATCGATGAAAGAAGCATTGCTACGGTTAATGATGAAGCGCTTGCCGTCTGGATCATCAACTACGTGGAAGTTTGAATAAGGCGTAGTGGCAGCAAACAGCTTGTCTGTGTAGCGAACATTCAGTGAAAAGATGATCGCAAGACAGGTTGCGGTGAAAACAACAAGGTACTTAGTTCTTGGTCCATGCCAGTCAACAACAAAGACCAGGCAGATAGCCAGGATGAGGCAATTAATAAATATTGAGTAACCGACGCCTAAGTAATACATCAATACAAGTGACGTAATCAGACAGCCGATGACGTTACCCACAGTGCTGAGTGCCGTAGCGTTACCAGAAGCCTCGCTTTTTCTGGTTTCTTCTTTGGCAGTATTTATCAGCAGCGGAACGGTTTGCCCTAAAAAGAAGACCAGCGGAGACATCACGAGTAGGCAGAATATCAGTAGGTGTACCAGGGGACTGTTGAGCAATATCAGTCCTTGCGTTAAGTCTGAGATAGACTGAAAAAAGAACTGCACAAAGACGTAAGAGAGACCGATCCCGAAGAGCGCAATGCTGTAGACTAGGTTATTGATTAGTGACCGGTTGTAACGCTCTGGTGCTTGTTGGCCACCCCAGTAATAACCCAGTGCCAGAGCGCCAAGAAAGCAGCTTATGATTACAGATGTGCTTAGAACTGAGCTTCCCACAAACGGAACCGTCTGGCGGATTGTGATCATTTGCAAACCTGARCTGGCMAGTCCTTCTAGTAGTAGAAGAAGCACTGTTTTTCCTTTAAATGTCATGGCTGAATATACCGATAATTTTATACTAAGTATCGAAAATATCCTTTAATAGAGGGTGTTACCCTAAACAATGGGGCAATCGTTAAAATCCATTTATTGCGCTTGCCAATGGCGTTTAATTGATGTAATTTACGCATCATTGATGCCCCATCGAGTCACWTCTGGCATCAGGTTTATTTAAACTGACTCTAACTCTACCGCCTACTTTCTTAGATATATTTTCTATACCGACCATCCAGGTCTGCTTCAACCAAGTTCCACAACATACTGCACCACCGTTTTAATTTAACTTTATTTCCTCTCTACCCATTCGNTTTTTTCGACAGGGCRTTTTGACGTGTTCTTAATTCTTTGAGAACAAATTAAAGCGCYTTTGCGTGTCTCCGAATCTTGTTGCTTTTGTTTTTCTTTTAAAACATTAGCTCCTGATAAGTACCTTCTACTAACTATGAAACGGGTACGAACGYTGCGRCGTTTAGTTAAAAACTCAACTTTTATCGGAGACACAATAAATGTCACTCTTTGATTTTACTGCGCACAAGCATCTYTCAAACAGCCCTTTGAACTCTGTTCAATCGGCAATTGAGAAGGCTATTGATAAATCCCATCTGGGACGKTTCTTGGTGTGTACAACAACTGCRGGGGATGTTTTGGTTTTACCAGAATATTCAGCTTMTGTTAGAGATGATGTAACTGAAATCATGNAYGASANANATYATKRTTWWAGTWTKKYTRRYAWNGTRGGAGATAAATAATGGAACTCATTGTTATATTGATGTGCTTTTTTGTTTTCTTCTTCGGATCGGCAATTCTATTGCAGGCTGCTGAGTTTGGCTTTCTTATTGGAGACAAACTTTTGTGTGCTTGTGGTGAACTTTTAAAAGCATCTTTTATGGTGGTTATAAAACTGATTGGCATGTTGTTTTCTATTACGTTTAGCAAAACTAACATTTATAGATTACATCGCCATGCGATTAGGCCTTTCCTCACTGTTAAGCACACAGCAATACCGTATGCACCAAACAGCAAACTTGTACGTTCAGTAAGCAGAGAACCTGTTGTTATTGAACATCCTCCACAAAAAACTAAATAGGAGATACTCATGTATCAAAAAACGTTACTAATTGGTCGCATTGGCCAGAAACAACTGAAATATACTGGTGATCAAAAGCCAGTTGCAATCTTCTCTATCGCTACTACTAAGTCTTACAAGGACAAACAAAGTGGTGATTGGGTAGAACAAACTGAATGGCATCGTCTGGTTTCTTTTAATAAATGTGCTGAGCATGTTTCTGAGAAATTGGCACCTGGTGATGTAGTACAAGTCGAAGGTGAATTGCGTACACGTAAATGGCAGGATAAAGACGGTGTAGATCGTTTTACTACTGAAATTATCGTTAACGATTTCCCTAAGAAATTACCTCGTTACTACACCAAAGATGGTCAATCTGCTACGCAGGCTCAACCATCGCAACAACCACAAGCTGTAGGTCAAGATTTTAACCAACCTAATGATTCAGGTATTGATGATTTCGATATCCCGTTTTAGAGGTCATAGTTAAAGTTTAGTTTTACATTTTGTTCAACCCTGATAGGGATTCACCCTAACAGGGAATCCCTATCTTTTTTCTCAATGGAGAATTGTTATGGGATTTTCACGAAAAGAGGTTTACTTCTGGCTGAATACTACCAGTGATGAAGACCTTCAACATACGCTGAACACATCGAGAGATATGCTTAGTTTATTAACAGATAAAGATCAGATGGCTTCACTGAAATGGCTTCGTGAGCAAATTATTGAAGAAATCAACGCTAGAAAAGAAGTTAAATAATTTTAAAAGATTTTTTACGTTTTAACTTTTCAAGCAATTTATCTTGCTCATCCGGAGATCCGAAAGCAATTGATCGAATAGCCTGCCACTCTATTGTGTCTGGTTGTCCTTTTAATAATCTTTCGGTTTCCTCTTGAAGATACTCTACAAAGAATGGGCTTGCTGCCTCTCTTGCCTGTAGGTATTCCTCATACGTCTTGATACTTTCTGCATCGATGCCAGCTTTCGCTAGCAGTAATGTTTGATTATCAAGACCAACCTTTGTAAATCTGAAATTACCATCGTTATCGACGATGTAATCCTGGCTTTGCATATAACTAAACCTCCCGAGGTAATCGTACCTCACTATCTTAACTTACAAATTGGAGTAATCCTATGTCTCAACCACAGCAACAAGTAACACAATCTGGAAAAAAAGATTGGCACAAAATAATCGCTTCCTCTGAGGAAAAGTTTACTAGTTCCGGTCTTGAATTTAATCAAGAACAAATATTCGCTACGCAGATGCTTATGCATAACGAATATTTAATGAAAGTTGCAATAAACAATCCAACGAGTCTTCGTCTAGCAATGTATAACGTCGCGGCAGTAGGTTTATCGCTTAATCCAAATCAGGGTTTAGCTTACCTAATACCACGTCGCTTACGTTCAAGTGAAGATCCAAAGGTAATGCTCGATATTTCTTATCGTGGATTAATAGCAATCGGCGCTGAAACGGGTTCTATTATCTGGGCGAAGCCTGAACTGGTTCNTRWTGAMNAWGAAKTTSNTTTATAAAGGTGTYGCKSARAWACCYRWACATRACTTTGATCCGTTTGATACTGATCGAGGTGATGTWCGTGGYGGMTATTGTATTGCTGAACTTYCTWCMGGKGGYGTTCTGGTYGARGCTATGTCTAAAGCMGACATGGATAAAATCAGAAATAAATCTGAAGCTTATAAACAAGGCTTTGGTCCTTGGAAAGATTGGGAAGATCAAATGCAGCTCAAATCTATTGTTAAACGTGCCTATAAATGGTGGCCACGTGGGACACCTAGAATGGCAAAAGCATTTCAAATTCTCAATGAGGATAATGGAGAAGGCTTAGCTGTTTTAGCAAACGATAAAGCTGTCATTACGCAACTAGCTTCACCACCTAACCGTGATGAAGTGCCTGTGATTGTACAAAATAACATTCAACAGATGTTAAACAGTGCCGTATCACAAAATGCGTTTGAAGCGTGTAGAGAGTTAATGGAGAGCCGGATAAAAAATCCTTCTCATTTGTCCTTTGCTATCAGTGAACTAGAGAAAGCTAAAGTTTTAGCTGCTCAACTTCCTGTGAACGAGACAAAAACCATTAATTAATAACAATAACGATAATTCAACCTATTGGGGTAATGCTTACTCCAATGGAGTCGGCATTGCCTCTTTTTTTGGAGATAACAATGTCGAAAATGAAAGTGGTCGATCTAAGTCARCGCTCTGACGAGTGGTTGAAATGGAGAGCTCTTGGCGTAACCGCATCGGATATACCGATTATTCTAGGACTTAGTTCTTATAAAACACCTTGGCAACTTTGGGCGGAAAAAGTTGGACGCATTAATGCGCCTGATATATCTCGAAACCCAAATGTGCAACGTGGTAACCGTCTTGAAGATGATGCTCGTCAGTTACAAGAGAATCGTCTTTCAAATGCAATGCGTCAGATAGCTGAAAAGCGATATGGCGTAATTTTACTACCGCTGTGTGGAGAATGCGCTCAGTGGAATACATTTAGAGCAAGCTTTGATGGGGTTGATGATRATTTTATCCCTTATGAGTTTAAAGCTCCATGTGAGTCYGTTTGGGATGAGATCAARGAAAATGGTATCGAATCTGACACATACAAACTGTACGAAGCTCAAGTGCATGCACAATGTGTTGTTGCAGGTGCTAATCGAGGACGTYTAATGTTTTATATGGAAGACGGCCGAGATATGGACTTTGAAGTTACCTTAACYSCTRAAAAGAARAAGGAAATATTACATGCTGCTAAGACTTTTTGGGAGCATGTAAGCACCAATATRCCACCKGAAGCTGATCCTGAAAAAGACTGGTTTATACCAGGACTTGGAGAAGATAAGTTTAAATGGGACGCGTATGCAGATGCATGGCGCATACAGCAACATCGCATTAAAGCACTCAAAGATCAACTATTAGCTCTAAGTGARGAGCAAAAAGTTAGTCAAAGASAAATKATTGCACTTATGGGYCCGTWTATGCACGCGGATGTTGGTGGTGTGAAAGTTACTCGTTATACGAARAAAGGCAATGTTAATTAYAACGAWTATCTGAAAGAYRCRTTYCCAGATAAAGAYGTTAGTRATGAACTTGAATCCTATMGAAGRCCATCGCGTAATGAGGTCAGRTTCAGCATGTCTGAAGATGAACTTGTTAATGCSCATGTTGGCGAAGTAGTGACGACAGTTAAAGCATCGTACTTTTAAGAGTGTATGTCCTGGGAATGYTGTATCCCCAGTAACCTTACTAATCTACTTGTCTACCATAAACATCAGACAAGAATTACCGGCTTATAAATAAGCCAAGYACTGCGAAGTTCCGAATTGGAGACGGGCTCGCAGGCTTCACTAAAGGACTTTCATTGAGAGTCTTTTAGGAAGCCTGTGAGCTTCAAACCGATTAATTACAAAGGAACAACGCAATGACACAATTACATAATGAGCAACTACAGCTTGCAAGAGTTGAGTTTGGTGTTGATATTAAACTCACTGAAGCAATTAAAAAAGCCGACATCATGTCAGAAAATGGTGGCAGTAACATGACTGTGGTTCGCACRAAAGAYTTTKCRATWWGTATYTATAACGAWTACAAAWTGAMRGTWGCACAAGATGARATCATTGAGCARATATACAGCACAGACMATGGTTTCAACTATCARCCTGCWGCRTAATCGCASGYTGAGWCGGAGCAATACRCGCATACAGRTRCAGGAGNNWMWTSYKSTWTSTRKTGYKSCACYMTYTYKWRWKAGTTRRKYAGGCWKRTATTNTCTGCTTTCCTTATATTTATTAGYAGGRCAGTGAATATAAGGAAGGTTGTTAYWCRTTAAYARYTCTCACAGAATTTTTGWTCGTACTTGTACGACWGAATAAGTGTCTATCCCAGATATTGAAAYRGACACGACAGCTGCGGCTGTATATCTACACTAAACCTTAAATCTTTCTACTTCAGTAGGYCATCATTACCTACTGGGTAGTGGGTGTGCTTAYTGTTGTGATGRTTTAAAACTCAACGCAATCTTTTAGGAGTATACCTATGRTACAACGTGATCAAGCTTTTTCAGTTCGCGATATTTTYAACCTCGATGCACCTGCTGATTTAACAACAGCAGGMTTTTCAGATGCACAGAACCCTCACTTRCCTAAACGCAATGAGGACTATGTGTTTCGACGTGAAACCATGCGAGACATCCTGACTTTTTTGGATGACCCTGATGGTGATGGYATGTTTTTTGCKGGCTTCATGGGAGCGGGYAAAACAACATTACCCTATCAAGTAGCAACACGCCTTAACTGGCCGGTTCAATCATTCACCGCGCATAACCGCATGGAGKTTGATGATTTAGTGGGTACTTGGACAATGGTCAACGGTACKATGGAATTCCTTTATGGACCCTTAGCCGTTGCAATGCGTGATGGTCACTTGTTTGTTATGAACGAGATCGACCGTGCTGATCCTGGCCAGCTCGCTGGTTTACATGATGTTCTTGAAGGACATCCTTTAGTTATTGCAACTAATGGAGGTGAGGTAATTCATGCAAATGAAAACTTTCGATTTATAGCCACTGGAAACAGTGTTGGTTCTGGCGACAGCACCGGGTTACATCAAGGCGTTAATCCTCTTGATATAGCATTTATGGATCGATTTAGGGTTGTGAAAGTTGATTATCCTTCACCGGAAATCGAAGCCGCCATCCTAGAAAAGAAACTACCAGAGTTACCTGAAGATACTCGTACCAAAATGATTCGCGTTGCGAATTTAATACGCGGGTTATTTGTCGGGGGTGATGAAGTGGCAACACCGCTCACCATAACAATGTCCACTCGTACTTTATGTCGATGGGCTAAGTTRACKGTGGTATTTCGTAATGCRCCCAATGCACTTTCGTATGCTCTTAATCAGTCCTTGCTTGCAAAGGCTGAACCTGAACAAGCGATTGCGATAGAACAAATTGCTAAAGACGTGTTTGGCTCAACCTGGTCACAGGAACAAGCAGCATGAGCAATGAGATCGTCGTATTTCACTTTCAAGGGGGTACCTCAGATAAACACTGGGCGGTCCGTAAGAAAGAAAATGCAGATGGTACGCATGATATTTGGTATGGACGACGCGGTAATAGACTTCGCTTTGTAACGTCAGCGGGCAAAAGCCTAGCGAAACGTATGAATGAAAAGCTAAAAGAAGGTTATGAACGTGTCGAGGGAGCTACCATCGATGTTGAAACCAGAAAGGTAATCTTTTTGGATGATTCAACTAATGATGTTCCTTCTATACCTAGCTCGTTGTGGTATCGCTTCCGAGACCCTCATTTTGATAGAAATGAGATTCAGGAATATTTAGATACTACAGTGTTAAACCTTGCTGATGAGTTTAAGCATGAAGCTGAGATATTGGTTGAATTGCCCATATTTAAGGCTCTAAGACAAGGTGACAAAAATGGAGGCGCAGAATTGAGTGAAGGGCCGTTAGGTATCTTTCTCATATTTGCTTTACGTCGGTATATGAGGGATGAAGGATTCATCCCCGGCACCAACGACTTTATTCAACTCGCTGATGACAACAACGATATCCTATTAAATGATTTTGATTTTCTAGGTGACTTAATTGTTGAAAGTAGTGTGGCTTTTTTAGAGGTGAATCAATGTATCAATGATGACAAATCTGTTAATCATGACAAGGTACGTGAAAAGCATCTGAATCGCTTTCTTTCTTTATCAGCAACAAAAGAACTTGCAATAGCGATGGGATGTATAGAAGCACCGATAGATCTGACGGTTATACCAACAGATACTACGGCTGCTTACTTCTAACTGTCGTTCTCTGGATAGGCAACTATTCAATTCTTAAAAACTGGCTCTCGTAGCCAATCCTAAACCTCGCTAGTTTACTAGCAAACTTTAACTACTTATCAGAAAGGAGATACACATGGACTTTATCCGTGGGACAACACTCGTCCATCTAAAAATGCGCTGTTGGGGAGGGGAGAAAAAAGCCTCTCGTGACAGTGACATTAACGTTGGACAAGGCGGTAAATTACCACCTAAAAAACTGCTTGATTTAGGCAGAAAGAAGATCTTTCCACCAAAAGCGCTCGACCCTTTAATGAGTAAGCGTAAGTCGGCGGAAAGAGCTTGTTTAGCTAATGGTACACGTTTCATGGGCGGATTTTCCGTTCCCAATGATGAGATTGATGACTTGGTAACAAGACTAGATAGCATCAAGGCAAACTTTCAGTTAGAGCTAGAAAACTTTTTAGCAAATTTTGAAAGTAACAAAGACGCGTGGCTTGCTGAAAACAGTGAGTTTTCACACATCATCCGTAACCAGGTCCCTGATCTGGATACGGTAGAGAAATCTTTTGAATTCTCTTACAAGCTATACAAGCTACAGCCAGTCGAAGGTTATGAACCCGATGACAATGACGTGGCTAACCAAATCTTGCATGAAATAGGATTGAGCTGCAAAGAGATGTCTGACCGTCTGTTGAATCGGAAACGAGCAATAAACGGCAATAAACTCTCAGAGCAATTTAATCCAATCATCAAGAAACTGGATACCTTATCGTTTGGAAATGGTCGTCTTTTAAAGGTGCTTAATGAGTTTACTGTTATGCAGAAAGCTTTGCCTTTAGAGTTAATAGATCAGGAACATCCGTGTTATGGGCAAGTGCTGACGTTTCTTTCGATGTGTGCAGACAGCAAAAAGCTGGAGCATATTATTGAAGGGACATTTTCAGTTAACAAACTTATAGCAGGTATGCAAAAGTCGACGATGGACACCGTTTCTGGTGTTTCTCAATCGGCTTCTTTATCTTTGACCCAGCCAGGAAAGGTTCACGCCTCAACTGCTGGTGCTTTTTTCTAGGGAGTGCGTATGAATACTTTACAAACTTCTCTGGAAAAGTCTTTACCAATCGTTGCAGCTGCTTACGGCGAACAGTTTGGTGTGAAAATCGTTCTTTCGGGAAAGGATGCTTACACCGACGGTAATACAATTGTGTTGCCGTTACTTAAGTCTAAAAGTGATTTGCGGGATGTTCTATTTGGATATCTTGCTCATGAGTCTGCACATGTTCGTGATTCTGATTTTGACACCTTAAAAAAGTGTAAGAACCAGAGCGAAAAATCCTATACCAATATTATTGAGGATATACGGATCGAGCAACTTATTCAGGATGTCTTCCCTGGTACCCGGTTTACGCTGGATGCTATGTGGACATACGTTGTAGATCAGGGCATGAGCCCTCCTGCACGAACTGAAGACAATGAAGGAACTCAACTGCATCAATACCTTCTGCACCGCTTGCGGTCAGAGGTTTTGCATCGAGAGTCTTCAACTTTGTTAGCTGAATCTAGCCAACAGGTGATGGAACAAACGTTTCCGTTAGGGTTTTTTGTCCGTTTGGACGGCCTTTTCGCGAAGTATTTGGACAAACTTCACTGTAGTGATGATTGCTTAAAATTGGCGAGAGCCATAATAAAAGCTTTGAAGGATGCAGAAGAAGAGAAGCAAAATCAGGAAGAAACGCAAGACGGCGATGACTCATCAAACGATGACCAAAGCCAAACAGCCGATCAATCTGATGATGGTGATCCAGACTCTTCAACGCCAAGTCCGGGGCAGAGCGATTCATCGAAAGATGGAGATGCTGACCAGGATGATGGCAATCCTCAACAGTCTAATGACGACGCAAGTGGTGGCCCTTCCTTACATGAAAGTCTTATTAATGAGACCGATTTACCGGAAGACGCTATATCTCAATTATCCGAGCAATTAGCTGAGCAAGCTCAAGAAGACAATGATGGTGATCCAATCGCTATTAATACGTCGAGTGTGGGAAGTGATGCTAGCAACAAGGGTGAAACCAGTGGCTTACAAACAGGCATTCTTGCCTCATCAGCTATTCGGTCTCAACTGCAAGGATTATTACATGCGCAAACTCGTGAGCAGCAGTGGTTACACACAAGCGGCAAACGGGTAGATGGTAAGCGCTTAACTCGATTGTGCTCTGGTGATTCACGTATTTTTATTAAACGTGATGAGATGCGAAAGACTGATACGGCTGTACACGTACTACTGGATGCCAGTGGTTCGATGCATCGGATTCAGGACATAGCGAATCAGGCAACGGTGTCATTGGCGCTAGCAATCTCTTCAATTCCTAAATGTGATATCGCAACGTCGATGTTTCCAGGAGTAGGAGGGGATGTTAGTTCTATTACTCATCGTGGTCAGCCAGTWCGTTCCAATCTAGGACGATTTGCTGTTGATTCAAGYGGCGGTACACCATTAGCGGAAGCKATGTTGTATGCAGCGCGAGAATTGGCAGTAAGTAGAAGACAGCGAAAAGTGTTAATCATTATCACAGACGGCGCACCCAATAGCGGGAGTGAAGTTCGTTACATGAATAGCCTGATCGCCAGTCACATCGATATCTACGCAATAGGTATCAACTCAACKGCTGTTAGTMACTATTTTGAGAATTGGTCWGTAATYAAAGACGTTAAAGAGCTTCAAAAAGCSCTTTTTCAGATTGCYGGTAAGTTTTTAGAATTGCATTAACMGCTTCGCTCAACTCATCGTGAGGGTCACATCTCCCTCACGGGAGTTTGTGYCTTCTCATTTTWATGGGAGGTCAACAATGGAGCAACAATCKWTAYTGGATTWTATAGAKAAGYTAGAGAACAGCAGTACGTTCGAAGCTGATTTAGAAMAMATCCTTACTGAAGAAGACGTTCCYTTTATWMGGGAAAAYCTGCTAATCGAAACAGCACGATCTGCTTTTGGTGAAAGTCGTGGTGGCCGGAAACGGAAACCATCGGATGAAGCCTGGGAGTGGATYATATCRGATGAAGGCGAATTACCGTTTTCATTTGAACAGTGTTGTCACGCATGCGGCGTCGATCCAGAACTMATGCTCGAATGGCTACGCTTTTACAAGCGCAAGTTKTCGAGATAACTCAACCCACWGGGGCATTAACACTATGTCCCTTGCGGACATGGTGCGCCCCNNTATTTTTTAGGAAAACATTATGTCTACTCAACAACATGCAATAAAGCATCARGTAAACAMCCWYGGCACASMGGTTCGWCAGGTTACGGTTTATTCATCCGAAAGAGTGACTGARCTRTTTTATCAGTTAGTCGCTGAAACTTGGATTCCGTAYAAGCGAATCGTACAYGTCGTTCAYTAGATCGAGGGCTAACGNCTTTTTAWTCTAYTGRCTAATGAAGTAANAAATTAGTGGAGGTTTATTTATGAAAAYAAGAAAYTCAACAGYRCTTAAACGKCAAATGGAAGGAYGWTGGCTGRGTGCTTTTAAAGCACTTGCGCCKTCSYTGGACACTGCWATCGACAAACTTGGTGACAATGTACCTTGTCCTGTTGATGGCGGCACTGACGGKTTCMGACTTTTTRAMGATGCAAACTACACAGGTGGTGGTGTTAAACAATCRTGGCGTGTTCTTCCCGAAGGGATTGATATGCTCATGTGGGTAAAYAATTGGTCGTTTACAAARGTCTACGATGAACTTGWWGCCTGGTTAGGTAACAAGCCARTCGAGACTGGACCAATTTATAACMCTAAACCGAAACCTGTAAATGAAACGAGCTTGCGGCAATGGCTAAATAGAATCTGGAAAGAAGCATTACCTCTAGATGACTTGATGGCATTTCCTGCACGAGCTTATTTCAAATACCGCTGGATTCACAATGCTGCTTCTGYAGCYAGTGATATCCGGTTTCATCCATGCCTTAACTATAAGGATAAGCAGGGCAAACTTCTTGGTAGGTTTGGCGCTGTTTTGATTTTGGTAAGGAACAACAATGGGGACCCTGTCTCGATACATCGTACGTTCATCACACAAGGTGGACTGAAAGTGAATCTTGATGGACCTCATAAACCGAGAAAATTGACGCCACCTGTTAATAAAAGCAGTAAAGGTCGTCATGTCCGTTTRTTTATGCATCAAAACGGATATCTAGGTGTTTCTGAAGGACTGGAAACTGCACTTGCAGTACATGAGGCTAAACAATTTCCTGTTTGGCCGGGTYTGTCTAAYACRATGCTTCAAAGYTTCGTGCCACCGAAAGGYGTGCAYACTRTTTTGAATTTTGTGGATAAAGACAGAAATCAAGTAGGYGAAAATTCGGCAGTTATTTTAAAAGCCAAATTGATACAAGAAGGAGTTCGCGTATTCGACCTACTACCACCGACACCAATTTTGTCATCTGATGAAAAAGGTGTTGATTGGGCTGATCAACTGAAAAGAGATAAACACGGATTTGATTTATTAGATGAAGTGTTGGACTTTGCTCATTTGAAATATGCTTAAAAACTGATGAAGTAATTCATCTGCACACGATGAATCTAACCCTGGAGGGCGTATCCCTTCTAGGGGTGCTTTCGTCCAGACGTTAGGTCATTTTTAACGTAAGGAACAAAGTATGAAAAATCGTAGAAAGTTTAATGAAATCTGCAGGCTCCGCACGTCGGATCTWATGRTTTCTAAAATGSRCTSSWTWSWRARTMTWTMYTKWYWWRRRTMKSTKANNCTTGCKMTGATSKGKWYAWKMKKRATMWTKRKYSSRCWYWTKSKTAATACAATATATGCAAATCAAGCAATGTCTATGGCGGACTATGTGTCTGCTGCATTCATTGTACTTTGTGTAATTGAATATTTGCTTATCAATACTCTTGAAGCACGTTCTGCTTCTCAGAAAGAGTTAATCTGCGATCTGCTTACGCTCCGTATGAGTAGGGCCGGTAAAAAGTCTTGACAATGACGAGCCGGAATTATTTAATAGAGAGGACGTATAATTATGTGGATCGATATTATGAATCTGTTATTGCTATTAGCGATTTCGCTTGGGGTTATGATTACAATCATGACTATTAGAGCTTACTTTCAAGAGAAACATTCTTGGAGTGAGATCAAAACAAAAGCAAGTCAATCTGGTATTAGCGGATTTTCTGAGTAACCAAAAAGACCTCTTCGGAGGTCTTTTTTTGGTTAAAAATCTTAAGTATAAATTTCAGTATAAGACTACAGGTCTGTCAGATTATCCTTACATATTTAGACTGGTTATAGTGATACTGTATTCGTATGCCGATACGGATTGTTGGTGTTACCGACAACGGAAGTCAGGCTATGCGTCTTGAGGATGATTCATCTTCAAGTCGCTTTTTTTTGCACGTATGTTTTCTACTTCTCCTTAGATTTTTCAAAAAAATAACTTAATAGATTTTTGTATTCACCTGTCGTTGGCCAGCGTGCGTTCTTCTGATAGAAACGGCTTCGAAGCGGCTGTAATTGTTCAGCTTTCGCCGGGTTCGCATTAAATCTAATCGTATTCGTTATCTTGGTCAGCTCGGCATTATCCGGCTTCACCTTATTCTCCTCAAAATAGAGCTCAACAAGGATGGTGATTAGTTCGTCATCACTGTATTTCTGTGTTTTTTGCATATTTATAAACAAAAGCGGTTGCTAGTTTAAAAAACTGTGAAATAGTTTAAGTAGACATTTTGGAGATTCACATGAACTATATAAAAATAAACGCAGATATTTCAGCAGCGACTTTTAAAGGACTGTCTTTGTCCTATCAGCGGAAGCTGGCGTTATTGACGACCCTATTAATTTGGCTTGGACTATCTTTTGCGGGCCTTAGCATTGCTAACCAGTATGCAGATTCACAGTCTGTGTCAGACATCGCTATTATTTCATTTTTGGGAATGACTATTCACTATATTTTAGGCGGTAAACTGGCTCTTTATTCCCTGACGAAGTCATTAGTCAAGATTACGCCACTGGGTGTTCTATATAGACGTGACAAGGCTATTCTTGAAAAAGCGAAGACTGAGCTGTTTAAAATCGCTCAAAATAATGATCTTCAACTGTATCTTAATTATGCCAGGGTCAACCCGGAGATCCGCTCTGCTGGCAATCTACAAGTTATTGAACATCAAAAAAAAGGTGATCTTCAGGAGTGGGGCAAAGACGTGAGAAATCTAAAGAAATTAGCAAATCTTGTCTATCAGATACATGTGGTGGAGCAGTTTTTTAATGAAGAAGAGCTCTTAATAGGGAAAGTACCATGATATGTCCAACTTTTCCTACTGTTTTGCGCTCAGGCGATAGCACGTAACAGACATTCAATGTTTCTTCCTGAACGCACCAATCCACCACATAACTGACCTCTGCTAAATATGCATAACAGGGGGAAATTACGACAAAGGAGACCTTGAAAATTGTCCTATGGCAATGAGAGATCAACCTATAGGTGCAATTAGGTATACTGTTCCGGGATAGCGCTAATTGGTTAAAGCAGGATGACTATTGTGGCTTAATAAACCAAACTTCCCCTCCTTAAAGTCAATAAGAAGGGGAAGCACCACTAAGACCAGAGAAATCTATTCAAACCGATTTGACCAGACATTGCTAAGAGAGCCATTAAATTGAGACCACACTGCGAGAGCATTACCGTTGGTATCTACCGCCACTTGAGGAGTAGATGCATTTCCAGCATTGTCAGTTTCAATCAATTCCGCTGTGCCCCAGCCTGCACCCGTGACATACCGGTTTGACCAGATATTATTACGGGTGCCATCAAATTGCTCCCACACCGCGAGAGCATTGCCGGCAGAATCAAAGGCCACTTGAGGGTCAGCTGCAGGCCCGGCGTTATCAGTTTCAATCAATTCTGCTGTGCCCCAGCCTGTACCTGCGAGATACCGGTTTGAGTTGATATTAAGACGCGTTCCATCGGATTGATACCATACCGCAAGGGCATTGCCGTTGGCATCAATGGCTACTTGAGGTACAAGTGCATTTCCAGCGTCATCAGTTTCAATCAATTCTGCTGTGCCCCAGCCCGTACCTGCGACATACCGATTTGAGTAGATGTTAGTACGGGTGCCATCAGATTGAGACCACACCGCAAGGGCATTGCCATTGATATCAATGGCAACTTGGGGGTCAGCTGCAGTCCCAGCGTCATCAGTTTCAAGCAATTCTGCTGTGCCCCAGCCACTATTTGCGATAAATCGGTTTGACCAGATACTGTCACGGGAGCCATCAAATTGCGTCCACACCGCGAAAGCATTGCCGTTGGTATCAAAAGTCACTTGCGGGGTATTTGCTGTTCCGACCTCAGTTTCAATCAATGCTGCTGCACTCCAGCCTATACCCTCGACATACCGGTTTGACCAGATGTTATTACGTGTACCATCATCTTGCTTCCACACCGCGAGAGCATTACCGTTGGCATCAAAGGCCACTTGAGGAAAACGAGCCTCTCCGACATCGTCGGTTTCAATCTTTCCCGCCGTGCCCCAGACACTATTTGCGATATACCCGTTAGACCAGATATTATTGCGGGTACCATCAGATTGCTCCCACACCGCGAGGGCATTGCCGTTGGCATCAACCGTCACTTGAGGAGGACGAGCATCTCCAGCATTGTCAGTTTCAATCAATTCTGGTGTGCCCCAGCCCGTGCCTGCTACATACCGGTTTGAGTGGATGTTAAAATTAGCGCCCTCAAATTCCTTCCACACCGCGAGAGCATTACCGTTGGCATCAAAAGCCACTTGGGGGAAAGTTGCACTTGCAGCACTATCGGTTTTAATCAATTCCGCTGTGCCCCAGGTTTTTGCCACAGGCTCAGAGCTACCGTCACTACTACCACCACCACATGCGACTAATATAAGACTGCTACTGAGCAGAGTAGTAATTAAAAAAATATGACTGGATTTATTTAACATAAAATACCTTAGTTGTTACTTAAATTTATTATGCAATATACCTTCAGCCTGCAAGCTGAGATATTATCGTTATTTTTATAGCCATTAGAACAAAATACTGACCTATGCTTCATGCAGATGCATCAAACAAGTACTATTTGCCCACGCGTGCTATAGAGAAAGTATAAAACCTCCTCTTGTTCTCGTTGGCCGACATTATTTTTTTTCATCGCATGTAAAGCATCATCCAAAACTGCCATAAACTCTGTTCCAGAAATATTCATGCCTTTATGTGCTGCCAATAAATCTTTCCCTTTATACACATCAGGCCCGCCTGTGCTTGAGATGAAAAATGTTGCAGCAGCATTTTTCAACGCGGATACATTGGTTCCTGCAAAACGCACCGCTATATTTTTATTTGTCAGGTGATTATCGACAAGATCATTTGCTATTGCAGTAATACCTTCACTACCGCCTAATCTTTCAAAAAGGGATTTACTCATGTTGTTTCTCCAGTAATCAAAAAAATCATCTATTACCTTGATAATTGAGGTGTCTATAACTATAAATTAGCATTGTTAATAGCATTGCAGAAGTACAGATTCTGTAGTAACCAGATTCAGGCAATTGCATTGTATTTTTAAAGGATAATTTCGAATGAAAAATTATGGTCAGTTCTGTCCATTAKCACAAGCAACTCAATTATTATGTGAACGCTGGACGTTGATAGTAGTACGAGAATTTATTGCAGGTAGTACACGCTTTAGTGAGCTACAAAAAGGCGTGCCATTGATGTCACCTACTTTGCTCTCTACAAGGCTTAAGCAGCTAGTAAAAGGCGGCGTGATAGAAGTATCAGGAAAGAAAGGTAATTACACTTACACGCTCACACAAGCCGGACGTGAATTACGCCCAGTCGTGGAGCTGTTAGGTGCATGGGGCCATCGCTGGGCACATTCTGATTTAAGTAATGGTGACCTGGATGCTGGTTTACTCATGTGGGATATGCGCCGAAGTATAAATCCTGATGTTTTTCCAAAGCACAAAGTTGTTGTCCAGTTTGAATATTTTGATGCGCCAAAAGGTGCACAAAATTGGTGGCTGGTTTCTGATAATGGTGAAACCGATTTATGCTTAAATGATCATGGCCATGAAATAGATATAATGATTAAATGTTCACTGAAAGCCATGACCGAAGTCTGGACCTGCGAACAAACGTTTAGTGATGCGGTCACAAAAGGTGATATAAAAGTTTTAGGTGCCACCAATCTCTCAAACAAACTACAAGACTGGCTACGTGTAAGCCCACTGTCAAAACTAGGTGATTTAGCTGAGTTACCAAAATTAGACTGGGGTACACACTGAGTTCAGCTCATCATCTGTTTAGATTTAAAAAATAGAAACAATTGGTAATCTAGGGACAGTATACCTATTAAGAAACCTGGATTGCCTAAAGGTTAATAAAGTATCAGTGAATTACTAAGGCGCTTGTGAAAGTCCGATATTTCTCAATTTTCAATACCAGAAATTATCACTCAATGTCTCATAATTATTGGGTGCAGACTAACTCTTAATGCCCATGCAGCTTTTCTTGCAACCATACTTTAATCAGTGACTGATAGGGTACGTCACGAGCATGCGCAGCAGATTTTATTGAATCCAGCAAATGTTGTGGAAGGCGAAGCGAGATTGTTTTTGTTGTTGGCTTTAGGTTTGGCATAATCACTTCGTTTGCTTTATTCCAGTCGAGGTAATCTGAGGAGTCGTTCTGTTCCCAAAAGAGTTGCTCCTCTTTTTCATTAGCAAACTGTGGAATCGTTTTAGGTTGTTTTTTCATATATAACTCGCTCTTTTTTATGCATGCCTCTCGCTGAAATTATGCGTATTTTTTCTCCTGCCTGACGCAGCGTGAAAGTAATATGCAACTGCCGATTTTCATCTGACTTTCCTAAAGCATGGAATCGTGGCTCTTGATTACTATGCTTAGAATCCTCCAGTACCAATAATGGCGCATTGAAAAAAACCTGCTCTGCTTCAGCCATAGAAACATTGTGCTTTTCGTTTTTTCGGGCGTTTCCTTCGTCCCAATCAAATCCTGTGATGTCCGTTAAATTAGCCATTTATGTATATTATAGTAATATACAGATGAATTGCAATATCTGATCACAATGCTTGAAATTGAATATTTCAGAAAAGTCTCCTTTGGAGGTTTTTATAATGATTGGCATGTGTGAGTTAATGACCGTTTATTATTGAACTAGACTATTGAGCTAATGTTTCTGCGAAGAATTAGTTAAATATTTGGAAATATTTCAAAGCCGACATTGAAGAAATAACATTGAACGCGGTCTACCACCACATTTCGGACCTTGGTGGGAAATCACTAAAAGCGGGTGAATTCGTACAAAGGAGACATTGGGTAATTTAGTTAAGCGAACACTGACTCTGATTCGTAACTAAGGTAACTAGTGAGATACTACCACCAGAGACTCAGCAATGATGCTATCCCAAACAGTATAAACAACGATCCGCTCAATCGGTGGAGCAGTGTTATAGATATACGTTGCAAGATCGTTCGTCCCGCCAGCACACCAAGTCCTGAGGTAACAGCCAGTGCCAGAGTCGCACCCAGCCATACCGCAGTAATATCCGCGGTGCTCGCTAACCCGGCAACAGCAATCTGGGTCTTGTCACCAAACTCAGCGAGTATGATCAACAGCAATGTACTGAAGAAGATACTATGGCCAGTTTTATCATCGACAGTGTTATTTTCTTCTTCGATGCTCCCACACAGAGCATGGGCACCGAAGAGTAGAAAGAGCACGCCTACGACAGCTTTAATAATGTGTTCAGGCAGCCAGTTAGCAACGGCAGCGCCAACTAAAACTGCGCCCAGGTTGAGCAGGGAAAAGGCTGCTATCGCACCAAGAAGAACAGGTGTTGCACGATAGCGAACCGCGAGAGCGATGCATACCAGTTGGCTTTTGTCGCCCATTTCTGCAAGTCCGATCAAAGAAAAACTTGAGATGAAAGCAACAGGGAATGATAAGAAGGAGTCCGGCATAAAACTTAACGGTCAGGACTGATGGAATTCAAGAGGATCAGACAGTGTGAGATTAGTAACAAATGTATTCTTTTGTCAGTTTTCATCGTTGTTCGGTATCTTTACCTGCTATCGCGCACGCTTCATCATCGCATTTATTCACTTCGATCGTTATATGCGATAATTTGTGGAAATCACATAATAATGTTTTGTAATGGTCTGTGGGTTGTGGCTGGTGAGTGACTAAAGAAATTATTGCCGCATAATGGTTTGCACCGACTTTCCAGATATGGATGTCGGTGATTAAATTGTCGGCATCTTTTTCGATGGTCTCTTTGACGGCTCGTTGATATGTCTGCTCGATGCTACCATCTAACAAAATCGGAGCTGTCTGCTTCAGCAAACCATAAGACCAGCGGGTAATGATAATCGCGCCGACGATGCCCATTACGGGGTCAAGCCAGTTCCAGCCTAAATATTTTCCTGATACTAAAGCGATGATAGCTAGCACGGATGTCATCGCATCGGTTAAAACATGTAGATAAGCGGCACGCAAGTTATGGTCATGATGATGTTCGTGTCCATGTTCGTGGCCGTGGCCGTGATGATGGTGGCTGTAATCATCTTTTAAAATGAAAGCACTAACCAGGTTAATAAACAAGCCGATGCAGGCAACCGCAATCGCCTGGTTAAAAGCGATGGCATGCGGATCGAATATTCGACTTAACGATTCTATCAGCATGACTAATGCAACAACAGCCAGCGCGACAGCACTGGCAAATCCACCGAGCACATTAACTTTACCGGTACCAAAAGCAAAAGCCGGGTCATCGGCATGCTTTCGAGAAAAACGATAAGCGAAAATCGTAATCATGAATGCTGCCACATGGGTGCCCATATGCCAGCCATCTGCGAGCAAGGCCATCGAGCCATAAACACTGCCGGCAATGATTTCTACCACCATAGTAATCGCAGTAAGGATTAGCACATACAGGGTGCGTCGCTCGCCTTTTTCATTTTTTACTACAAAGTCATGCTTGTGCTGCCACTTCTCTAGCGGATGTTCGTGCATTTTGGTTCTGTCTCTTTGCTTGTTGACACTGATGGTCAGTGATTGTAAAAACTGCTGATACATTATATGTTATCTATTAAATGTGAAACAAACAGGAATGGTGATGGCTTCAACTTGTCAAACCGATATACAGGCACAATTGATCGCTTTATATACAAAGCTTGCGGATAAGCCCGACACTGATTTTGGCTGGGGCAAAGGTAAAGATAATGCTCGTCAGCTGGGCTATTCAGAGACTTGGTTACAGCAGTTGCCAGATGTCGTTTGGGAAWCTGCGGCAGCGGTGGGTAATCCGTTTAAGCTCGGTGAGATAGTTTCGGGACAGTCGGTGCTCGATGTCGGTTGTGGTGCCGGTGCCGATGCCWGCGTCGCTGCATTACTCGTCGGTGACAAGGGGAAAGTTACCGGTGTTGATTGTACGCCAGCAATGATTGATAAGGCGCGGCGAAATGCACAACTGTCTGAACTTGAAAATACAGAATTTCACGTCACAGACATAAGTAACCTGCCCATCGATGACGGTGCGATTGATGTTGTTATTTCAAATGGTGCAATCAATCTTTCAGCAGATAAAGATAAAGTATTTCAGGAACTGTACCGTGTTCTGCGCTCAGGCGGCCGCTTGCAGATCGCAGACATGGTTCGAGAGACAGAGGTCTGTTCTGATCCTGAAGCTGATGATGAGTCATGGGCTGATTGTGTGCAGGGGACTTTATCCATCACCCATTTGCTGGAGGTTATCTCAGCTGCTGGATTTACTGATATTAAACTCCTAGAGCTTACCGGATACAGGACATCCGTAAATACGAATGGTGCCCTCATAGGCGCCGTGTGTCCATAAATGCTACCACCTATGATCATTATGGTTGTACCTGCAGCCGATAAGTATCACGATATACAACGTTTCTCTTCAACCTGACAGTCACTGAAAATGGGGTTAACAACAGCCGATGAATAGAACATTAAAAATTGGCCTGGCACTGGGCAGTGGCTCCTCTCGAGGGTGGTCACACATAGGGATTATCGATGAACTGTCAAAGCTTGGTATTGCTCCCGACATTGTATGTGGAACCTCTGTTGGTTCACTGGTCGGCGCTGCTTATGTAACCGGTAATATGAGGAGACTAGAAAAATGGGCCTGCTCATTAACAAAATTTGATGTGGCAAAATTTCTTGATATCAATATCTCGATGACAGGTTTTGTTGATACAAAAAGATTCCACGATTTTTTAAATAATAATATTGCCGCTGATGAAGATAACATCGAGGATCTGCCAAAAATATTCGCTGCTGTCTCAACCGATCTGGAAACAGGGCGGGAAATCTGGTTAAGGGAAGGTTCTCTAATTCAGGCAGTGTGGGCTTCCATGTCGATGCCCGGTCTTTTCCCTGCAATCAGGAATGATAACCGGTGGCTGGTTGATGGTGGTCTGGTCAACCCGGTGCCGGTTTCAGTGTGCCGTGCACTGGGTGCTGACATCGTCATCGCGGTGAATTTAAATGGTGATATCGTCGGTAGACGATTTAATAAACCGATCGACAAGTCTGAAGTGAAAGCAGATGAGAAAGAAGGACTCGGTGAAAAAATTTCTGAGCTGGTAAGGGAGTATACAAATTTGTCGTTTTTTACTCCTGAAGATGGTGAACAGCCACCGGGTCTGATGGATGCGATCGCCGCTTCCGTCAACATCACTCAGGACCGGATAACCAGAAGCCGTATGGCCGGTGAGCCTGCCGATATCGTGTTTGTACCAAAGTTATCAGATATCGGGCTGCTGGAATTGTATCGTGCAGAAGAAGCGATAGCCGAAGGCAGAAAGTGTGTACAGAGGAAGACCCCCGAGATCGAATATGTACTGGGAAGAACCCGATGAATCATTCACCTGTTTTTTTACTGCCAGACGAGGGCTAGGAAGTTTCAGAGAACCCCTGTTTGATGCTGCCTCTCACTGGACGTGATAAAAATGTCTGTTTGACAAGATCAATTGAAAACGGCACGCTACGATTCCAAGGCAACAGAGAGACCAGTCTTGCCATGGTGCAATAACCAAAGACTATCTGCGCCCAGGTACCAATAGTAGGCACCCAGTATAACCACTGCATGGGTTCGACCCACGCCAGCAGCAACAGCATGAGATACCAGAAACGCACCTGTACCGGAAAGTTTGTTACGCTGCCCTCGCGTATTATAAAATGACTAAGCTGAAAAACGGTTAATCCTATCGCCAGTATGAAACCTGAACTGTTGCCGGCAATTCCCAGTGTCAGGAAGGTCGCTGTAACCAGCCAGTACCACCAGCCGATGTCTCTGTATTCGATCATAAACATTATTATCGTCTCACTAATATATAAAAATAAGTTCCAGATTCATCCGTATTAAAAAACAGGAACCAGATGGTATCCCTGTGCCTGATAACCGATCAACGATATAAAACCATCGGCAACCAGGGTTAAGCCGGGCAGGATAGTTTTATCGTCGATGCCGAATACCCGGGTTGCGACAGCGCATATCTCCTGCTTAACCCCGAGTTCAGCCAGTACTTCAACATTGGATTCGATTTCCAGTAAAACGCCACCGGCAGAATTTTCCGTTTTAGAAGAGGGCGATGAACTCAGATATTTAACACTTGGACCAATATATACAACGATAAAATCAGGTGTTACACCTTGTGACTTCATGCCTTTATAGGTTCCCTGAATGACTTCAAGGTAAAAATTCAGTTTTTTTGCATCAGCAATATCGACTAGAAAAACAGCTTTACCTGTTTTTAAATCGCCTAATGCAGCGCTATCATCAATGCTGTTTTCAGCAGCAAAAGCCAGGTTGCTAATAATAAAAGCCATTATGGCAATGAATAGTTTGTATTTAATATACTTCATGGTAATTGATACTCTGTGATAATTATTTAGTCAGGTTAGCCATATCAACTATCGAACAGCTGGTTTTTCGGGTTGTTCTGCAGTCTTCATCATCGGGTAAATACTCAAAAGAACAACTTTTCTCCTGCAACATTTTCCAGTCTTCCGCTTGATAGGCATGGGCAGGTAAGTTGGGTGGGAAGTAAACGCAGCCCACGCATAACTCAGGAACATTGTCTGTATTGTCTGTCATAAATTTTTCTATTTCTGCTACCTATGTAGGAGCATGCACTATAGTGTTTGTGTTGATACCGCTCTCCATGAAGGCGTCCAGATAGCCTCCAGATACGTCGGTAGTGGCTTTTCAATAACGCCATCCAATCGTGAAGTAATCATTCGTAAGGCAGCACCAAACAGGCAACTAGATGCAACCATTAAATCCATGGACTGTATTTCATTGGCGAGCATCCCGTCTTTAACTATTTCTCTCATTAGCTCGAAAGGCTTTGAGGAGCAGACGGGTGGCTCTTCTGGAAGAAACTCACGGTGTTTTGAATAAAGCATAAACTCCATCACTTCAGGTTCCTGCTCGGTAATATCGAATAAAAAAGCGATAATTGCGCGGCAGCGTGAAGAGGTTCTGATATGCTTTGACTGAATCTGCGTTATCTCAGCGAGCATCCGCTCGACAAGATTGCTATACACTGCACTGGCAATAGCTTCTTTGTCTTTAAAATGGTGATATATCGAGCCAATACTAACGCCTGACTCATGCGCTATATCACGCACGGAAGTGTTGAAATACCCTTTTTTGCTAAATAACATCAAGGTCGCAGATAAAATTTTCTGCTGCGTCATGAGAGGCGTTTGTTTGTTGATTGCTGAGTCCATAGCCAATACTAGAACGAACGCTCGTTCTAGTCAATAACGAGTGAATCGTTTCTATAAAAAATTAAAAGGGGCATCTTGTGGTGAAGGAAGCAGAGGACGGTCTAAGAACGCATCATACGATGTATTACGCCTGACGCACCCGTCATCAGGGTAAAATCCTTGTCTGGTTCAAGGTGCGGTTGTTCGGGGGATGAAAAAATTATTGACTGGTTTTCTTTCTGCTCGTTTTCGATCCATAGGTGTTAATAAACATCTCTACAGCTGAATTTATGATGGTTTTCTGTGCGCTCTTTTTTGGTACAGGTTTAAAGTCATAAAGCTGCGGCCATAGTGCAAAGGTTTCTATCAGTGCGAGGAATTGTTTGCCCGCTCTGATTGGGTCGCTCACCGATAACTTTCCGTCTTTCGTTGCCTGTTTAATCCAGGTGACGACACCGAGACTGCTCTCCTGAAAGTTATCAATGGTTGCTCTGGTGAGTTCAGGCGAGACCAGTGATTCTGAAGTGATCATCTTGAACGTGCTGATGAACTCAGCAGTGGTCAGCATTGCCATCTCCTGTTCTGCGATGGCATGTAACTGGGTTCTTAACGGTATTTCAGGGTCATAAGGATACTCTGACACCTGTGTGAGCTGGTCGCATAATGCCTGTGCGATGCTCTGAAATAAGATCTGTTTACTGGCAAAATGATTGTATATTGTGCGTTTGGAAACATTGGCAGTGGCTGCGATACGATCCATACTGGTAGCGCTGAATCCACTGGCTCTGAATTCCATTACTGCAGCTTCGATGATATTTTCACGTTTTCGTTCGGTCAGTTTTTTTTCGGCGCACATAAGTTCTTTCTGTAAACCTGTAATAATCTGGCTTTATTATAAAGTACACTAATCAGTTTACTTTTTAAATAGCTAAATGTAAACTACACTGCGCAGTTTACTTTTTGATATCTTCTGTCAATAGATAAACTGCATGCCTACTGACCAATGCAATTCTCCGGGATTTAACTTATGTTTAAACGTACCGCAATTTTTATAAGCTTGCTTCTGCTGGTACTGGCAGGGTTAGGCTTTATCAAATATCAGCAGATTCAGCAGGGTATGGCGATGATGGCTGCAGGTGCGCCACCGCCGACAACAATCGAAGTGATCGATACAAAACATGTGCAGTGGCAGCCGCGTATATCAGCAGTAGGCACATTGACGGCTAGAGAAGGTATCGATGTCAGCAATGAAGTTGAAGGTATCATCGAAAAAATTTACTTCACCTCCGGGCAAAAAGTGAAAGTGGGTGTAAAAATCGTCGCGCTTAACGACGATGTGGAACAGGCCGATCTGGTCAGCTTTAAGGCGCAGGAAGATCTTGCTCGTAGCTTGTTTAAACGAACCGAGGGTATGTGGAAGAAAAAAACCATTTCTGAAACCGAGTTTGATAATGCTCGTTCTAATCTGAAAGTGGCGCAGGCCAATGTTATACAGACAAAAGCACGCATCGCTAAAAAGTCTATCCGCGCACCTTTTACCGGTGTGTTGGGTATAAAACAGATAAGTATCGGTCAATATCTTCCGCCGGGCACGATGCTGGTTAATCTGCAGGATTACAGTTCTTTGTATATCGACTTCGCGGTAGCGGAAAAATATTTCCCGGACGTTAAAAAAGGTCTCGAAGTTCAGTTTCATGTCAGTGCTTATGGCGATCAGCTCTTTACCGGTAAGGTGATTGCTGTCGATGCCAGAGTCAACGAAGCTACACGCAACATCAGTGTGCGTGCTTATCTGAAAAATGAGGAAGGACTGTTACGCCCGGGCATGTACGCCGGTATCGATTTGATGCTGGACGAGTCAGCAGAGGTTATCGTGGTGCCGGCTACCGCTATCGCCTATAGTTCCTTTGGTAATGCCTTATTCATCATTAAGAAAAACGATGAAGGTGCTCTTATTGCCCAGCGTGTGCAGATTACTACTGGCGAACAGCGTGGTGATCAGGTTGTAATACTGACGGGGTTGAAGGGTGATGAACAGGTGGTGCAGGCGGGGGTGAGTAAACTGCGCAATAATGCACCGGTTACCATCAGTGAACAGGTGCGATTGAAAGGGAGCGAGTAATGCGATTTACCGATTTCTTTATTCGCCGCCCGGTTTTTGCCATCGTACTAAGCCTTCTGTTGCTGGTGTTTGGTATTCGTGCGCTAAATGATTTGCAGGTGCGCCAGTATCCTGAAATGGAAAACGGCCAGTTGACCATTACCACGATTTATCCCGGTGCGGATGCTGAGCTGGTGCAGGGTTTTATTACTACACCGATACAGGAAACCATTACCAGTGTCGAAGGTATTGATTACATGAAGGCCAGCTCGCGCGCCGGTGTTTCCATGATTGAAGTATTTTTAGAGCTGGGTTACGACGTTAACATCGCTATGGCAGAGATGCTCAGCAAGATCAACGAAGTGCAGGGACGGTTGCCAAAAGATATTAGTGATCCGGTCATCGCCAAGGCCAGTGCCGGCAACGATGCCATCATGTATATCGCTTATCAAAGTACGGAGATGAATGAAACGCAGATTACCGATTACCTGCGTCGCGTCGTGCAGCCCAAGATGGCGGAAATACCAGGGCTGTCACGCGCAGCACTTTTTGGCGGTAAAGATTATGCCATGCGTATCTTTCTCGACCCGGCGAAGATGCGTGCTTTTAATATCAGTGCCATTCAGGTGAATGATGCTTTATTGGCGAACAACTTCCAGTCTGCCGCCGGTGAATTACGCAACAGTTATACCGTTACTTCAATCCGTGCCAGCACATCGTTACAGGACGAAGATGCCTTTGCTGCAATAACCGTATTTAGTGACGGCCAGCGCGTGGTGCATCTCGGTGATATTGCTCGCATCGAACTGTCGGCTAATACTGAACGTCAGATTGTTAGTTACCAGAGTAAACCGGCGGTGTATCTGGGTATCCAGATCATTCCCAGTGCCAATCCGCTAGAGGTGGCCGAAGGCCTCAAAAAACTGTTGCCAGAAATTGCCGAAAACCTGCCCACCGGCCTGTATCAGTACCTGGCCTATGACACCACCATGTTTATCGAAGAGTCCATTGAAGAAGTTATAAAAACTCTGGTCGAAGCGACGCTGATTGTGGTGATTGTGGTGTTCCTGTTTTTAGGCTCGTTACGCTCTGTACTCATCCCGATTATCACCATCCCGTTGTCATTAATCGGTGTTGCTCTGTTCATGTTGATGATGGGTTACACCATCAACCTGCTTACCTTGCTGGCGATGGTGATGGCGATATCACTGGTGGTGGATGATGCCATCGTGGTGGTGGAAAATGTGCATCGTCATATAGAAGATGGGCTTGAACCCATGCGTGCAGCCGTTGTTGGTGCACGTGAGATTGCTATGCCGATTATCGCTATGACCATTACCCTGGTCGCGGTATACGCCCCCATCGGATTTATGGGCGGGCTGACGGGCACCCTGTTCAGCGAATTTGCTTTTACCCTGGCAGGTGCAGTATTGATCTCCGGCGTTATCGCATTAACCCTGTCGCCATTGATGAGTGGAAAAATACTCACCCAGCAGTCGATGGAAGGCAAGTTTGCCGTTGCTATCGATAACTTTTTTGGCCGCCTGAAAGAGTCTTACTCTGGCGTTTTAGATAGTACGCTGACTTACTATCGTAGTGCTATCGTTATCGGTGCCGTTTTATTATTACTCGCTATCGTCGCCATGTTCAGCATGACGCAGTCAGAACTGGCACCAGTAGAAGATCAGGGCTTTATCCTCACCATGGGCATCGCACCGGATAATGCCAGTGTGCAATATGTACAGACCTATGCTGAACAGGTCGAAGATATTCTCAGTACCTATCCCGAATATGACCAGACATTTGTTATCGCGGGCATGCCGGTAGAAAACAACGTAATGGCAGGCATGGTGTTAAAGCCCTGGAGTCAACGTGAACGTAGCCAGATGGATTTGCAGCCACAATTGCAGGGAGAGCTGATGGGTGTCGCGGGCATGAGTGTGTATGCCATCAATCCGCCGTCACTGCCAGGCACGCCCATGGGTATGCCGGTTAATTTTGTTATTACCACCACCAGTGATTATGAAACGTTGTTTGAAGTGTCTGAAGAGCTGAAACAAAAAGCTATGGAGAGTGGTGTATTCATGATGGTGAACAACACGCTGCGTTTGAACAAACCGCAGGCGCATGTCTGGATAGATCGGGAAAAAGCCGGGCAACTGGGAATAAGCATGCGCGATATCGGCAACGTGCTGGCGATACAACTGGGGGATTTCCGCAGTAACTATTTTGATATGCAGGGCCGCAGTTATGAAGTAGTGCCACAGGCGGACAGAGCCTTTCAACAGACCCAGGAAGCCATTGAGGAACTTTATGTCAATACCTTAAGTGGCGAGCAGGTTCCATTATCTACAGTCGTAAAAATATCACAGGAAGTCGTGCCTAACACGCTGACTCAGTTTCAGCAGCTCAATTCAGCGACCATCGAAGCCATACCACAACCCGGTGTTGCGACTCTCGCCGATGCACATGAGTTCTTAAGTAAAACATTGAAAGAGATTGCACCGACTGATTTTATGTATGACTTCGGCGGTCAGAGTCGCCAGTTCGAAAAAGAAGGTGCTGCTTTGATGGCAACGTTTGTACTGGCACTGATCGTGATTTATCTGGTTCTGTCAGCCCAATTCGAAAGTTTTCGTGATCCCTTCGTGGTGTTAATCACGGTGCCGCTGTCTATTTTTGGTGCCATGATTCCATTGTTTTTAGGTTTCGCTACCATGAATATTTATACCCAGGTCGGTCTAATCACGCTGATCGGTCTGATCTCCAAACACGGAATATTGATTGTCGAATTCGCTAATCAGCTACAGCGTCAGGGGCTGGATAAAGTTAGTGCAGTAAAACAGGCGGCGGCATTAAGATTGCGTCCGATTCTGATGACCACCGCAGCGATGGTGTTAGGTGTTATGCCACTGGTGTTAGCTTCCGGTGCGGGCGCTGTGTCTCGTAACAATATAGGACTGGTGATTACTGTGGGCTTAAGTATCGGTACTTTGTTTACCTTGTTCGTTGTGCCGGTAATGTATTCATTGATAGCTAAAGATTTTGATCAGGAAGTAGAGGATGGACGGCTTGCGGTTACCCGGGATTAGCCTGTTTTTTTGCACAGAAGATTATCGCTTAACCTAAACATCAATATTTCATCCATAGATAACGACTTTTGATAATAGATTTTGACTGCCGCTATTTTAGTCAGTCACTGTGACTGTTATTATTACATTATGCATAACCACGAGATAATAATATGAAAGCAAGAGCTGCAGTGGCATGGGCGCCAAAAAAGCCCCTCGAGATCGAAGAAGTTGAAGTTATGGGGCCAAAAGAAGGCGAAGTGTTATTGAAGGTGATCGCTTCGGGTGTCTGCCATACCGATGCCTTTACCCTCTCGGGTGATGATCCAGAAGCCAGTTTTCCCTGCATCCTCGGTCATGAGGGCGGTTGTGAAGTGGTCGAACTTGGTGCGGGTGTGAAAAGTCTGGAAGTGGGTGATCACGTCATTCCTTTATATATTCCTGAATGTGGTGAATGCGAATACTGTCAGTCAACAAAAACTAACCTGTGCCAGTCGATTGCATCGACCGTATGGACTGGATATATGCCCGATGGCACTCGCCGCTTTTCCAAAGACGGTAAAGATATCTTTCACTACATGGGCTGCTCTACTTTTGCAGAATACACCGTGGTGCCTGAAATAGCGCTGGCTAAAATTAATAAAGCTGCGCCACTCGATAAAGTCTGTCTGTTAGGTTGCGGTGTTACCACCGGCATCGGTGCGGTTTTGAATACGGCAAAGGTAGAAGCTAGTTCAACCGTCGCTGTATTTGGCCTCGGTGGTATTGGTCTGTCGTGTATACAGGGTGCGGTAATGGCGGGGGCAGAGCGTATCATTGCCATCGATATTAATCCCGATAAGTTTGAATTTGCCAAACAGCTTGGTGCTACCGATTTTGTTAATCCAAATGATATCGACGGTTCGTTTGTCGAATACATGCAAGATACTTTTAGCGGCGGTCCTGATTATTCATTTGAATGTATTGGTAATACGCATGTAATGCGTGACGCACTGGAATGCACTCACATGGGTTGGGGTGTTTCTACGGTAATCGGTGTCGCCGGTGCCGGTCAGACCATCGAGACCCGTCCGTTTAACCTGGTCGTCGGCAGAACCTGGAAAGGTACTGCATTCGGTGGTGTAAAAGGTAGAAGCGAACTGCCGGGCTATGTAGATCGTTACATGTCTGGAAAAATTGAACTCGACAGCCTGGTAACACACACTATGCCGCTGGAAGACATTAACCGAGCCTTTGATTTGATGCATGAAGGTAAAAGCATTCGATCAGTTATTATTTTTTAAGGACGAGATTTAAAGTAGAATTTTGAGATAGAGTCTTGAGGTAGAGGAACAGCGATGCAACAGATTGAAAGCGTTAAAGAGTTCGGCGGTTACCTGAACCGATATGTACATGAGTCAGAGACCTGTAATTGTGAGATGACATTTTCCGTCTACCTGCCGCCCCAGGTAGAATCTGGAAAAGTACCGACCCTGTACTGGTTATCCGGTCTTACCTGCAGCGATGACAATGCGCGAGTGAAAGCCGGCGCACAGCGTTATGCTGCAGAACAGGGTATCGCACTGGTGTTTCCAGATACCAGTCCACGTGGTGACGATGTTGCTGATGAAAAAGATCGATATGATCTTGGCCAGGGTGCCGGTTTCTATGTGAATGCGACACAGGCACCGTGGGCAGCGCATTACCAGATGTATGATTACATAACAAAAGAACTGCCTGCTTTGCTGGAGGCAAAGCTGCCATTAATACCCGGCCTTAAATCAATCAGCGGGCATTCAATGGGCGGTCATGGTGCATTAATCTGCGCACTGAAAAACCCAACAAGTTATAAATCAGTTTCAGCTTTTTCACCGATCTGTAACCCGGTTAACTGTGGCTGGGGCATCGGTTGTTTCGACGCCTACCTGGGTGAAGACACGACTACATGGCAGGCCTATGATGCAACAGCTCTAGTTGATGCAGGTGCCAGAGTTACAGACATACTTATTGATCAGGGCACAGCGGATGAGTTCTATGATAAGAAACAGCTGCTACCAGAAAATTTTCAGGCAGCATGTGAGAGAGAAGGGCAGGCTGTTACCATACGGATGCAACAAGGCTACGATCATAGCTACCACTTTATTGCGAGTTTTATCGGTGAGCATATCGCTTATCATGCGGATGCGTTGAAGGCTTGATTGGTGACAGTGCGATTGTGTGAGTGATTATCGTTTGTTGCCAAAAATCATTAAAGGGGAGGGATTAAAAAATGATCAATTCAGTAAAATGGTTAAGTAATAATCCCTCTGACCCACTACAGCGTTATGCGTGACGTTAGGCTTCTAATATTATTTTATAAATTTGAATGGAGCTTAAATGTTTTGGGTGATTATTTACACCCGTAAAAGCCTAACAAATTGTTCGTATGGGTATTTCACAGGAAACGTATGAAAGCGATTGTATACAATAAATATGGGGCACCTGATGTTCTTCAGATTAAAGAAATAGAAAGACCGAAACCAAAAGACGATGAAGTGTTGATAAAAGTGCATTCAGCAGAAGTAACAAAAGCTGATTGTGAGATGAGAAGCTTTAATTTTGCAGTTAAATGGTTTTGGTTACCTTTGAGGCTTGCTTTTGGAGTATTCAAACCAAAGAAGAATATATTGGGGGGGTATTTTTCTGGTGATATTGAGCGTGTTGGTGAAAATGTAACTAAATTTGTTGTGGGCGATAAAATATTTGGCTCTGCACAAATGCGGCTTGGCGCATACGGTGAATATTTATGTTTACCAGATAATTACACTATTATTAAAAAACCCAATAATATGAGTTATGAAGAAGCTGCTGCTGTTCCTTTAGGCGGGCTTAATGCACTTCATTTTATGAGGAAGGCAAATATAAAAGAAGGCGATAAAGTTTTAATAAATGGTGCCGGAGGGAGCATTGGGACCTTTGCAATTCAAATAGCAAAAAATATGGGTGCTGAAGTAACAGCAGTAGATAGCCCAATAAAAGAAGCGATGTTACGTCAACTCGGGGTTGATTATTTTATAGATTACACGCAAGAAAATGTGGCAACGCAGGGTAAAACTTATGACGCCATATTTAATATGGTTGCGAATAGTCGATATTCGGATTTTATAAAAATTCTAAATTCAAACGGTCGCTATCTGATAGGAAATCCGAAATTAGTTGATATGTTTCGATCTGTAGTTACCTCAAAATTAACAGACAAAATAGTAATGTTCTCATTTGCAGGCGAAAAGGAAGAAGAGCTAATAACATTAAGGTCAATGATTGAAGCAGGTAAAATTAGATCTGTAGTCGACAAAATATATTCCTTCAATCAAATTACACAAGCTCATCATCGAGTTGAAACTGAGAAAAGAATAGGAATTGTTGTTTTATCATTTGATTTAGACAAAAAACCAAACAATTAGCTCAATCGACCGTGAAAAACGCGCCGCTTAGCATAGCGTTAATGTCCGCTTTGCCTGTGAATTTAGTTAACAGAAAAAGCCGCTTAAGTTTGCCTARTGATTGCACTGGGAAGGAATTTTGAAATTTTTGTATATCTGTTGATGATACTAATGATTTWTACAATTATGAATTAAAGGAGTCGGTAACAAATGAGAATTATTATATATTGTCACCGATCTCTTTAGTTTAGGTTTATTCGAAAATTTAGATTTATTCGAACTCAGCAGCTTCAACTTGTAAATAGACAGAATTAATCAGACTACCTATTCGGTCGAATCCAGACCAGTCTGAAAATTCCTTAAGATCTGCAATCACTTTGTCACGCATCTCAAAATCCTCTAACCCTTCATCGTAGTATCGCTGTACACTCGCGTAGAGGACTTCCAGAAAACGTTTTGTGGCTTCAGGTATTTCGCGACCACCTGTTGGACCATGTCCCGGCACATAGATATCAATCGGCAGCGAAAGCGCATACTCGACCGCTTTAATCTGGCCCTTTGCACTAAAATCTTCAGGCCGAGCACCCGATACCATGCTGCCGTAAATAACAATATCACCGGAGAATAATGTTTTATCCTTTGGGTATTCGATCATGATGTCATTGTCTGTGTGGGCATGACCGGTATGGTGAATTTTGTAGGTGCTGCCGGCTATATCGATTGATTCCCCACCCTTAAGGGCATGGTCAGGAAGAACGATAGTGGTGCCTTCGATGGTATTGTTTGTCGCCTGCGTAAAAATATCCAGCCATTGTTCTGCTTCACCGTTCGATAAACGTTCAATGGCGCGCTCATGCGCATATATCGGTACGTCTGGGTATGCTTTTCGAAAGGCCACATTACCCAGCCAGTGGTCGCCATGTAGATGCGTATTAAAAACTGCAATAACCGGTTTGCTGGTAACTTCTTGAATTTTCTGTAACAGCATCTCACCGATCTGCAAACTGCCTCCGGTGTCTACAATCACCACGCCCTCAGAAGATACGACAAAGCCTGAGTTGCTGATGAAACCTTTGTTGTTCTTATCCGGCATACCGATTATGCCATGAACGACATAAACGCTATCAGTCATTTTCGTCAAAACCAGCTCGTCGATATTTTTAGGAATCTGGACGTTATGTGAATGTCCAGCAATAGGAGCAATGGCGAGGCAAAAAATGGCAGCTGTAAATAGTTTCTTCATGATTTTATACTCTGAAATTAAGGAGACGGTATCATCAATTAAATGTTTGTTCTAATTATAAGGTGTCGATGAAAAAATGTAACAATTCTCATTTGTCATCGACATGTTTAATATTTTACCACTGCCTGCAACTGGTTTATCACTGTAGGGTTATCCCATTCCAGTCCGCCAAAATAAGCCAGTTTGATATTACCCTGTCTATCGATGATGAAGGTGGTCGGAAAAGCGATGACCTGCCACTGTTTTACTGTGTCACCTTCAGGGTTTAGCAGTACAGGAAAGTCGGCTGGTACCATGCTCAAAAAAGTGTCTATATCTTTTTTGTTTTCACCAATATTAACGCTCCATACCAACAGCTCTTCTTCTGAAAATGCCTTCTGTAAGCGGCCAAGCGATGGGATTTCCTCGACACAGGGTGGGCACCAGGTTGCCCAGAAGTTAAGAACTATGACCTTTCCGTGGTGTTCGTTCAGGTCGTAGTGTTTGCCTTCGGTATCCTGTAGAGCGAGTGTCGGCGCGGGTGGATTGCCCGGGTAGCTCTGCAATAGTTCTGGCACTGCGGTTAATGTCCACGTCTCGTTCTTTACGGCCTGTTTGTTTACCGTTACTTTTGTCTCTGCGAGAAGTTTTGTCGCTGTATCAATCTGTCTGGGCAGGTTTTTGGCGATGTCTATCTCTGCATCCGTCGCATCGGGTCTGACATGATAACCATCGCTGACCTGTCGAATAATCTTTATATAAACCTGACTACCGGCATCACTTAACTTGTCGACTAGCCCTTCAAGGTACCAGTATTTATTTGATTTTTCAGGTTGCAATATAAAGATGGGTAACTGTGTCGAATCGATGATTGACAGGTATTGCATTTCGGTTCCAGGTGTCGGTGTGGCTGCCTGAAAGTTGGGGTGGATCATAATGATGCCCGCAAGTTTATTTTTACTGCTGTCGGTTGTGGCTTGCCATCGGTTGATCGCTAACAAGGCAAGTGCTGCGCCTCGTCCAGTGGCAACGATGAATAACTTGCGCTTACCTGCTGGTAGACTTTTTTCGATAAGGCTGGCCATATCGTCTATCGGAATTTTAGTGTAACTGCTGCGGCCGGATGGGATGAAATAACTTTCATGTAATTCGGGCAACCAGACTTCATGTTTGAGCTCTGCTAGGGCATTCAGTAAGTTATCATGTTTTTCTTTATTGATACCGTACTCGGATGAGAACCAGAGTATCCTGKTTTCAGCATTGCCATACTGTGCAATGCTGATGCTTGTTTCTTCATTCAATGCAAGTTCCAGGTATTCTGGCTCTGCAATACCTGCAAAGCTAAGTTGAATACTTGCAAGCCAGATTAGAATAGTTGCTGTGGATGTAAAGGATAAGAGGGTTGTCACGTTTTGTATAATTTTGTTGTTGGGTGATTTATGTCGCTGGTTAATTAAGCCTGCCCATTTGCATTCGGGTTATCCATTTATCGGTGCTGTGAAATACGATAAAGAATTTTTCATTGCTTAATGCTTGCGGCATTATCGGCGTATTGCAACATATAATCAATAAAAGAGATTGGTTTCTGATTTCTCACGATTGTTTCTTATTGCATAATAAACTTCGCATTGTTATGAGTTTGGATATCTACAATGTTTTTCGCTTGAGTACTTTAAAAAAGAGGCAGTTGATGATTGGTGTAATCTTTGCTGTTTAGCAGATGAGAAAAAGAGATGCCCAGCAGTCTCACACTTTTTGTTCCGGCTTCGGTTTTATCGAGCAATGCAGGAATAAGTGCCATGGCTTTTTCACGTATTGAGATAATGCCATCATCCGTGTGACTTCTGGTTACCTGTGTGAAATCGGCATATTTTACTTTCAGTGTGAGGGTGTAAGCGAGCAGTTCGCGCTGTAATAAACTCGCAAGTACTTCATCCAGTAAGCTGAAGAGTTGTTGAAGCATCTCGTTAACATTGGAGATATCCTTTTGGAAGGTGGTCTCTGAGCCTAAAGATTTACGACTGCGTTTATTCGACACTGGGCGATGGTCTATGCCACGTGCGATGTCAAAATAATACTCTGCAGAATTACCGACTATTTTTTGTAGCTGCAACAGGCTCTTTTTCTTTAAGTCACCACCGGTATGGATATCAAACGATTTCATCCTAGCTTCGGTCACCTTACCTACGCCATAAAATCGATCGATAGGTAAGTCGTGCAGATAATGTTCGGCTTCGCCGGGTCTTATGACGAACTGTCCATCTGGTTTGTTCTGGTCTGAGCCTAACTTCGCCAAAAATTTATTGTATGAGATACCTGCCGATGCGGTTAACTGTAATCCCTTGAATATCTTACTGCGAATCTCTTTAGCCATAAGACTTGCTGAGTGCTCGCACCGATCGACATCGGTGACATCAAGATAGGCTTCATCCAGAGATAATGGCTCGATGATGTCGGTGTACTGTTTAAAAATTTTGTGAATTTCTTCCGAGACCTGTTTGTATGCAGAGAACCGGGGGCGAACGAATATGGCTTGCGGACACAGCTGGTAGGCGCGAGAGGAAGGCATGGCAGAATAGATGCCAAATTTTCTGGCTTCATAGCTGCTGGCGGCAACCACGCCACGACTACCCGGTGGGCCACCGACGATGACGGGTTTGCCTTTTAATTCAGCTGAATCGCGTTGTTCAACCGCAGCAAAAAAGGCATCCATATCGAGATGAATTATCTTGCGGTTCATCGAGGCTGTTTATCTTGCTGACAGTTTTGCATTGGGATAAAAGATAAACAGTTTGTAGTGACAGGCGATTAATGGATGCCAGCAAGTCGTAGATTATGAATAATGTTCTGTAACTGTTTTTTATCTTTTACAGGAAATATCCTGTAGGCATCGTCTGCACGAAAGTTTGGAGCGATAGTGTGGAGCTGATCAGCCTGCCAGCTGGCTTCATCATTTTTGCCCAGTTGGCTTAATGTTGCGGTTAACATCATATGGGCGGTCAGCAGGCTAAAGTTTTTATCGATGGCACTGCGAAACACAGGCAGTGCATCTTCGTATTCTTGCAACGAATAATGCGCCTGGCCTAATACTGACAGGTACTGAGCAGGGTAGTTCGGGTTGAGTTGCATGGCGCGTCGTATCGTCTTTAAGCCCTGTTCCGGGTTATCGTTATAGAGATGAATTAGCGCGAGAAAGGCATAACCATCAGCGTAGTTTGGCCTTACTTCGAGCGCGCGTTTAAGTGATGTGATTGCTTGGGGGTAGTTGTGTAGATGTGTCTGTGCGTAAGCCAGTGCCCAGTGTGCCTGAGGCAGTTGCTTATCGATAGCAACGGCTTTGTTGGCAAGCGTGATTGCTGTCGACAGAGATTTATCATTGCTGAAATACCAGCGGTAGCGATAGTCATCAACATGCGTCAGCGCGAGAGCACCATAGGCACGGGAAAAATTCGGGTCTATTTCGATAGCGTGTTGAAAGTGCTGCCTGGCGAGTACATTTTCGTTATTTGTGCGTTGGGTGTATAAAGCCTGACCTCTGAGGAATTGGTCATAGGCATTTATATTGTTAGTGTAGCGATGCGCGATACGCTGTTTTTCTTCAGCCGTTAATTTTATTGATAAGGCGGTGATGATGCTGCTGGTGATGTTGTCTTGCACGGCAAAGACTTCGGTTATCTCGCGATCATAACTCTCAGCCCATAATTGCTGCTGTGTGCTGCTATCGACGAGGATGACATTGACGCGCAATTTATTTTTGGCGCGTTGTACGCTGCCAGTTAGGATATAACGGGCCAGTTGTTCTGTATGTTCAGCCTGTTTCGATGGTGTGGCGATTACCCGTAGTGCAGACAGCTTTGACAGGGCGATGCTGATGTCAGCAGTAATACCGTCACTGAAATATCCCTGATTAGTCTGACCGCTTAAGTTATCAAACGGAAGCACCACGATCGATGGCGTGCTGTTTAGTTCACTTATGGGCTCTATGACGTTTGGCATAGTTGTTATCACTATATAGCCGCTGATCACCACCACCGTGAGGAGGATGAGCAGTACGGTGCTGCGTATGCTGTGGCTGAAGTCTCGGTTGTTTTCCGGCTGATCTGTACTCGCTGTTAAGCTGCCATTGATTTGTTTATTACTGGTTTGTTTATCACTCGGGTGCGATTTTTTTGCCCAGCGCACAGACGCGATTAGGCGATAGCCTTTTTTTGGTACGGTTTCGATATACAGTGGTTTGCGTGAATCATCGCCCAGAACTTTTCGTAAGCGTGTGATGCAGCTAGTCAGGGCGTCATAACTGATAACTCGATCTGTCCAGACATCGGCCTCCAGCTGATTTCTGCTGATGACTTCTCCTGGATGATTTGCCAGATACACCAGCAGGGTCATCACCTTGCCTTCCAGTTTGATGTCTTGTTCAGCGTTATGGATACGGTTTGTATCGACATCGACGTACCAGTCAGCGATAAAAAAATTCATGCTTTATAGCCATTATTGAGCTGATAAGGTCATTTTTCTTCAGCTCTAAGTTTATGTTTATCATAGATATATAGTTTGCCAGATTATCGTCGTGTTTTCGTCATAACTTTTAAACCGTTTTAAGTTATTAATACGTTAATCCATTAGATAGCGACAGACTTTAGAGGGTACCATGATATCAATAAATCAGCATCTAATCAGACCACAGGCAGGTCTTATATCGACAGGCTTGCTGCTGTTTGTAGTGTTATCTTTTTTTAGTGTAAGTATTTTTGCTGACAATGCTTTGTCATCTAGCGACAGCAAAATGCCTCGTGACTCGATGGAATACTTTTTTCACCAGAGTTTCAATGATCTGGCAGAAGAACTGGATATCGTGGCCGAAGAAAATAAAAAGGGTGTTTTTATCATGTTCACTGATAAGGACTGCCCCTGGTGTGCAAAGATGAAAGCAACCGTGATGAATCAGGTAGCCGTACAGGATTACTATCAAGCGAATTTTCGTGTACTGACTATCGATATACGCGGTGATGCGATGATCGTTGATTTCGATGGTAATGAAATTTCGGAGAAGGACTTTGCTTTCAAGCAGCACCGTGTTCGAGCCACCCCCGTAGTCATGTTTTTTGATGCCAGTGGTAAAAAAATGATGCGTTTTACCGGCATTGTGCGTGACGTTAAAGAGTTTCTCTGGATGGGTGAATACGTGGTGAATGATGAGTTTAAAAAAATGAATTTTACAAAATATAAGCGTGAAAGGAAGAAACGCGATGAGCTTGTTTCTTTAGGTGAAACATCTTAGAACGAGTAGCGACGATGCGGGTGTTTTCAAGGGTGAATAAATTATTATTAGTAATGTTTATTGCCGTTAGTTTTTTTGTCGAGACTGCTACGGGTGAGGCGCTGCCAAACCCGCTAACATTAGATCAGGCATTGTCGTATGCGGCGACAGGCCATCCAAATTTATCACTTGCTGATGCGCAGCTGGCTTTTGCCGTTTCCAGAAAACTGCAGGTTGAAACCATCAATAATATTGATGCCTATATAGAATTGGCACCTTACGCAGCGATACCCAGTACCAATAATGATTTTGTAAATGATAGTTACGCCCGGCTGTCAGTCACCAAAACACTGTATGACTTCGGCTACAGTGCATCGCTAGAAGATTCGGCTGATGAAGACATTTCAAGTCAGCAGCTACTCGCCGCGGCAACACGCAATAAGCAATACATTATTATCATGCAGCGCTATTTTAATGTCATTCTTGCCGACCTTCATTTCTCTGCGGTGGATGAGGAGATGACTATCCTGTATGTGAAATATGACAAATTACTGGAGCGTCATTCATTAGGTATGATCTCGGATGTGATACTGATGGAAGCAGAGTCAATCTATCGGGAAGCAGCAGATCGGCGTACCGCCAGCGAGAAGAATCAGTTTTCCAGTCGGCAGCGTCTTGCTATTGCATTAAATAAACCCGAAGACATTCCTGCTGACCTGATAAGGCCGCAGCTACCGCAACTGGAACTGACTATTCCTGAACTGGCTGGCTTACTAGATAAGGCACTGATGGGTAACCTGACGATTACAGCATTGCAGCATGCAGTGCGTGCTAATAAGGCGGCATTGGCGGCATCAAAGCAGGAGTATGGTCCAACGCTTCTGGCAGGTCTGGAATTAAACAAATATGACCGTCAACTGCGAGGCCGTAACGATGCCAGCATTGGTTTTAACTTGCGCATTCCTTTTGCTAATGGCAGCAGGACACAGGCTAAATCCGCGCGTATCGTCTCTGTACTGTCAGCATCGCAAGCACGTTATGACCAGGCAAAATTTGCCCTGCGCCAACAATTGTCAGATCTGATCAGTAAGCTGGAAATATTGAAATTTAAACGTGAAAGTGATGAGCAGCGGCTAGATAGCCGGGGGCTTACTCTGGATAAAAATCGCGCGCGTTACGAGCTGGAGATGCAGACGACTCTGGGTAGCTCGATGGCGAGATATACCGAAGCAGAATGGATGTCTGCAAAAAATGATTTTGAAGTCGCCACCATCTGGGCGCAGATCGATACCCTAACGGGCAAAAAACTTTATCAACAAAAGGATAATTAATCACATGAAAATTATTGACGGATTATTAGTTATTGCATTATCCATACTTTGTACTTTCACCTCTGCGGCAGATTATGACGCAATGATTGAGTTGCCTGATCCGATAGAATTAAGTCTGCCAGTATCGGGTGTCATCAAAACGCTAGAAGTGGTCGCTGGCCAATACGTTAAACAGGGTGAAAAAATGCTGACGCTCGATCAGGTTCCTTTTCAGGCAGCAAAGGTGCATGCAGAATCACGTGTTGCTGTTCAGCAGACATTGTTGGTCGAATCATTACGTGATTTTAGCAATCGACAGGAGTTATTTGATCGTACCGTGTTGTCGACAGTGCGACTGGAAAATTCTGAACTCAAAGTAAAAAGAGATAAGGCTTTTTTGAAAAGTGCTGAGGCACAACTTGCGGTGGCAAACTATGATTTATCTTATAGTAGATTAAGTGCGCCTTTTGATGCTCTGGTGCTGTTTGTGTCTGTGAATCAGGGGCAGTCGATCAATAATGCCATAGAAAGCAAAACACTGATTGCGCTGGTCAGACGAGGGCGTTATCTGGCCAGGTTTATGGTTTCAGCTGAGGCCTATAACGGATTACAGATTGGTCGATCGGTAACGGTTAAAACACAGGGTAACATTTATCAGGGTAGTATTAGCAGTATTGCATTTGAGCTGGTGAGAACAGAGGGCGTCCAGCGTAAATCATATTTGATAGATGCAGCATTCTCATCGGATGAACAGTTACTTCTCATCGGGGATAAAGCCAGTGTACATATCAATTAAATATGTAGCGAATATGTATAAATATCAAGCTGTTTTATGCGCTGTGCCGCTTTACTCTGCTCCGTATGTAATGACCCGTTAACTTAAAGTGTTAATGTCCGTTTCTACTCATAATTTCATTGGTTGAAAAAGTCGTTCAATGTCGCTTATGTGTGTTTTGAGTCATTCTGGTAAATACAGATTTGTAATGCTTGGCGCGTATACGTTCCGTAACCTGTCAGCTTCATGCTATTCTCGCATTTAATACCTGCCAGTCTTTTTTCTGTTGCATAAAATTCTCTCTTAGCTCACTGGCTTTTTCTTTTAAAGCGTCCAAGTCGTAGCTTTCCTGAACGACTGTTTTTCTGGCTTCCACCCACAATCGCCTTGCCTGAGAAAATGCATTTATCTTTTTCAGAAGGATATCGTATTCGGTCTGCAAGCGAAGAATCATGAGGTCTGCGTGTGGTAGGCCAGCCAATTTGCGTGACGTTTTTGTCAACAACATCTGTGCCCGTGATCGTTCTATTTTTTCTAGCGGAGTACGGTAAAGATGTGTCGCCAGGCCCATCCATGCGAGACTGCGGATCAACCATTTGGTTGGATCAAATTGCCACCAGCGGATACCATTACGGTAATCACGCTGAAAGTTGTGGTGGTAATTATGATAACCCTCACCCATGGTTAATAGTGCAATCAGGCCATTATCTCTGGATGAGTTAGTATCAGAATAGGGCTGTCTGCCCCAGACATGAGCCAGTGAGTTGATTAAAAAAGTCATGTGATGTGAGATCGCCAACCGGGCTGCACCGGCAAGAATCAGCATACCGAGCAGGTCGCCGTGCCACAGGCCAAGAGCAATGGGAATTCCGAAATTGAGAGCTAACACCAGCGGCAGATAATGTTTATGCTGCCACATGACGATCTTGTCCTGTTTAAGGTCGCGGCAGTTTGAATATTCTGTGTCTATGGTTGCCGGGTAGTGCCTCAGCATCCATCCGATGTGTGAATGCCAGAAACCACGCTGGGCAGAATAGGGGTCTTTATCTTTATCGTCAACATAACGATGGTGTCGACGGTGGTCAGATGCCCAGTGCAGAATACTATTCTGAGTGGCGTATGTGCCACCGAGTGCGAGTAATAATCTTACAGTCCAGTGTGCCTGATAAGCACGATGAGTCCATAGGCGATGATAACCGGCGGTGATGGAAATCTCACAGATGAAAACCCCAACGACCATAGCGGTAATCTGCCAGCCATCAAATCCGTGATAGAAGGCATAAACTGGCACACCGATGACAGTAATTAACCCAGTAATGACGAAGACGCTGACATTCAACCAGATAATCCCGGGTTTTTTCATAAGATGTTCCTAATTATTTAATGTATACAACTGTACGCTGTAAAGTTGAAAATGTACAGGTAATCTTCTATATACGGCGTGATAAATGATACGTTTGTACGGTATATTATGTTTTATGCTAATATTTAGAGCTTATTGTTATGACTAAAAGCCGCGCCCAACAAAAAGAAATAACCCGTCGTCAGATTATTGATGCGGCTTTTCGCCTGCTCAGCCTGGATCGAAGTTATTCCAGCCTTAGCCTGCGTGAGGTAACTCGTGAGGCTGGCATCGCGCCGAACTCGTTCTACCGGCACTTTGAAGATATGGAGGAGCTTGGGTTAACGTTAGTCGATGAAGGCGGGGTTGCCCTGCGTCAGCTGATGAGAAAAGCAAGGCAGCGTATCGAGGACAGCAGTAGTGTCATACGTATTTCAGTCGAGACGTTTATGGAATTCATCCACAACAGCCCGCAGGTATTTCACCTGTTATTGCGTGAACGTTCCGGCACTTCACTGGCTTTTCGTAAAGCGGTGTCGCGGGAGCTGCAGTATTTTATCGTCGAGCTTGCTGATTACATTCAGCACCGTCAGAATTATCCCACTGAAGATGCTCGGATTCAGGCAGAGGCAATGGTGATACTTGTGTTTAACGCCGGTGCTGAAGCGTTGGATTGCAAGCCTGCAGAGCTAAAGCAGCTTACGGAAAAAGCCATCATACAGCTGCGCTATATCGCAAGAGGTGCAGATGCTCTGTCGCAAGTAAAAAGAAAAGTTCACTAGCTGGGAAGGTCGTAAAATTCAGAGGGGAGTATCAGCAGGCTTTGGCGGCTCACGAAGCAACTTCATATCCTCGTTATCATACCGATATTAATCAGACAATATATCCTGAATTGTCTGTGGTGACGTAATCTGGATAAACGAATGCGTTGCACAAATTAATAATCAGCTTGTACTTAAATGTATACAACTTGGAGGCTGGGGAGATTATGTGCCACCAAAAAGGTAAGCTGTGAGCAAGAATTATTAACAGACAATATATGAAGTTCAATTTATAATCGAATGTTCGTGTGGAGTTGTTACACCATACAACCAAATAAACAGTGAAATAAATGGAGTGAAAATTAATGAATAAACATAACCATTTAAGCAGTGTCGTACTGGCATCTCTTATTTCTGTTACACCCGTTCAGGCAATGGACTTTGGAACCCCTAAAGCAGAGATTATCAAGACAGGCTTGTATCCCGGCATTGCTTATTCACCTTATGCTCAACGTGATTTCCCGAGTAATGTCTATTGGGGTGATACGCATCTACATACTGGCTTGTCATTGGATGCGGGTCTGTTCGGTAATGTCCTTGGTCATGAAGAAGCCTATCGTTTTGCGCGCGGCGAAGAAATCACTGCATCATCAGGAATACAGGTTAAGTTAGGCCGGCCACTGGATTGGCTGGTAATTACCGACCACTCCGACATGATGGGCATCGCTACGGACATTCAGCAAGGGACACCCAATATACTGGCAATACCAAAAGGTAAGGAATGGCATGAAGGCTTTAAAAAAGGCGGCAAGGCGGCGGGTGAAGCCGCTTTCGATTTAATTTCGCACTTCTCGCAGATGACACTGCCTGAAAAAATGGTTTCAGACTATTCTCCTGGCGCTAAAGTGTATGATGATCTTTGGTACGACATAATCGATACTGCAGATCGTTTTAATGATCCGGGTAAGTTTACTACTCTGATTGGTTATGAGTGGACTTCAGTTCCTAAAGGTTTCAACATGCACCGAAACGTGATTCTGCGTGATAACGGAGATAAAGCGCGTCAGGTCATTCCGTTGACCACGCAGCCACCGCTTGGTACGACCAATCCGCTAGACCTATACAAATGGCTGGACGATTATGAAAAGAAAACCGGTGGTCAAGCCTTTGCCATTTCACATAACGGTAACCTCTCTAACGGCTGGATGTTTCCCACAGAAATTACCTATGCTGGCGGCAAGGTCGATAAAAACTATGTAGAACTGCGTGCAAAATGGGAGCCACTTTATGAAGTCACGCAGATAAAAGGTGATGGTGAAGCGCATCCTATGCTTTCACCTGATGATGAGTTTGCCGATTATGAAACCTGGGATGTTGGTAATCTGGATGTCAGCCAGCTTAAAACAAATGACATGCTACAGCGTGAATACGCGCGTGAAGCGCTGAAAAACGGTTTAAAACTAGAGAAAAAATTAGGTACTAATCCTTATAAATTCGGTTTGGTTGGCGCAACCGACAGTCATACTAGTTTGTCGACAGCCGAAGAAGAAAACTTTTTCGGCAAATCCACCAGTGTCGAACCTTCAAAAGATCGAGTATCACATCCTTTTGTAACATCGGAACTTGGTGGGATTAGTGGTGATATGTTAGTTGCCTCTGGTTACCAAGGTGTCTGGGCGAAAGAAAATACGCGCGTAGCAATCTGGGATGCGATGGCGCGCAAAGAAACCTATGCTACAACTGGTCCACGTATTACTGTACGTTTCTTCGGTGGCTGGGATTATAACGACAATGATTTACGCAGCCGTATTCCGGCTTTCCCCGGTTATGAGAAAGGCGTGCCTATGGGGGGCGATTTGAAGAAAGCACCTAAAGGAAAAAAAGCGCCAAGCTTTATGGTCATTGCTTTGCGTGATCCTGTCGGTGCCAACCTCGATCGTATACAAATCGTCAAGGGATGGATGGATACAAAAGGTGAAACCTTTGAAAAAGTGTACAACGTGAGCTGGTCTGGTGATCGCAAACCTAATAGCAATGGTAAATTACCAGCCGTAGGTAACACGGTTGATTTGGAAGCGGCGAACTGGACCAACACCATAGGTGCTTCCGAATTAGCTACAATCTGGACCGATCCGGATTTTAACGCCAAAGAAAATGCTTTTTATTATGCTCGCATTATCGAAATACCAACACCACGCTGGATTGTCTATGACAAGGTACGTCTTGGTGCAGAACTTCCAAAGGACGCAACTTTGATCCATCAGGAGCGCGCTTATACTTCACCGATTTGGTACAATCCGAAAGGTTAAGTTTGTAATCTATCAATTCTGCTAAACGGAGCGCACGGTCGCTCCGTTTAGCCATCTATATATCATGAAGCAACTATCATGAAAAATTCTAAACTCACCACATTGTTACGTGAGCCTCTGTTGCATTTTTTGCTAATTGGGGCAGCTCTTTTCCTCTTTTATAATATGCAGAATGAAGGGCGTGTTGATAATAATCAAATTATCATCAGCCAGGCTCAGATTGACCATCTGGTTACATTATGGAACAAAAAAAGACAAAGGACACCAACACAAACTGAACTGGGAAGCATGATTCAGCAGCAGATCCGTGAAGAAGTTATGGTGCGTGAAGCGCTGGCGATGGGGCTGGACAAAAATGACAGAATCATTCGTCGACGACTTGTTCAGAAGATCGATTTTATAACATCTGATCTGGCAACACTGGCTGAGCCAACTGAAATACAACTAGCCGATTATCTTGAAACACATAGCGAACAGTTTTCTTTACCTGCTCGCATCGATTTCGTGCAGGTTTTTATAAATCCCGAAAAGCATGGCTTAGATACAGATGACTATGCAAACAGTCTACTGAGCGAGCTGACACAGACCGGTGAAAATAATGACATAGCAACACTCGGTGACTCTCTTATGATAGACCAACTACATGAACAGATGACCGAGCATGAAGTATCGCGACTGTTTGGCAAGGAATTCGCAAGGAAGTTGCTTACGCTATCTGTAGACAGCTGGCATGGCCCCATTCAGTCTGGTTATGGTTTTCACCTGATTCGCATCAGCAATAAAAGCGAAGCCCAACTGCCGGAATTAAATGTAGTGCGTGAGAAAGTGCGTGTGGAATGGCAGGCTCAACAACGACAAGTCATGGATAAAGTGTTATATGAAAGTCTTCGTCAGCGTTATGAGATCATCATAGAAAATGATTAAGCGAAAAATTATCCAGAAAATTTCGATTGGTTTTGTTCTTCTCTGTTTAACTCAGCTTTCTTTCGCTGACGAAATCCGTCCTGGCTATCTAGAGATTAAAGAAAACAGCAAGGATGTTTTCTCTGTGTTGTGGAAGGTACCAGCTAAAGGGAATAAAAAATTAAGCCTGCAGGCGCAACTCCCCGCTAACTGTGTAAATAAAACACAGGCTAATACGCAATTTATCAATGCAGCCTATATACAACGCTGGATCACTTTTTGTGAAGGTGGGATGATAGAACAATCTATTTCAATTACAGGCCTGGGATCAACTAACACTGATGTAATACTGCACCTGGAATTTATCAATGGTACTTCTCAGTCTGCGCAGCTTACGCCTACAAAAAACTTATACACTATTCCAGCTGAAGCTTCCTCGCTGCAGATTGTTAGCACTTATACAATATTTGGCGTTGAACACATTCTGATGGGTGTGGACCACTTATTGTTTGTCTTTGCGTTGCTATTAATTGTTAGTAGTACTCGAAAATTAGTAGTAACTATTACCGCCTTCACTCTTGCTCACAGCATTACTCTAGCTGCTGCAACATTAGGTTTTGTGCACGTGCCACAACAACCGGTTGAAGCTATTATTGCATTAAGCATTTTGTTTCTTACAGTTGAAATCGTTCATGGTCGGCAAGGTAGACCGGGTTATGCGGCAAGATGGCCATGGTTGGTCGCTTTCATCTTTGGCTTACTGCACGGCTTTGGTTTTGCAGGTGCCTTATCTGAAATTGGCTTACCTCAACAAGCTATTCCATTAGCACTTGTCTTCTTTAACGTTGGCGTTGAACTAGGGCAGCTACTCTTTGTGTTGGGTATTGTATTGCTTACATGGTTGCTACATCAATTTAATCAACAAAAGTTAGTCAGCCGAGCAGAGACAGTTGTTATCTATTCTATTGGTGGACTTTCATCATTCTGGTTATTGGAACGGATTAGTTTGTTTTAAAGTAGTTGGCACAAGGGTTGTAATATTTGGAATCAGAGTAAAGACTCTGAATGTCTCCTTTCGTGCAGAATTTTACTACCTAAAAATTCCTCCAAGGTCGCTTTATGATTGAATTGAGAAGTAACGCTGAATCATTTAGATGTCTGCTTTAGTGACTTAGCATTTATACAAATAAATCCCACCTATTAATAAGCCCTAATATTCTGATGACCTGGTTATAGTGCAAACTTTTGCGAGTCTTTGGTGCTTCTCCTCCTTTTTTAAATCCAGATAATAGGTCGTTAATCGCTGACCCATTAAACAGCCAATTCCTCTGCATTATTAATACCATTGCTTTGCGCATGTTACTTCTTGCGTCGTATTTATTATGAGTAGGGATTTATATTGAACAATATCATTTACATAGAGTTTAACAAAAACAATAAAAACGAGAATTATAGTGCAGATGTTTATTCGCATGATATGAAGAAATACCGGTACCAAACAGTCGCACAGTCAATAAGTGATGCTTATAACAACTTCATAAATGACGCCTTTGAAAGTGGTGTTTTAATCATTCAATGCATTGCTGTTTATTCCGGATTAATGGCTGATAGAGATACGTCACAACCGCCAGTAAAAGTTTGGTTGCAAGAGAACAAGGTCTCAGATCGACTAATCGAATATTAAATATTGTCTCTAATTCGCACGCATGGAACTTTGAACGGCTAACAAACAGCGATATAACAGAATATTATGAATGATACAGATCTAGAGCAATTAAAAAACAATGAAAACACAGATGTTTCATACAAGGATGAAACGATCGTATGGGAGGGTAGACCTTCACAGTGGGTCAATATGGGAACATACCTATGGTGGACGATATTTTTAGTTGGCTCCATTGTAGCGATGTCCTTCTGGAGTTCTGGCTTTGGTGAAGATTATCCTACAGGAATTAATAGTGCTGTTACCTGGGTAGGGAATGGGCTTATTTCCCTGTCAATAATAAGCATGTTATTAGCCTATCTAACTGTCCATTATGAACACACCGTTATCACACGCAACAAGATAAAAGAGTCTAAAGGCATCACCAGTATTTTCCGACAAGACCTCTACTGTGAAATTAGCGATATCAAAGATATTAAAAGTCCGCCCGCCGGCGTTATGGGTGTTCTAGGTTTGTCGACACTTGTTATTGAAACAAATGACGATGACCAGGCGTTGATTAAGATAAGAGGCATCAAACATCGTGAAGAATTAATTCAATTAATACTTCCTATATGGCGAAAGCTGAAAGTGGATCGCAAAGGATATTTTGGAGACAGATAATGCGAAAGAATAAGGAAGTTATTATTTGTGTTTTCTTGTTAGTTTCAACGAATGTAATAGCAGGACCCGTTAAAAAAACATACTATGCGATACCCGGCGGCAGCACGGAAGATACGGCATTAGCCTTTGTTGCGAAATACCATGAGCACCTTTATAGAGGCATGTCATTAAACAACCTTCAGCAGTATTGGTCAGCCTCAAAGATTGATGAATTCATTTCTGTTGCAAAAGAAATTACCAACGTAAGCGGCAGTAGTCAATTTGTAGATAGGCAGAGATTACTTGATATTAAACATGCAAATGCGAGATGCGAAAAAGCCGAACTCGTTGATGTCCAGACCAGATGGAAAATTAGTCGTAAGGCAAAAGTAGAATATTCAGTGAAGAATATTTGTAAAGACTGGATGAAACCATGGAGTCGTCATATCGACATGCGATATTCACGTTCTGCTAATCGCTGGTCTATACATTCAATTATTAATTCGGAAATGTAAATGAACACTTTTATTAAGTCAGCACTAACGGTTGTGGCCTTAATGGCGTCAGTAAACAACGTATGTGCAGTTGTTGAAATTAAAGAGCCAACGGCTAAAAACGATGTAGATCAAAGCGTGATTTATAATAGTGTTTCAAGAAAGTTTTCACCTGAAGTGACACTGGATATTGTTCAAGAAATATTTGGTCATAATCTAGATACAAATGACACTACGTTAAGAACGCTATTGCTCGCTATTGGAATGGATCACACGACAAACGAGTCGCCCAACTTTAAAAGTTCGATTGGCATACCTTTCATTGTCGATAGGGGACCGGGTTATTGGGTTAAACGATTAAATGCAGGAGATCATGAGATCGAAGTGTTGGTAAATAATGCATTATTACTGTTGTTTACAAAAGAAGTAATACCAAAGGCAAAAGAAACAGCATTTCAACTTATGGAAGCTGCTGCTGATCGAGGTTACTGGCCGGCAAGTTTTTATGTAGCTGAAAATAATCTAGTGAAATATTTAGCCGCAGAGATTAGTGAATCATCACCATTAACTAATGAGATGAAATCAAGCTCTATTCAGATTATCGCCAAGGATACGATGAGCCGTTATAACGAATGCGCAAAAATGGGATTTGCACCTTGCCAATACCGTATTGGCTTCTGGTTAGTTGGCACTAAAAAAACGCTAAAAGATGGTTTAGAGGTCCTGCGTCTTTCCATAAATACAACCATGAAGGACTCACGATACAGCGGTGTACTTGATGATGCTCTTGTATTGGCAGCTAGAGAAATTGTCTTTAATGGAGAAGAAGCAGGCCTTGATTTCGTTGTTCGTGAAGAATATACAAAACTAATAAAACATCAACTCAGCGCAAGATCACAAGATATCGAGAAAGCTAAATTAAGCCAACAATCTAATTAAATCATAGTTGCAGTTCTTATCATTGAACGATTTTATGAATAGCTTGTAATATCATTTCGGACGTTTTATATCCTTTTAGCAGATACTCTTTTCCGGTTTTGTTATCTACAATAAGAACGGCAGGCGTTGCTGTAACACCCGCATTTCGACCCTCTTCGTAATTGTTATTGATTGTGTCTTTATGATCGTTAGACGCTAAACAATTATTTATTAAACTGCCATTTAGTCCATTGGCACGTAGCACAGCCGTCATGTTTTTCATGCCTTTACCGTTACCTTCAGTTTCAGCGATAAACTGTTCTATCGCTATCCAGGCGACACGGTTGCCATATGACTCTTTGATGCATTCAATGGCTTGTGCTTCAACGGCAGCGACCGGGTTGTGACCTGCAAGCGGGAAGTGCTTAAACTCCCAGTTGATTACGCCTTCTGAATGGTCAATTACCTGCTTTAAGTCTGCATGCATTTTTCGGCAGTACGGACACTCGATGTCACTGAACCCTTGTAGTGTTATCCGTGCATTATTTTTACCGTAAATTAGACGGTTATCCAGATTGTCTACAGACGCTAAGCTGTATTCACGTTGCAGGTTAGCCAATCGTTCTCTCGCTTTTTGTTTCTTAACCGATACAAGTCTTTCATCGACTATAGCCACAATGTCTTCTTCGCTGAGGATGACGCTTGAAGCCGAATTGATGCATGGCACTATGACGGGCGTTGATGATGCTGTGCTGCTTCCATCGATACGTCTTAGTTCGTGGTAGAGATAGTAATTAGATACTGTAACTACGCTTGAAAGCAAGATAAATGCGCTCCAAAGACCTGTGTTCTTCATGATTTCTCTCAAAAGACATAAAGAGTTACTTTATGTAAAAAAGGTGTTGGAGATCGTTTTTAAAGGGTCAGGAGTGAGTTACCTATTAGTGAGAGCTGAGAAAAAATAAATCGTCTACGATAGGGTGAATTTTTCACCCTTACTGTAGGTGTTATTACTACCACAAAGAAGCAATATTTCTGCAATGTTGAATCTGTTGCATTTTTAATAGTGTGTAGTATATACTACACACATGCTAGGGGAGTATTTAAGAGAGCAACGCGAACGCCTGAAAGTGAATGACAAGAGTTATTCACTTCGCCAGGTGGCGCAGCGAGTGGGTATTAAGCCAACATATTTGAGCAAAATAGAACGTGAAGAGCTCCCGCCACCTTCAGAGGCTACGATTAAAAAGCTTTCTCAGGAGCTAGATCTGGACGCAGATATTTTGTTAGCAATGGCGGGCAAGGTCTCTGCCGACCTGCGCGAGATCATTTGTAAACGTCCTCAGTTATTTGCTGAGCTGATACGACAACTTAAAGAAGTACCTGATCAGGCGGTTTTACGCGTGGTGCGTGAGGTCACTGACGGTAACTGGTAACGGAGAATAGGTATGATTGAATTAAAGAGCAATGAATTAATCTTTCGATTTCCTGAAGTCCATGAGGACGCGGTCTGTAATATTGAGTTTCAGCGAACATTACGCATCCCTGATGATGGGAGTGAGTACCCATTGCCGGCCGGGATGGGACCTTTTCCATTAAGCCATATTGAGGATTATTCTGAGACGGCGCCTAAATCATGGATTAAACGAGGTGGCGTATTAATGCCAATGTATCAATCAGAAGCCTTGTGGATTCAATTTTTTGGTGACTATCCCATGGCCATAAAGATTGCTGCAGGTAAAATTAACGCCGTTACTGGTAAGACCTGGACGGATGCCTTAAATGATCATCCACAAGATTATGTTGTTTCAGACGCACAGCCTTGGCTGGATGGTTTTTGCGTTAAAAAAGGATATGTTCGCCAATTTGTGGCCATGCCATTAGGAGATGGCTATAGTGCTGAAGAACAAATAACTGGTGAAGCGGAATTTGGTGGATTGCAGGTCATTGCGTATCCTATAAAAGCTGAATACTACGAAAAGATGATAAAGGATCGTCACTGCTATGAAGATGCTATGTTTTGTCGTTGTGCAGAATCCAGTATTAGTGAGCCAGCTATGGGTATGGCACCTGGTGGTTTAATGCGTCAGGACATCTACGATGATGAGTACGGCATTGATTCATGGGATACCCGTTATGCTTCACGTTGTTTTGTGCATTTGGTTAATAGCGAAGCCTATGAATCAATCACTGGACAGAATCCTCCTCTACCACCAGTCAGCAAAAAAGATTACAAAAGATTTGGCATGCCCTGGTTTGATTATTATGCAGAAAACAAATCATCGGTGTCCGGTAGCGGAGTACTTAACAAGCTGAAAAGCATTTCGAGTTTCTCGGAATCAAATAATAAAAAAATCTGGGATAACGGTTCAATGAATGTGGGTGAAGTGAAAGTTATTAGTGCTGAATCACACAGCACAACGAATATTGTGTCAGAGAAAGATTTTTAAATACGATGGATCAGAAATTAGAAATAGAGTTATTAAGAGAGGCCCTCACAATTGATGATCTGACGGGTTTGTATACTCGCCGCGCCTATGATTTTGCCGACAATTTACCTGTGCACGTGAGTATTGACCATGTTGGCTTACACGATATTAACGAAAAGTATGGTCGTGGAATTGGCGACTGGATTTTATGCAGAACCGCTGACGTTATCAGTCAGCATAACAGCCATGTTTACCGGATGTTTAGTGACCGTTATGTTTTCCAGGTTTTATCATTTGATGCAGCTCAAATGACTGTAAATAAGATCAAACAGGATCTATCAGATGTGAATGATGAATTAAAAACAGACGAAAATGAACATTATATCGTTTCAGGTATCCAGCTTTACTACGGGATTGGGCATTCTTTGAATGCCGCCTACGAGTCGAGTAATCGTGATAAACAAGCGTGGAAAATGCAGAGTAAGAAATGAAGCATTAACATGTAGCGTTAAGATCTGATATTAATAGTTCAATATGAGTTTTTGCAGGGAGCGATGGAAAAAGTTTCAGTGCTAATTCGTTTTATAAAGAGCTGACGATCCACGAAGTGCAGCGATTAACAAACTCCCGTCACTTAACTCAGTTTGCTTTTGCAGCTGAGCGAGTACCAGTGCTGTAATTTGAAACGCCTGTCCAATAGGGACAGGCAAAGAGAAGTTATTGCCGGCACCTTGAGTGGCATTGATATACATCTTATTGGCCTGTCGCTCAATGATAATACCTTTGTCGGGTCGTTTGAATCGTGCTATTGGCAGGTAGCCTAAACACACACTGGCCAGTATCGGCAATTCGCTGTCACTTAATTGCAGTGTGATTTTTCTATCCCACTTAACGCCATCGCTGTCTTTTGGCGCCACATCGAGATTAACCGTGTCTCCGCAGACCTGTCCATTTTTATGAAGCTGTGTTGCCTCAACCGTTAACGCACCGGCTGAACCATAGCAACGTACCTTTGCCTGATCCGCAGGCGATAGTTCCGCTGGCTGCTTATCTAACATAACGGTAAAGGCGCAGTGATGAAATGAATACTTCGTGCTCAATCGTGCTTAATCGATCTAGTTTCTTAACTTTAATGCCACTGACTTCCGGATTTTCACGCCAGAGCATACGCGGCAGGTTGGCTTGTTGTGCAATGACAATACCTGAGACCGGGCAGGACTTGCGTGTAAGGATATCGTGTTCTTTGTAGGCGTAATTTGCTCGCAGTTGATTTGGCAGTTTGAGTTTGCGCAAAAATACTTCATCGCGTGGGCATTGACTGAGGATATCGATAGCAACATCGCGTTTTCTATCATCTTTGAGACTTCGGGCAAGAGCTTCGGCTTCTACCATGGTTACTTTTTTACTGCGTGAATGTGTCGTCGCCCAGGTCCAGCTGAACACGTCCAAGTGTTCGGGCATGATACGTATCTTGGCGTAGCAACGTTTCAGATTCAGTGACTGGATACCTGCAGTCGCCATGGCATCTTTGATCGCACCTTCGCGTCTACCTTTATCTTCCATTTCATCACTGATGAGCTTGTCGATCTTCGCTACAGCGATGTCAGTCTTTGTCTGATACTGCCGAATCTCAGCAACAGCCTCTTTGAAGGCATCTTTTGCTTTGTTTAGCTGTTCAATCGTTGCCACCGTCTTAGGCGAGGCACACAGGACGCCGGCTTCTGCGAGGTATTCGTCTTCRCGTAAATGGAACAATTGCGTGATGGACTTCAGGGCGGCTTCACGGGCGGATTCTGATCGTTGAGCAACTTTATCGCTACTGTACGTCGGCACGTACACAGGCATATCATCACCAGAGGAATGTACCGCTGCCTTGACCTTAATACAGGCGTTCTGCAGCGCCAGATAGCGCTCATAAAGCTCTAAAATGTAGTGTTGAGGCAAGATTTGATCATTCGAGTCAGTCATCATAATCTCTAGCAGTCTAAGCAGGACAGGGTGTTAATTATAGGTACTATAATACCAGACTTTGATTAAAGAGAAAGCGTTACAGATGTCCATCAAGTACCGCTGTAATAGGCTTTACTGTCAATTTCTGTTTATGTTTGTGAAAATACTATACCAGACCTGACTAATGAACAGAGTAAAACACAATCCATCCTAATATCTCGCTATATTTAATCTGATGAACCTTCTATTTTCCTTGTTTTACTTTCCATTACCTTTCGTTACCTAGGCACAGCAAGTCATCAACCAAAAACCTAAAGAGCGCAAGTTAACAGAAACATTAAGGGGCAAAATTTGAGGTGTTTCTGCGCGTTTATTTGCAGATCTGGTATAGTATTTTTCATGTCTTATCAGGCGGACAGCATCACCTCAAAAAAGGGACGGTAACAACACTATTTGTCGACAAAGGAGCACGGCATTCAACAACAAATCAGATCATTAATAGGTACCGTAGTAGCGACCCATTAATCATCGAATTAGCAGCGCGAGCAAGGATAATTCACTGTCCGTATGTCTAGCCCGGTTTTACATCGTGCTGGCTAACCAGGAATAACCCATTAATGGCATTGCTAGTTCTAAAACCTGCTGTAACGTAAAAGCTATACATCACATCTAATGGAGAAATGAGATGAAAACAAAAAACATTTTAAGCACAATTTTATTAACGTTGGCAACAACCGGGTGTGCAACCGAAGGCGGACACACCTATGTTGGTGGCAAGTGCATCTCGTGCTGGAATAACCCTCTAACAAAAGAACCCATCAATCACGATGGTAAAGACGATCTGCAAGTGGCAGAGCCTGAAACAATAGGCAATCAAACCAGTACCAGCGCGCAAAAAGACAAAGACGCTTATCCTCGACAATATATCGTCCGTTTTGACGCCCCGGTTGATGTCGATGTCGCCTACATTAAATTGAAACAAGAATTTAATTATCAAAGTGAACAAGAAATACGCCAGGAGTGGGGCAGCATGGCCGGCGCTAAGATGCAGACATTCGCTTACGCCTATAACGCAACACCAAATGTGTATTACCGAATGCGTGCAAACCGTAAGCATCGTGGCATTTTTGTCATCATCGACAGTCAGGTAGAAAAGAAGAGTGCTAATAGCAGCAAGATTACCATCACTTATTGGCTTAATAAAAATTCGGTTAATCCAACCCCATATGGCGAATCACTCACAAAACGTGCAAAGCACGCRCTAAGCATTTAAATCACACCARGYAATAACATGATTAAGTTAATTCTTGGCTTTTTTYTAGGCATTGCARCTGCCTACTACACATTTCCAAYRATGAAATCKCCYWTCGATTGGGCGGGTRSCGCTAAATTACAACAGTTTTTCCAGTCAGACGAACGAACACACTCATCAAACACCTTTAATTCAMTGTCACCKGCTGAAAYVKYCRCNTTTAAATAAKAAAGGTAATGTATCGGCTCAGATTCGCACGGCCATTACRCTTATCAGCACGCGAGATCGYAATGATCAAACKTCTATTTTTGCTGTTAACCTGATCTCAGACTTGATCGAACGAGAACCTAGACTGCAACAATATGTTCGTACGCAGATCAATGACGGGATTACGAATAAAGAAGCACTGGATATCTTTGAGAAATACTATTCACTTTAAAAACAGTGTGCAGACAAGAAGGCTGAGAAATCCAGACTGTGTAAGAGGATAACGTTAATCGTGTATTATTATGGCTACAGGTCAACCACTGATGATAAAAGACTGACGACTCTATAACTCATATTAGGAATAAATATGTCTCAATATTCATTCGGCGATCTCATYSTCACTCGTACTGAYCCCCGATATMACAAYGCCCTTATWGACGCATACAAAAACAAACTGCGACCACGTTGTCTGTGCAAGACACCKGGTTTRGAAATGTATATCGCATGTATTGGCGATAACCGGTAYACCCTTAAAAGATTGCCTTATAGTGGGCAAAAACATCRYCCAGATTGTGAMTCGTTTGAAATMCCSGCAGAATTATCCGGCAGGCAAGRTGTTTTACAAAAAGCCATTTCCGAGGATCARGATACCGGATTGAYCAGCCTGAAACTTGATTTCACACTATCAAAAATCACCAGGAAAARCRCACMTGCAGCCGGKGAKCCCAAASAAAAAAAGACCGTACAGGCCRACCCGACAAAACTGACCCTTCGTTCTTTATTGCATTACCTMTATGAAGATGCAGGATTAAATAAGTGGTCMCCGAAAATGGAAGGGAAACGARACTGGTTTATTATCAGAAAATACTTGTTAGAGGCCGCACAAGATAAAATCACTCGTACTAACCCTTTAATGCAATACCTGTTCATTCCTGAGAATTTTTCAATTGATCATAAGGATGAAATAGTCGCCCGACATAAACACTTTCTATCAACACTGAAGAAGCAAGGCAACAAACAGCCAATGGGGATCCTGATTGGTGAATTAAAGAGCATCGAAAAAGCACGATTTGGCTATAAGATGATGGTTAAGCATATGCCTGATATCCCTGTGTACTTCGATGACACGGTCTATAAACGCATTAATAAAGTTTTCTCTACAGAGCTCGCTTTCTTTAATGAAGATGAGTGGACTCATCTGTTAACCATCTGCACCTTTATATTGAGTGCGACCGGTAGTCCACAGATTGACACAATCTCATTCATGAGCGTCGACCACCATTGGTTACCGTTTGAAAGTAGTGATGAATTGGCGTTATTAGAAAAGCTGTGTAATGAACAGCGACATTTTATTAAAGGCTTGAGATACAACCTTAATAGCGATGAAATAATCGCTTCAGTATTATTAACGGACACTGATGATACGCCGACTGCACTGTATCTTGTACCCACCGATGCGACAGAGAACTACCAAAATGATCTCAACGCAATCATTGAACAAAGTGAGTTTGAAAGCGAAGTTATTGGCGCATTGAAGTCTATCAAGGAATAAAAAACCTCACTTTAGAAGCAAGGTTCTTTATTCCCAATATAGACATAATTCTATTTTGATTTTTTCACTTTACGGCGTTTTGTAACAGGCTTATTTAACACCTTATCAGCTGCTGCAATGGCTTTAGTGTATGCATTGAGTCGTTTAGAAGAAGATTTCAGTGAAGCCAGTTCAGTTAAAACTGCTGCTTTACTGGTGCGCACTTTTGTCAGAGCCGCATTGGTCGCTTTTAATTCTTTAGCCACTGCGGCTACAGCTTTCTTATTAACTGCACTGGTGTCTTTCTTTAATTTTGCTGAAGCAGTCTTGCTTCTTTTCGTCAGTGTCGATTTTTTCTTAAGGTGACGTTTTACTTCAGCTAACATTTTTTTAGCTTCTGCAGATTTTTTAGCCACCACATCATTTGCCGCACTCGTAGCTTTCGTTAATGCTTCGACAGATGTATTAATCGTCTTATCTAATGCTGCTGCTTTTACAACGGGTTTAGCTTTTGCCATAAGGTTCTCTTTATGAATTATTTATAAGAGTCCGAATGATAGCAGTAATGGTTGCAATTTCAATAAATTACGAATGGACGATCAACTCAGTATTGGGCATAAATAAAATAAGTGATACAATCACTGCCATTACACGATGTNATTTAACTAACCACACAAGGAGATACAATGTTAGTCCTCACAAGAAAACCTAATGAATCACTCACGATTGGCGATAACATCGAAATTACCGTTTTAAGCGTAAAAGGCAATCAGGTACAAATTGGCATCAATGCGCCAAAAGATGTTTGTATTTTGCGTGATGAACTGATTGATGCAAAATGCACGCCGGATACAAACAGTACACACTCACCAACCATCACTGTGAAGAAAAGGCGATTCACTTCACAACCCATGAGCACATAATATCTTAATGAGTGATGTTACCCGATTCATTAATGCCATCTCTAAACCACAGTTACCAGGGATGTATAACCCCTGGTCTCAAACCTGTGATACCGAAGTTGATACCAAGAAAGGCTATTTAGCACGAAAGCAACGACTAAGACATCATCTGGAATGTCCCGATCCACGTATTCTTATCATTGGTGAAGCACCGGGTTATCAGGGGTGTCGATTCTCAGGTATTGCCTTCACCTCTGAGCGTTTATTACTAGAGGGGAGCATTCCTCGTGTTCCAGATATGCGTGGAAAAAGGATCACGACACGAAAATTACCCTGGTCAGAACCTTCGGCAACCATCGTTTGGAAGGCACTCTATGAGCATGGACTTGCAGACAATGCCGTACTGTTTAATGCGGTTCCATGGCATCCTGAAGGCTTAAAAAAAGCACTTTCGAATCNAACACCCAACACGATGGAGAAAGAACAGGGTGTAAAGTTTTTACTGATGTTCTTAAAATTGTTTGACGGCGTTCCCGTGGCCGCACTTGGAAACACTGCCAGTGAAAATCTTAATCAGCTGGATATCAAACACACAAAATTGCGTCATCCCGCGAATGGCGGTGCAACTCTGTTCAGAGAGGGGCTTAAAAAGTTTGTTAAATAACGAAAAAGCTCAATATCGAGACATGGAACTTTCTCTCGAACGTTTCACGTAACGCATTCATAATAACGATAATTTTTCTCAAAGACGGATCAAATTGATGCAATACAGGGGCTTGAAGTAAGTGAATCAAGTCCAATTCCATACGTTTTTTTGTAGAACATCCTTAACCACCTGAATATATTAGGTATTTCCCATCATCACTTACTCTCTTAACGTTTTTTATTCGTTTCGTTTATTGCGTTTATAGACGTTTTCGGCTATGCTTCGACTATGAAAGAGAGTATTTCTACTCTAGTGGAGGGGCATTCATGACACAAAAAGCGCAAACATTACCTGATACAGTGGCTATAAATCTTGCACGAGCTAGTGCGGGAGAGTTAAGCCGTTTACTAGGTGAAAATCCTAATGTAGATCGCGCACAAGTTAGACTAGATGGTCATGATTTAATATTGCCTCGCCAAGCTCTTTCTTTATTAAGAGATTTATTAACTGAAATGGCRCAAGGAAATGCMGTTACCGTGGTGCCTACGCATGCCGAACTAACAACACAAGAAGCCGCTAATATTCTCAATATTTCTAGGCCCTACCTGGTTAAATTGCTTGAGAATGATGTTATTCCWTTTACTAAAACAGGGACTCATCGGCGTATTCGTTATCAAACAYTAATGGARTATAAACARCAGCGTGATGAAGAAAGYCGCTCTGCATTAGATGAGTTAGCMRATCAAGCACAAGAACTTGATATGGGTTATTAATGCRGTTTGTTGTTCTCCTCGATGCCTGYGTTCTTTATCCAGCCCCTCTAAGAGATTTATTATTACGGCTAGCAACAACAGGGTTATTCGCAGCTAAATGGTCGGATGAAATCCATGATGAGTGGACTCGCAATCTATTAAGTAACCGCCCAGAACTTGAAGAGCAAATAAAACGCACACGAACATTAATGGATAATGCCGTACCTGATTGCCTTGTTACAAATTATGAACCTTTGGTTAGCAATCTAACTTTACCCGATCCAGACGACAGGCATGTGTTAGCAGCGGCTATTCGAAGTGGCGCACAAATAATTGTTACTTTTAATCTAAAAGATTTTCCTGAAGAYGTTCTTAGYGCGTATGATATTGAGGCGATGCATCCAGATGTTTTTATAGAACATCAATTAGACTTRCATCAACCAYTGGTAATAAGCACCGTTAAACAACATCGTGCATCDTTAAAAAGGCCACCAAGAACGGCTGAAGAATACCTTGAAACGCTTTCAACACAGGGACTCGTCGTTACAGCCGATATATTGCATGAATATTCAGATTTAATTTAACGATTAACTATAACAAACATTATTCTTCTTCTAATAGCTGTGCAAAATACAGTAGYAATTTTTTAATTATCTATTAAATATAAAATAAGCGGATGTCATCATCAAAACATGCTGAAAATGGCGACATTGAATTCGACGACTTTAAAAAATCGCGATCAATCAAGTTATGGCTTCTTCTGTTAGCTGTTGTACTAGCAATTGCCTCTGGTGTGGCTTTGGCCGGGCCAAATGAATCTTTTTCCAAAGCAAAAAAACAACTAAAAATCGTCTATCAAGATCATCAGGCGACTTTTTATTGTGGCTGTAAATATGACTATCAGGATAAAAACGACATGATCGATAATGCCTCCTGTGGGTATATCCCTCGGAAGTCACACTATAAATCAGGTAAACCGAATACAAGAAGCAAGCGTATTGAATGGGAGCATGTAGTTCCTGCGGAGAACCTTGGTCGGCAGTTCTCCTGCTGGCGTGACGGCAACCCAAGCTGTGTCAAAAGCAATGACAAACACTATAAAGGCAGAAGGTGCTGCACAAAGGTCAATAAGAAATATCGCCTCATGCAAGCGGATATGCATAACCTTGTGCCGGCCATCGGTGAGTTAAATGCTGACCGCAGCAATTATCGTTATGATTTTGAATTGCCCCAATCGAAACAATACGGTGCCTGTGATTTTGAGGTGTTATTTAAAGAGAGAAGGGCACGGGTTAAAAAAGACATTCGCGGCAATATCGCTAGAACCTATTTTTATATGAATGAACAATATGGTATGGCGTTATCAAAACAAGAAAAGAACAAATTTAATGTGTGGACTAAATCTGATCCTGTTAGTGAATGGGAAAGGACACGTAATGACCGTATCGAAACCATACAAGGCAATCAAAATACCTTTATTGAAAATGCAACGCCTTAATCTTACTTATGATTGATGTCACTCATCTAGGCGAGGCCCTCATTTCTCGTTTAATCAACGACTCCAAAGCAGTGGGTCAGATGATCATTCCTCCGCATTTTAGCCCACCCTCATCTTTATTTGCTGTGCCCGAACTCAGGCTGGACACCTGCGGTAATTTGGTTTTTGACGGTACACATCAAGTGGATATTGCARWATTGKATWYWNAWMWTAASCWKTKYKMTKYMRTWKMAKYAAAKYGAGGGGCTGCGCTGTATAATTAACATGGCTCAAAATTCATTGTGCGTAATTTAGTTATCTAAATAGAAAGGAATACTTAACAATATGAAAATTCATTGCCTAGATCCCAATGGTATAAATGCTAACGAAAAACAAGCAAATAACATATTGGAAAAGTCATTGCCGGAAAGYTGGAAAGGATACTCATCACTGGAAATGATAGGGAGACAAAGTAATGGCTTTGAGGCAGATATAATACTAATTACCGCAGATAGAATTATTGTTGTAGAACTTAAAAATTATAACGGCAATCTCTACTCTAGAGATGGAAAGTGGATTATCCAATCCGGAAAATATGAAGGTACGCGTACTAATGGAGCACGACAAGTATCAACGGCTGCAAAGGTATTATCATCTCGAATTAACGATAAATTAAAACATAAGTTATCGATGGTGCCTTGGGTTGATAAGTGTGTGGTTTTATGTGGTAGTGCTACTAATGAGTTTCTTCCTGAGGATGARCAAAAAATTGTTTTTTCACTTGAAGAATTTAAAGATATAGGMAATCCAAAAAAATACAAAGAGTTTTTTGGAGAAAAACTTCCTTATAGATGGTGYACGCCATCCAGYAATGTGGATAGACCTAACCGTAATATTGCCCTTTGGGATAAGTTTTTTATTAATAATAGTGCTGACTTTAAACCTAAGACCTTCACTGCAAATGGCTATGTAATATCAGATAAGGCTCTATTTCAGCACAAAGATAAAATATATTCAGAGTATCGTAGCCAGCGTAAGAATGATAGAAACTACAAAGCTCTTATGAGACGCTGGGACTTTACAGCGCCAACAATTAGAGACAAAGCAAGAACACCTGATGAAAGAGAGTTGATTGCTTACAGAGAATCTAAAGTGTTAGGTTTTATTGACAACCAAGATGAAACATTAAGGGATGTTCACTTAAATCTTTTGCACGTTCCAGAAGAGATAACCTCTGACTTCGTTGAATTGTATGAGTGGCCTAGAAATCGCCTTCGCTTAAATGAGTTTATTGCTAAGAACAAGGATAAATTAAATCAAATAAAACGGTTAGATATTATCCAAGTTCTATTGAGCCATCTTGCACGGCTCCATGAAATTAATGTTGCACATAGAGATATTGGTGCTCACAGTGTGTGGCTTTCCTTACCATCAGGAATTACCTTATCAAATTTTCTGACAGCCTCTTATCCTGATCCCAAAAATGAGACAGTGTGTAATGTCCGTGAATATTTAAAACATGGAAGAATCGATATACCGGAGGACTTATATGACGATACTGACGGTACTCCATATACTCGTGATGTCTACCTGACAGGAGCTGTTGCATATTACATAGCCTATAACTCATGGCCTAAAAAGGAAGATGGTATTTATACATGGGAAGCTGTAGAAAACGACCCCTTTGAAGGGTTATTGGATAACKSKTTTAAAATTGCTCTAAACATTGAGGCTAAAGAACGATTTCAAAATTTATCTATAGCACTTGATGAGTTTAATTGCCTAATAAGGAAAAATGAAAATGAAGATGGCGTCTCTTTAGAGGCTTTGAAGCCATATCATTCAGATATAAATGTCTATCTTGAATATCAGCCTTTGCAACAAATTCATACAAAGGGAACATCTATGCTTTTCCGTTCAGGTGACGGAAAAATAGGTATAAAGTTATGGAATGGAATTAGTGAGACAATCAGTAATGATGAAATTAATCATCATCTATTGGCATTTTTAGGGCGTACCCAGCAGATCAAAAGTGCTCAATTTGATCAAGCCAGTAGGATCATTGACTTTGGCTACAATCCATCAATGCAGAGTCTTTTTGTTGCGTACGAATGGTTAGACGGTTTAGCATGGTCTGAGTGGATCCAACAAAATGAATCTATTTCTTTGGAAGATATTGAAAAAATAATCTATAAATTAATTAAATCTACTGCACACATTCATAGGCATGGTTTTATACACGGGGATATTCATCCAAAAAATATTATCCTTAAAGATAACCATCCCATTTTTATTGATTTGATCGACTTCTCTGAAACGAAGCAATCATATAACCCTTCATATGTTCCAGAAAACTTTGAAAATTTATCTTTAATTGCAAGAGATCGTTATGCTGTCACAAAAATCGTTCTTGAAGCAGCTGAAAAAAGGAATTTGATCCATCTCGCTGAATATTGCCGTAAGCTCGTCGAGCAGCCAGAAGTGTCAGAAGGTGATTTYAATCGTCTGATTGATGATTATCAGACAATTAATTCTCCACCCCCTCCCCATAAAATACCAATCTTTGAAATTATGGCTAGAAATTTTAAAGAGGAACCTGAGGAAATCGATTCAGATGATGGGGTATATTATATTTCTATAAAAGTAGAAAAAAATGAACATGGAGGGCTGCTAAAGTTGTTTATTGTTGGCATCAAGCAACAAATAAACATTCATATAAATACTGACCGAAAGTTTATTGTAAGAGTTTATCCTCCTAAGTCGATAAGACATGATCAATTTATAAGAAGTAAAAGAACGGCAGATATTGAACTAGAAGGCAAGATATCACTAATAAATGGCTCAGCAAATCATGCTGATGAGTTTATTAATATTATTTTAGAAGATAAGTCAGTTAAGGAAAAAATAGAACGGCTTGAGGGTGTAAAGAAGGCTCCCTCCAAACAGCTCCTTACTTTGAATACTTATAAATCTGATCCAATCAGAGATATTTGGAGTGTATTAGTCGAAACAGAATACGAAATACTACCAAAAATAGTAATTACTCATATTCCAGAATATCAAAGTGATAGAACTGTATTAATTAGATTCTCTGTTGAAGACAGCCAAATAGATTTTAATCTTAAAACAGAACGGGTTGAGTTAAAGAAAGAGGTTGATGATAACTTGCGTTCACTAGGCKTGGTGCTAGAAATAGGACGTGACTTACTAAGGTACACCCCAAGAGGAAGAACAGAAGTTCAAGTTGGTGATATTCTTCGGTTRGAAGGWGCWCTTACAGCTTCATCRCTTATAAAAAGGAAAAAGGCAGTAGAAGCACTGGTTAACGGGCGTGGTGTACTGCCAGAGCTCCCTGATTACTTTGATCCGTCATTAAAATTAATGTCAAATAATATATTGGCTGAGCCAACAGATGATGAGCTTGATAGCTATACGGAGATTGATGATGAAGGTGTTGTAAAATTTAAATTAAACGAATCTCAGAGAGAAGCATTCAAAAAATTATACTCATGTGCTCCCCTAGGATTATTGCAAGGCCCACCTGGAACAGGTAAAACAGCCTTTATTGGATCATTTATACACTATGTGATAGAGCATGGGGCTAAGAGAATTTTATTGGTAAGTCAGTCACATGAAGCTGTTAATAATGCAACTGAAAAAGTAAAAAACTTATTTGGTCGAAAAAATAAAGATATAGCTATTGTTAGATTGGGGGATGAAGGAAATGTTTCCGAAGCATTATCTGATGTGCAAGAAATAGCATTGCAGGATTACTATAGAGATAAGTTTAGAGCAGAGTTTAAAGAACGTATTTATACTGCGACTGAATCTCTTGCGCTACCAAAAGAGTTTATTGATGTATCTACTCGGATCGAGCTTAGCTTAGGTCGAGATATAGAAGCAATAACTAGAATATTGATAAACAATGAACTTGATGAGGATGTGAAATCCAACGCAAAAAAACGTATTAATAAAGTAATAGAAAAGTCAGAGAAATATCTACCCAAAGGATTTAATTTGCCAATAGAAATTGATGATCTAAGTGCCAATAGTAGTATTAGAGATAAAATTGTATATTCACTTGCTGATTTTTATGATATTGACTCACCGCAACTGATAGAAAAGTATAAAAATATTCTCCATATTGCTACTGAGTGGTTGAGCGTTATGTCATCAGGCAGATCTCAATTTCAAAATTTTCTAGCAAAGACAAGAACCTTGGTTTGTGGCACTTGTGTTGGCATAGGAAGAAATCACTATGGTATAGATGAAAATATTTACGACCTAGTAATCATAGATGAGGCTGCAAGAGCTACGGCAAGTGAAATGGCTATTGCGATGCAAGTTGGCAGAAAGGTAATACTTGTCGGAGATCATAGACAACTTCCCCCACAGTTAGAAGATAATCATATAAAAGTAGCTAAGAGGAAGCTGAAATCCACAGATGAAAAAGAGTTGAGAAAAAGTGATTTTGAACGAGCCTTTTTATCTGAATATGGTAAGCAGGTGGGACAACAGTTATCTATTCAATATCGTATGGCTCCTCCTATAGGTGACCTAGTATCATATTGTTTTTATAAAGAATCTCTGCAAACAGGGAGAATGGACTGTGATGATGTGTTTAATAGTTTACCGAAAAATCTTGGTAGTACCGTCACATGGGTTGATACATCAAAAGATGGATCAAAGGCATATGATAGACGGCCTAGATATAAAGATGGAAATCAGAATAGTTGGGAAAATGAATATGAAGCTAATGTGATTATAAGCCTTATTCAATCTCTTAGTGAGCAAAGTGATTTATCAAAATATTTTGATCCGTCAGATGAACCTAAAATTGGTGTCATTTGTATGTACTCAGAACAAAGAAGATTATTGATAACAAAAATACATCAGTTAAGCTGGATAAGAAATTTACTAGAACAACGAATCATCAAGATTGATACTGTAGATAGTTATCAGGGCAAGGAAAACTCAATCATTATTACTTCACTTGTGAGAAATAACGCTAGAGAAGAACAAGGCTTTTTATATTCTGAAAATAGAGCAAACGTCGCGCTCTCACGAGCAAAGGAACGACTGTATATCATTGGGGCAACCAGAATGTGGAAAAACCACAACTCTGATTCCGCATTTGGGAAAGTCTTATCTTACATAGAAAATCAAAAAAATAGCGAGTATCGAATAATTGATGCCAATACTTGGGAGGGGGAATAATGGAAATAATTATTAACCAAGTATCATTTAACCTTCCATGTAAGGCATATGTAGTTGATTATTCTGTAAGTCAAAAAAGGCAGTTGCCAGTTGTAAAAGAATTTGTGGTACGTCTGCTTTATTCTGTAGGACCGTGTAAACCAAAACTATTGTCTGATTTTTATGGGTTCAATTTAGATGAGCTTACTTATGTCCTTAATGACCTTGCTGAAGAAAGACTAATTGAGTGGAATGATGAATCAGTTGTGCTAACAAAATATGCACAAGAAAAATTTGAAGAGATACCTGGCGGAAAAATTGTACCTAGGTTTTTCGAGATAGAGGATGAAATAAAGAGTGTTCTATTTGATCATTACTCTTTTAAAGTCTTGTATTCATCATTTAAGCCTAAATCAAGAAATCCTTTAGGTATTGATATACCTCTGCCAGATGGATCACACTCAAACATAAAGGAAAGGGTTAAATCTTCTTTTGATGAACAATTTTCACTCTACCAAGAAAAAGTACAAAATATAGATATCTATAGGGATTGTCCCGAACTTTATAAGATCAATCATATTACAACTAATTATGATGCAATTCTCCCTATTGAGGTAAGTTACTCCATACATACAGATAATCCAAGAAATATTATACTCAAATATAATAATGAAGATATTGATGAGTGGGATGCTCAGCATGTTTTATTTAAAGCAATGGATGAAGCGTTATCAGGCAAAGAATGTAATAGTGACGACCAAGCTAAGGGGTTTAGTGATTACTTACAACTGACGAGTGATCCTTTTATTACTAGATATTGGTCATCTAGCAATGGCATGGACATTGATACATTAATCAATAACTATGCAATAGATCAAAATATATGGGATTCAAAATCAACTCGAATGTTGGTTGGTAATATTTACACGAAACAAAATTGCTCCATCATTACCCAAATGATTGAACAGAAAAGAAAAGATATAAACTTTGATAATAAAATTACTGAAAATGGAGCAATTTGGATTACTGAACCGGACAGAAAAACATGGGGACGATCAAATGAGTTTGTGTCGTTTGTATCAAAAATAAATGAAAGATTTGATCAAAGAAAAAAATCAACTGGTATAGCAATGATTATGCCTTGTGCCAGTAAGCAGGAAGCATGGGAGCTAGACGCATACTCTTTTGCTACTAATAAAAATATAAAAATACAAGGTGTTAATGAAGTGTTTGTATCTCAAAGAATTGAAATATTCTTTATTCCAAAAGTTATTATGGTTGTATTATTTCACTATGAAATACCTGGCAATAGTAAATTGACATTACCCATAGGGTTTATAACTACGAATAGTGAAAAAATGATTAAAGTAAATTCTGAAATCAAAACTTGGGTTAACTCTAAAAACATAGTTAATACTTTTTTTGAACCTAACAATAGAGATCAAAATAATACCGTTCTAGATTCAATAATACGACCTACCCTTGAAATTTTAGACGAAGAAAAGGGAGGCATTCACGAGAGCTAATTAATAAACATAAGGAACTTTACTGGCTCAGCGTGAGTTTTGAGTCATGTGGGACATGACAAATTTTGTGTTATGTAAAGTTGTCGAACCATATTTCAGCAAACCATTGATTAGGGTGTTAACGACTACTTTTAGTTGAACTGGTACATTAAGACAAAATACCTGGGTGTCCGCTATTAAATTATCGCCACGACTGGACATACAATTTTTCAATCCTTAGGTAACGCCAATCCYCAGCCGGCCTTCAGAGACTGTAAATAAATCTGTGTAACTGTTTATCATATACTCCAACAAGGAGAGGATAAGCAGATGAAAAAAAGAAGATCTACTGGCAATCGCCCAAGAAGCAGCCAAAAACATTAAAACCGAGCACGATCTAAGTGCCCTCATGAAAATGATGTCCAAGATTACCATTGAGGCCGCGCTCAATGCTGAGCTTGACGACCATTTAGGTTACGATAAGCATGAAGTGAGCGACTCTAGCAATAGCCGTAATGGCTATACCAGCAAGACCATTTTGACAGAAGATGGGTCGTTTGAAATCGATACACCGCGTGACAGGAACGGTGACTTTGAGCCGAAACTGATTAAGAAAAACCAACGAAGAATGCCCTCAGTGCAAGATAAAGTCATGCACTTTTATACGCGAGGCTTATCCACGCGAGAAATAGCTGACACACTCAAAGAGTTGTACGATGCAGATGTCTCTCCGACACTAATCTCAAATATCACCAATGCGGTTATCGATAAAGTTATTGAATGGCAATCACGTCCGCTCGATGCAATTTACCCCATCGTTTATTTGGACTGTATCGTACTAAAAGTCCGGCAGGATAAACGCGTGATTAATAAGTCCGTTTACCTGGCACTGGGCGTCAATCTATAAGGTCAGAAAGAATTATTGGGTATGTGGCTGTCTGAAAATGAAGGAGCTAAATTCTGGTTGAATGTACTGACTGAACTTCAGAACCGTGGTGTTAAAGACATCCTGATTGTCTGTGTAGACGGCCTTAAAGGCTTTCCAGATGCAATCAATACCGTTTATCCTGACACGCATATTCAGCTCTGTATCGTGCACATGGTGCGCAACTCAATGAAGTTTGTACCGTGGAAAGACTACAAAGCGATTGCTGCTGATTTAAAAGCTATCTATCAGGCAACGACAGAAGAGAAGGCCCTGCAATCGCTTGATCAGTTTGCACAGCGTTGGGATGAAAAATATCCGCAGATCAGTAAATCCTGGCGAGCACACTGGCAAAACTTGAACACCCTGTTTAACTACCCGCAGGATATACGTAAAGCCATTTATACGACGAATGCCATTGAGTCACTGAATAGCGTTATTCGCAAGGCCATCAAAAAACGCAAACTCTTTCCAACCGATGACTCGGCTAAAAAAGTGATTTACTTGGCCACTCAGCAAGCGTCAAAAAAATGGACCATGCCTATTAGAAATTGGAAACCAGCGCTGAATAGGTTTATGATTGAATTTGAAGAACGTTTAACTGATTACATTTAACGATGGCAGTTACACAGAAATATTTACACTCTCGGCCTTCATAAAATCATTGACCAGAGCTCTTTTGATCCTTTCGTTATGTAAGCCTGTAATGCCCATATCTTCGTGTCACTATGGCCAGAAAGGCTCCATCAGCCAGTCAGATATTATCTGACAAGCCTCTCTATCAAGCACACTGGCGGCTTCCAAAATATCAAAATCATGATCATTGTGCGTCCAGACACCCAAGAGGAACTGCGCGATAATCTTTTCACCGTGTGACATAAC